>CAIXRH010000242.1 GCA_903921785.1 uncultured Pseudomonadota bacterium
CTCATCGTCTTCTCCGGCCACGGCGCCCACCTCCGCCCGCCCACCCAGGCGCCCGACGCCACGGACTTCCTCGGCGATCGCCTCGCCTGGGTCCTCCAGGACACCACGCTGGTCGGCGCCGAGCTCCACGACGCGCTGGTGATCAACCAGCTCGACGCGCTCCTCGCCAACACCCTGGCCAACGGCGAGGGCCTCCGCCGCTACGTCACCGTCGTCACCGACTGCTGCTACCACAACGTGGCGGCCACCGCGGTGAGCGCCGACCCGCTCGGCCAGGAGCTCGCCGCGCAGGCCGAGATCGGCATGCGCGTGATGCTCGGCGCGCAGATCGGGAGCCCCGCCTACACCGCCAACCTGGGCGGCCAGTGGCGCAGCGCCTACTCCTTCTCCCTGCTCACGCTGCTGTCCCAGTGGCGCACCCAGGACGTGGACGGCGTGCGCGTCGTGCTCGCCGGCTACGGCGACCTCACCTTCCGCGCCCGCGAGCAGCTCGCGGTCCTCGGCTTCGCCGACCAGGTGCCCGCCCTCGCGGGCTCGTCCCGCGCGCTGAGCCTGCCGTTCAACAGCCCGTCACTGTTCAACGGCCACGCGGTGCCGGCGCCCGACGCGGCGCGCGAGCGCAAGGAGCTCAGCGGGGGCATCGGGGAGCTGGGGATCTACCAGATTTCCGTCGGCAACGTCGTGGTCGCCGTATGCCTGTGGTACCACGCGAAGGTCGTTGATGGGACGACGCTTTCGCCCGTCACCGCCTCCGACCAACCCAACGTGAGCATCGACAAGAAGAGCAACGTGTGGTGGACGCTCTCCAACGCCGCGTCGCCGCCGCCCGGTCGGATCACCGTGCAGTACGGGTCCGCCGGCGTCACCGCCCAGAGCACGTTCACCTGGTCGATCTCGAACATCCCCTTCCCGTCCCAGCTGACCCAGCAGACCGCCGCCGACGCGGACGCACCGGCCTGGCAAACGCCTGCGGCAAACGCGACCGGTGACGCCTGGCGCGGCCCGTTCGGCCCCGAGGGCAACGTCTGGATCGCGTTGGAGTGGGCCACCTACACGAAGCAGGGCAACACCCTGTACTACCTGAAGGCGGTGAAGTTCGCGACCGCGGCCACCGGCGCTCCGCCCCAGCTGGTGATCACGGACTCTCCGGCTTCGACCTGGCGGACGACGGCCACTCCCACCTGGCCGCAGCCCTGATCACCCGCAGGCCCACCGCCTCCGCCGCCCGCTCCTGAGGCAATCCGAAGCGGGTGGCGCTGCGTTGGGTCGGGGGCGGCGACCCATAAAAGCCGCCGCGCACGGCGCGGTGGGTGCCCTCGTCGGGGGCGTCCACCACGCGAGCGTTGAGGATCGGCCCCGAGCGCGACCACCAGTTCCGGCACCAGCTCCGGGCGTTCCCCGCCAGATCGCGCACGCCGTAGGGGCTTTCGTCGCTGGCGATGCTCCCGACGGGGAGGAACCACGGCGGGGAGGGGCTGGAGCCGATCACCCGCGACCACCGTGCTTCAATCTGGCTCCCCCACGGGGTGAGCCGCCCGTCCACGCCGCGGGCCGCCTTCTCCAGCTCCAGCTCGTTGGGGAGCTGACCGCCCAACCAACGCGCGGCCTCGGCCGCCGCTGCGTGGGTGATCCCGGTGACCGGGAGGTGGGGGGCGTGTGGAGCAGCCGGAAAAATCCGACCATGCTCTACGACAAACGCCGGCTTGCCGTCGAGCGGGCCGGGCAGCATCGCGGCCAACGCCGCCTCGCCGCCTTCCGCCAGGTGCGCCTCCAGGAACCGCGCGTACTGCGCCAGCGTCACGGGGAAGCGGCCGACGATGAAGCCGTCCACCCAGACGGACTGCCGCGGGAGGCTGTCCGCCGCGTAGGGATCGCCGCCCACGAGGCACCATCCCGCGGGCACGTAGACCTCGTCCGCCGCGAGCTCCTCGGGCCCGGGCACCCAGATCGGCGTGGGCTCTGCTTCGCCCGGGGCGACGCCGTCCCAATGCGCGGCGCGGTCGATGCGCACCGGGTACCGCACGGTCCCGCCGGGCCCCTCCAGGGTCACGAGCCACGAGCCCTTGGGGATCGTCACGGTGCGGAGCGGCGTCTCGCCGAGGTCTCGCTCGAAGCGGGGCACGAGGCGGCGCCCCTCTTCCACGTAGCGGAACAGCCGCGCGTGGACCGGCGCGGTCGTGTGGAGGGTCAGCGCGCCGTCGCCCTGGAGGAAGGCGGCGTGTCGGCCCCGGTCGTGGGCGCGGAGGAGGACCTCGTTGCGCGCGATGGCCAGGGCGTCGCGGTCGGCCTCGGCGCGGGCGAGGGCGTCGCGGTAATGGTCGGCGAGGAGCGCGTGCGCCTCGGGGAGCTCCGGGGCGCGGCTGAGGGCGGCGCGGAGGTCCTGGTGCAACGCCACTTCGCGCAGGGTCACCTCGGAGGCGACCGCCGCGGCTCGGTCCTGGAGCGCCCACGCGGGGAGCAGCGCGTCCACGGGATCGGCTGGAGCGACGGCCGCGAGCCGAGAATCGGCCTCCTTCCTGAGCGCTTCGACCTCCGCCCGGAGCTGCCCCAGGACCGGGAGCTGCGCCGACGCCTTCGCGACCAGCGCCAACGCTTCGGCGCGACGCTGGGCGCCGTCGAGCCAGTCGCGGAGCGCGGCGGCGAGGACGCCGGCGTCCTTCGGACGATCCGCGGCGGGGAAGCTCAGCGAACGGCGGCAGAGCTCGACGAGCGCCGCGGGGAGCCCGGGCGGGGGCGGGTCGAGGACCGGGGGGAGATCGCCGCTGCGGAGGCCCGCCCACGCCGCCCGGGCGCCGCCGGCCATGCGGCTGCGCCCGGTGAGCACCTGGTGGAGCACCCCGCCGAGGGCGTAGACATCCGCGGCCGGACCGACCTCCACTTCTCCGCGCGCCTGCTCCGGCGCCATGAACGCCGGCGTGCCGACGATCTCGCCGGGAGCCGTGCCAGACCCGACGGGACCCACGAGCGCCCCCGCGCCCTCTGCCCCCGCGGACGCCCCCGCGCCGATGAGCCGCGCGATCCCCCAGTCCATCACCCGGACCTCGCCGAACGCCCCGATCATCAGGTTGTCCGGCTTCAAATCGCGGTGGACGATGCCCGAACCGTGCGCGTACGCCACCGCCTCGCACGCCCGCTCCAGGAGCTGCACCAGGCCGTGGAGCATCGTGTCGTCCGGCGGTCCCGCCGCGTGGGCGCGGGCGATGACCGCGGTGAAGGTGTCGCCGCGGACCTCGCTCATCGTGAACCAGGGCCGCCCCGCGGGGTCCGTCCCCTCGTCGTACACCGCCACCACCCCGGGGTGCTGCAACCGCGCGGTCACCGCGATCTCCGCGGCGAACCGCGCTTCGGCCATCGTGTCGCCAACCAGCTCGTGGCGGAGCAGCTTCATCGCCACCACCACGCCGAAGCGTGTGTCCCAGACCCGCCGCACCTCGCTCATGCCCCCGCGCGCGAGGAGGCCCTCGTCGCGGTAGCGTTCGGCGGCGGGCGCGGGTGGACCGGACACCGCAGGCGGCGTCGGGGCCGTGCCCTCCGCCCGGGTCAGGACGGCGGTGTCTGGCATGGGAGCGCCTGCGAAGGATACCATGCGGCCCGTGGGAATCCTGCTCCATCGTCCGTCCTCCGTCGCCCTCTCCCTCGGCGCGCGCACGATCGTGGGCCGCGGCCCCGACTGCGGGGTGCGCATCGCCGACAAGCAGGTCTCCACCGCCCACGCGCTCGTCCGCTACGTCGGCAGCGCGGGCTGGGAGGTGCGGGACCTCGGCAGTCGCAACGGCACGTGGCTCGGCGATCGGCGGCTCCTCGCGGGCGAACAGCTCAACGTCCCTGCCGGTGGCGTGCTGCGGTTCGGCTCCCCGACGCAAGAGTGGGTGTTGGCCGACGCGGGCGCCCCCGGCCCCGCCGCCCTGCGCGTCGACGACGAAGCGGTGCGCGTGCCCAGCGGCGGGCTGCTCCTGCTTCCCGACGCGGAGGAGCCCGAGGTGGCGATCTCCCACGAAGCCGAAGGTTGGCTGCTGGAGGCCGACACCGGCGCGCGCCCCGCGGTGGACGGCGAGACCGTCGTCGCCGGGGGCGCCAACTGGAAGGTACTGCTCCCCCCGCCCGGGGACGACGCCTTCGCCTCCGCGACCCTGCGCCCCGGCGAGCGCATCGCCGAGCCCATCCACCTGCGCATCGCGGTGAGCCAGGACGAAGAGCACGTGGACGTCTTCCTCTCCACCGGCGGCCCCGAGACCCAGCTCCGCTCTCGCGTTCACCACCTTCTCCTTCTGCTTCTGGCTCGCGAACGCCTCGCCGACGCCGAGCGCGGGCTCCCGCTCCCCGAGCAGGGGTGGATGTACAACGACGTGGCCTGCTCCCACCTCGGCATCGGCTCCCCCGCGTTGAACCTGCACATCCTCCGCCTGCGTCAGCAGCTCGCCGAGGCGGGCGTCGACGGCGCCGAGCAGATCATCGAGCGGCGGCGGCTCAGCGGCCAGCTCCGGCTCTCGGCCGCGACCGTGCGGATCGACTGAGAGACGCTGGCGAAGGGCTGGAGCCGCTCCACCGCCTTGCCGCCCGGAGGCGTCGGCGGTCGAGGGGCCGCCGAGGCGAGAAGGGCGGGGCGGGCGGCGGCCCTGCGGCGGCGCCGCGATTGGCAGCCAACCTCCGCCGCGACCCCGCGGACCGTGATCCGCCAATCGCCCAGATCGTCGTTCAACCCCGGGACCTCAACGGAGGCTCGCCATCGCCCCCGGGTGACCGGCCTCCAGGGTGGCGAACGACGGGCTCGTGACCCGCAGATCGGGGCCGATCTGGGCGAAGGGCACCCCGGGGGCGACGTGAAGCCGCCGGCGGACGTCCCCCGTCGGGTCCACCAAGAGCGGCACGTCGAACGAATGGGCGCGCAACGCCGGGACCAGCTCGCTCTTCGCGCCCGCGGCCTGCTCCGCGACCACGATGACGGCGTAGCCCGCCGCGTCCAGGGCGCGCGCTTCATCGAGCGCGGCCGTGTCCGCAGGCGACCAGAAGACCACCACCTCGCGAGCGTCGGCGTGGAGCACCACCGGCCGACCGTCCGCGGCGCGGCCGAGGGGCTCCGCGTGGGAGGCGGCGAACGCCGGGACGGCCGCGGTGAGGGCGGCGAAGGAGGAGGCGGCGATGGCGAGGCGGCGGGCGAAGGTCATTGGGGGCTCCGTTGGACCCCCTCCATGTCGCCCGTTCGGGGGAACGGGGCGATTTCTGCGCATTTCAGGGGATTGCAGCCCTACAGCAGCCCCGAGAGGTCCAGCCGCGCTTCCAGCAGGTCCGCGAGCGCCTCGTAGTTGCGCTCCCGGAACGCCGCGGCGTCCTCCACGGGCGCGTCCCCGAGCGGGTCGAGCCCCTTACGCCGCCGGAGCGTGTCCACCAGCGCCTTCCGCAGCTCGCCGCGGTCAAAGAAGCCGTGGGCGTACGTGCCCGCCACCAGGCCGGCGACCGCGCCGTCGGGCCCGTCGCCGAGCTCCACCAGCGGCGCTGAAGCGGCGGTGACCCCCTGGTGGATCTCGTAGCCGTCCACCGGGAGGCCAGCGGGGAGGAGCCAGGCGCCGGTGGTGCGCCCCGACACGGCGATCGTCCGCTTCTCCTGGTCGAAAACGGTGTCCACCGGGAGGAGATCGAGCCCGGGCTCGGTCGCTGCGGTGCCGCCCACGCCGCCGTCGTCGCGGAGGGTACGGCCGAGCATCTGGTAGCCGCCGCAGAGGCCGAGCACGGGGATGGAGCGGGCGGCTGCGGCGCGGATCGAGCGGTCGAGCCCGCGGCTACGCAGCCAACGAAGGTCGGAGAGGGTGTCCTTGCTCCCGGGGAGAAGGAGCAGGTCTGGATTGCCCATCTCGTCTGGCGACGCCACCCACCGCAGCCCCACCCCGGGGGTGTGGGCGAGCGGCTCAAGGTCAGTGAAATTACTGACGGTCGGCAACCGGAGCACCGCGAGGTCCACGCATCCGCCGCCGAGCGCCAGGTCCGAAGGATCATCCTCCCGATCGATGACGATGTCCCGACGCATCGGGATCACCCCGCGGACCGGGATTCCGGTGCGGACCCCGAACTCGGCGGGCGCGGGGTCGAGCAGGCGTTCGTCGCCGCGGAAGCGATTGATGATCCAGCCTTTGATGAGCGCCTGCTCCTCCGGCGCACAGAGCCCGAGCGTCCCGAGGAAGCTGGCGAAGACCCCACCCTTGTCGATGTCCCCGGCGAGGAGCACCCGCGCATCGGCGTGAAGGGCCATGCGCATGTTCACCAGGTCGCGGGAGCGAAGGTTGAACTCAGCGGGCGAGCCGGCGCCTTCGAGGACGACGACGTCCACGGTGGCGGCGAGCCGGTCGTAGGACTCGGCCACGAGCTTCCACAAGGCGGAGGTGTCCCGCCAGTAATCGCGCGCTTCGAGGTGCCCGACCGCCTGCCCGCGCACCACGAGCTGCGCCCGGGTGTGTGCCACCGGCTTGATGAGGATCGGGTTCATGTCCGCCGTGGCGACGACCCGCGCGGCCTCGGCCTGCACGGCCTGCGCTCGCCCGATCTCCCCTCCCCCCACCAATGCCGCCGCGTTGTTGGCCATGTTCTGCGCCTTGAACGGCGCCACCCGGAGCCCGCGCCGCACCAGGAGCCGGCAGAGCCCCGTGCACAACCACGACTTGCCGACCCCGGAGCCGGTCCCCTGCACCATCAGCGCGATGGCCATCGGTTCAGCACGCCCCGAGCGTGGCGATCTCCGCCTGGTAGTCCGCGAGCGAGGTGCGCACGACCTCCAGCGCCTGGGCCCGCCCGTAGGTGGACTCGATGCGCACCGGGTTCCGCCCGGGCTCAAGCTTGTACGTCTCGAAGTAGTGGCGGAGCCGGGCGACGAGCGCCGCGGGCAGCGCGTCGAGCTCGCGGACCTCGCCCCAGACGGCGTCGCCGTCGAGCACCGCCACGATCTTGTCATCGGCCTCCCCCTTGTCGACCATGAGCAGGCCGCCGACCACCCGGGCGCGCAGCAGGATGTCGGCGCGGTCGATGGCGCGCTCGGAGAGGATGCAGATGTCGAGCGGATCGCCGTCCCCCCGCTCGGTGCCGGCGAGGGCGGCGATGCCCCGGCCGCAGTAGGTCTGCGGGATGAACCCGTAGAGCATCGGCGGGAGCGCGTTCATCCGCTGCGGACGGTCCACCTTGAGGAACCCGCTCACCTTGTCCACCTCGTACTTCACCGTGGAGTACGGCGTGATCTCCACGTAGGCGGTGACGACGTCGGGCGCGTCGGGGCCGGGATCGATCCCGTGCCAGGGGTGGGGGCGGAAAGCTTGGAAGCGGGCCATGGGGCCGGCTAACCGGTCCCGGGTCTGCCCTCGCGATGGGAGCGTCCGGCGCCTCGCCCGCGGATCGCGCTCATGCATGAATCGGTCGTTGCCGATCGGGGGGATGTGGCGCCCTCCCCCCCGCGCCGTCCAGGAAGCCCATGTTGTTCCTCGCCTCGGTCGCGTTCGCCGCTCCCCTGAACCTCTACGGTGGCCTCAGCGACGCGGGCAGCGTCGCGCTCGCCCCCACCGCGTTCGCCGACGCCGCGGGCGTCGCGCCGTCCCTGGTGACCGGCGTCGGGCTCGGCGGTCACGCCGACCTCACGATCGGCGTGGGCGGCAGCGCCGATTGGGCCGGAACTCCCACCGGTGGCGGACTCGACGCGGTCGCTCGCTACGGCCTCGGGGACGAGCTGGTCCTCGCCGCCCATGGCGGCGTCGATCTCACCACGGGCAGCGTGGTCATCGGCCCCGAGCTCCACTGGTCGCGCAGCTTCGGCATCGTGGACGTCACCGCGAACGTAGGCTGGCGCGCCGACGCCTCCACGGGCGAGTCGACCGCCGCGCTCGGCGTCGCTCCCGAGGTCTGGCTCGGCGACCGGGTCTCCTTCTTCGTCGAGGTCGACCCGAGCCTCGCGCTCACCGATTCCGACGTGACCGCGTCGCTCCTCGTCGTGCCGGGGCTCTCGGCCAACCTCTCTGAAGACGGCGCCCACGCCCTGTGCGCGGGGGTCCAGCTGCCGACGGACTCCCTGGGCGACGTGTCCGTCGGGGTCTGGTACTCCGTCGCCTTCGACGCCCGGGCAAAGCCAACGGGCCGGCAGCCCGACTAGAACGAACGTGCTCGGCGGATAATTTTCGATCCTAACCACATCCGCCGATCGACCGATGGTGAAATCCCGCGCAGCGACCGTAAAGGTCTGCCGACGGCTGCCGATGCCCACCGCAGCGGGAGCGACGGATGCGCGGCACGAGGAGCGTTCGGGGAATCATCGGGTTGGTGCTGAGCACCTATGTGGTCGGCGAGGCCCTCGTCCTCGGGGCGACTTGGGAGACCCTGCAGGAGACGGGCGTCGGCGGTCCCGCGTATGCGTCGGTGGGCGAAGGCAAGGACCTCGTCGCCGACCTCCTCCCGCCGCCGGAGTACCTCGTGGAGGCCCAGTTGATGGCCCACGAGGCGCTGTCCGCGGATCCGGCCACCCGGCAAGCCGCCGTCTCCCGGGTCGATCAGCTCGAACGGGCATTCCGGGCGCGGCAGTCGCATTGGGCCCAGGCCTTGCCGGAAGGCACGCTGCGCACCGACATGACGCAGCGCGTCGCCGCCCCCGCAGAGCGGTGGTTCGACGCGTGGCACCAGCGCCTGGTGCCCGCCCTCGACGCCGGCGATGGCGCGCGCGCGACCGCCGTGCTGCATGATGACCTCACTCCGGCCTACGAAGCGCAGCGGGATGCGGTCGATCAGGCCGTGCGCGACACCACGGCAGACCTCGGGGAGCGAGAGGACCGGGCGCTCGCCTCGGCCAGCCGTGGTTCGGCGATGGTCCTCGGGCTCTCCCTGTTCAACCTCGCGGTGGTGGCGGCCGGTGGGGTGTACGTGGCGCGTCGCCTGAACAGCCAGCTCACGGCCACCGGCGAGGTCTTCGCTCGCGTCGCGCAGCGCGATCTCTCCGTGTCCGCCGCGTTGGACGGCGAGGTGGAGTTCCAACATCTCGGCGGAGTCGTCAACCAGATGCTGGCGCGGATCCGGGATGCGCTGGGCGCCTACCAGGGCCACGCCGCCCGCGTGGAGTCCGCGGCCACCGAGCTCCATACCATCGGCGAGAGCATCGGCGCCGCGACCCGGGACAACGCCGAGCAGGCCGACAACGTCTTCGGGCTGACCGACGGCGTGAGCCGACACCTCCAGACGGTGGCGGTCGCGGCCGAGGAGCTCAACGCCACCGTCCGCGACATCAGCCGCAACACCACCGAAGCGGCGACGGTCGCCCGCCGCGCGCTCTCCGAAGCCCAGGCGGCCAACGGAACGATGGGCCAGCTGGCGCGGTCGAGCGGCGAGATCGGCGATGTCGTCAAGGTCATCCACTCCATCGCCGAACAGACGAACCTGCTCGCGCTCAACGCCACCATCGAGGCGGCGCGGGCGGGCGAGGCGGGGAAAGGCTTCGCGGTCGTCGCCAACGAGGTGAAGGAGCTCGCCCGCCAGACGACGCACGCCACCGAGGAGATCACCCGCCGGATCGACGCCATCCAGTCCGACAGCCGCAGCGCGATCACCGCCATCGGCGAGATCGGCACGGTCATCGAGCGGGTGCATCAGATCCAGGACTCGATCGCCACGGCGGTGGAGCAACAAGCCTCCACCACCGCCGAGATTTCCCGGAGCGTGAACGAGGCCGCCAGCTCCAGCGAGGCGATCGCGCTCGCCGCCTCGGCCAGCCAGGCCGGCGCCCGCGCGGTGACCGACAGCGCGAGGGGCGTGCGCATGTCCGCGGATGACCTGGCGGCCCTCGCCCAGGCGCTCCGCGACGCCACCTCGGCCTGGAACACCCGGCCCCCCCAAGCCCAACGCCCGCCCGCTCCGGTCAGCCCCACCCACCCCGCGACGACCCCCTCCTTCGTGATGGGCTGAGGTCACCATGCTCTCCCCGATGACCCAAGACGAGTTCCAGTTCCTCCAGAAGCTGATGCGCGATCGCTCCGCGAACGTGCTCGAGGCCGGCAAGGAGAGCACCACCGTGATGCGCCTGAGCCCGGTGCTCAAGGCGGAGGGGCTCACCACGATCGGCGACCTGGTGAAGAAGCTCCGCGCCACCGGTGTCGGCCGCCTCCACACGCAGGTGGTGGAGTCGCTCACCGTTCACGAGAGCTCGTTCTTTCGCGATCCGCCGGTGTGGAGCGCGCTCCGGGAGCATGTGCTCCCCCCGCTGGTGCGCGCGTCCGCCGGACGTCCGTTCCGCGCGTGGTGCGGCGCGACGAGCCTCGGCCAGGAGCCATGGTCCTTGGCCATCACCCTCAAGCGGTGGTTCTACACGGGCACGGAGCAGTTCCACATCACCGCCACCGACATCAGCGAGAAGGCCCTCGCGTACGCGATGGCCGGTCGCTACACCGCCCTCGAAGCGTCGCGAGGACTGTCGCCCGAGCTGAGCCAGCGGTTCCTCAAGCCGGATGCGGGCGGGATGTCCGTTTCGGCCGACATCCGCCCGATGGTGCAGTTCCGAAGGTTGAACCTGTGCCAGGACTGGCCCGACCTCGGCCAGTTCGATCTGATCCTGATGCGGAACGTGCTCTACTACTTCGATCCCGTCGATCGGCGCTCCGTGCTCGATCGAGCGGCCCGGCTCCTCTACCCAGGCGGCGTCCTCCTGCTTGGCGCAGGAGAGATCGCCACCCACACGCCGCGGGACCTCACGCCGCATCGCTTCGGGACCGTGCCGGCGCTTCGGCGGGGCTGCTGATGGGTACCATGGCGCGCCCCCCGCTCCGCGTGGTGCTCATTGACGACTCCTCCACCGCGCTGACGGTGATCCAGCACGGCCTCGAGGCCGACGCCACCATCCAGGTCGTGGGTACGGCGCGGGATGGCGCCAGCGGCCTCACCCTGCTCGCGACCGCGAGGCCCGACGCCCTGGTCGTCGATCTCCATCTGCCCGGGCTCGACGGGCTGCAGATCATCCGCGAAGCCCGGCGCCGCTGGCCGGCGATGCACACGCTCTTGTTCACCGGCACCACCCAGCCGGTCGTCCAGGTGGAAGCCGAGGCCTACGCCGCCGGCGCCGACGGGTTCGTGAGCAAGCCCCCGCCGCTGCCGTCCATGGCGCACGCGGTGCGGTACGTCCGCGACCACCTCGGAACCCGCCTCCTCGCGCTCCGAGCGCCGGACTCCGTCGCTGCGACACCCCGTCCCGCGCACCTCGGCACCGCGTTTCGGGTGGAGAGCGCGTCCGGGCCCTCCCGGTTCGCAGCCGTGGTCATCGGCGCCTCGACGGGCGGCCCGGACGCGGTGGAGTGCGTCCTTCGGGAGCTCCCTGCCTCGTTCCCGGTGCCGGTGCTGATCGTCCAACACATCGGCGACACCGTCGGTCGAGGTCTGGTCGAACGTTTCGCCGCGAGCAGCCGGCTCCGCGTCACCCAGGCTCACGACGGAGAGCACCTCCAGGCGGGCACCGCCTACGTCGCCGCGCCCTCCCGTCACCTCGAGGTCCGCCGCTCTCCCGACGGGCCGCAGCTCGCCCTCACCCAGACCGCGGCCGAGCACTTCGTACGACCCGCGGTGGACGTGCTCTTCCGGAGCGCAGCCGTCGTCTGGGACCGACGCCTGCTCGCGGTCGTCCTCACGGGGATGGGCGAGGACGGGCTGAGCGGGGCCCGGGTCATCAAGGCCCTCGGCGGCGTGGTCATCGCGCAGGACCGCGCCACCTCCACGGTGTGGGGGATGCCCGGCGCGGTGGCCAACGCTGGCATCGCCGACGCAGTGCTTCCCATCAAGGAGATCGGACCGATGATCCTCACTCGCACCTGCGGTTTGCCGACGGTTCGCATCGCCGCGGTGGGAGGTGCCGCGTGATCGACGACGTCACCAAGGAGTTCATCATCGAGGCGCTCGAGGGCGTCGAGCAGCTCGATCAGGCCTTCGTCGCGCTCGAGCAGAACCCCGCCGACACCGAGATTCTCACCCGGATCTTTCGGGGCGTACATACCGTGAAGGGCACGAGCGGCTGCCTGGGTTTCCCGCATCTTGAGCACGTCGCGCACGCGGGCGAGAACCTGCTCAGTCGGATGCGGGACGGGTCGATCGCCGTGAACGAGCTGCGAATCTCGCTGCTGCTGAAGCTCGTGGACGCGATGCGGTCGATGCTCGCCGCGATCGAGGCGACCGGCTCCGATCAGGATCACCAGGACTACGCCTCGCTCACCGGTGCGCTGGCCGCGGCCGCCGAGATCGAGGCCGCCCCGCGGCCCTCGGGCGTGGCCCACGGCGCGGCCGACCCCTGGGAGCCCGCGGGCGCCGAGCTCTTCGACCCGCCCTCCCTCGCGGCGCCCGAGGCCCCCCTCGCCCCGACCCCGCCCAACGCGGATCCGCGCCAGCACGACTCGCGACTCGCCGACTCCACCGTCCGCGTGGACGTGGCGCTGCTCGATCGGGTGATGAACCTCGTGGGCGAGCTGGTCCTGGCCCGAAACCGGCTCATGCAATGCTCCGGCCTCACCGCCGACCCGACGCTCGTCGCCACGGGTCAGCGCATCAACCTCATCACCTCCGAGCTCCAGGAGGGGGTGATGAAGACCCGGATGCAGCCGATCGGCTCGAGCTGGGGCAAGCTGCCCCGGTTGGTCCGCGAGACCGCCCTGTCCTGTGGAAAGTGCGTACGCCTGGAGACGGAAGGGCACTCGACGGAGCTCGACCGGACCCTGCTTGACGCGATCCGGGACCCCCTCACCCACATCCTCCGGAACTCCATCGATCACGGGATTGAGACCCCGGCCGAGCGCGAGCGCCTGGGGAAGCCGGTGGAGGGCCGGCTGCAGATCCTGGCGTACCACGAAGGCGGGCAGGTCACGGTCGACGTGATCGACGACGGCGCGGGAATCGACGCCGCCCGGCTCCGCCAGAAGGCAGTGGAGCGCGGAATCCTCACCGCTGCGGAGGCGGCTCGGATGAGCGACCGGGAGGCCGTGGAGCTCATCTTCCGCCCGGCCTTCAGCACCGCCGCCCGGGTCACCCACGTCTCTGGCCGCGGCGTCGGCATGGACGTGGTTCGAACGAGCATCGACGCGGTGGGCGGCACGGTGGAGGTGATCACCCGCGTGGGTCTCGGCACGACCATGCGGCTGAAGCTCCCCCTCACGCTCGCCATCATCCCGGCGTTGATGGTACGCACCCGGGAGAACGTCTACGCGATCCCCCAGGCAAGCTTGATCGAGCTCCTCCGCCTCGACGAGGAGCGCCAGAAGGCGATCTCGGACATCGGTGGCGTCCCGGTCTACCGACTTCGCGGGCAACTCCTCCCGATCGTGCACCTCTCGCGGGAGCTTGGGGACGCGGACCGCGGCGAGCGCGGCGTGCTCCACGTCGTGGTGCTGCAGGCGGAGGGGCAACGCTTCGGGCTCGTCGTCGACTCCGTGGCAGACACGGCGGAGATCGTGGTGAAGCCGCTCTCGAAGATGCTCAAGGGGCTCGCCGTGTATGCCGGCGCGACCGTGATGGGGGATGGCTCGGTCGCCCTGATCATCGACGTTCCGGGCCTGGCCCAGCGGGCGGGCGTGCTCCGGACCGGGGTGCAAGCGGCCGCCGCGGCGGAGGCGGCCGCGGCGAGGAGCAACGGTTCAGGCATCCCCCGCGAGCAGCTGCTCGTGGTCACCGACGGGCTCGGTCGCCCCTACGCGGTACCGCTTGCGAGCGTGTCACGTCTCGAAGAATTCCCTGCGACGATGTTGGAGTCGGCCGCAGGCTCCCCGGCGGTCAACTACCGCGACGAGATCATGCCCGTCGTCTCGTTGGGCACGCTCGTCGGCAGCGGCAGCGACGAGCTGGGCGGGTCCTCCATCCGGGTGATCGTGTACCGTTCGCCCGGCGGTTCCGTCGCGATCGCGGTCAACCGGATCGAGGACATCCTTCACGTCGAACTCAAGCTCGCGTCCCGCACCGCGCGGCCCGGCGTCCGGGGAGCGGCCGTCGTCTCCGGACGGGTGACCGACGTGCTCGACCTCGGCGCCCTCCTGCAAACCCGCGTCCCTGAGCTGCTCGCCGAGTGGGCGGCCTGAGGTCCCGATGTCGACCCAACTCCAGTACGCCACGTTCTACCTGGATGGAATGCACTTCGGCGTCGGCGTCGCCGACGTTCAGGAGGTGCTGAAGCTGCAGCAATACACCCGGGTTCCGCTCGCGCGGCGGGAGGTCTTCGGGCTGATGAACCTCCGTGGTCAGATCTCGCCGGCCTTGGACATGCGCAGCCGGTTGAGCCTCCCGCCTTCGCGGGCAACGGGCTCGCTCCCGACCGTGGTCGTCCAGTCCTCCGACGGACCCGTCGGCCTGCTCGTCGATGAGATCGCCGACGTGCACCAACTCGACGTCGCGACATCCGAGCCCCCGCCACCCACGGTCCCCCCGAACATCCTCCCCTTCCTGTCGAGCGTGTTCAAGCTCGAGCAAGGACTCCTTCTCGTCGTCGACCTCGCGGCCGTGCTTCGGCTCGACGCCACCAACTGACCCCTGAGGCCCCCATGGACCACGCCTTCTCGACTTCCTTCGCCTTCGACGGACCGCAGCCTGCCAAGGCCGCCGCGCCGAGACGCTCGCTCAGCGTCAAGTCCCGCCTCTGGCTCTTGGGCGGTGTCGGCGTCTTCTTCGTCGCCGCCGCCTCCGCCACCGCGTTCTACGCCGTGGAGATCGGGGTGGACGCGGTGGAAGCCGTCAACACCGTCGGCCGCCTTCGCGGCGCGCAAGGGGATGCGGACATGATGCACGACGCGCTCCGCGCCGATGTATACCGTTCGCAGCTCGCGACGTCGCCCTCGGAAAATGCCGAGGTTGCCTCGGATGTCAAGGATCACGGCGAACGCTTCATGGAGGAGATGGACGTGGTGGCGTCCAATTCGGACGACCCGACGGTGCAGGCGGCGGTCACCGAACTGCGGCCGAAGATCGAGACGTACCGCGACGCCGCCCGCGACTACGTGGGGCTCGCCTCCACCGACAAGGTGGCCGCCGAGGGGCTTCTTCCTTCCTTCAATCGTCAGTTCTCCGATCTCGAATCGGGGATGGGCGCGCTGGGGGAGACCATCGGCCGGGTGGGCGACGCCCGCGAGGCGGAGGCGGGTCAGACCCTCGCCCACGCTCGCTGGCTCACGCTGTTCGCCGGGATCAGCTCCCTCGCCACGCTGGCCCTGATGGCGAGCGTCATCGTGCGCTCCATCCTGCGTCCGCTCAGCCAGACCATGTCGAGCCTCGACGCGCTCTCCCGCCGCGACTGCCGCCACCGCGTGGTCGTGGAGGGAGACGACGAGCTCGGCCGGATGTCCGCCCTGCTCAACAGCTCGCTCGCCGAGCTGGGCAGCTCGATCGGCGGGATCGCCGCGAGCACGGGGGCCCTGAACGCCTCGGCCCAGAGCCTCGCCCGGATCAGCGGAGACCTGTCCTCGTCCGCCAAGGACAGCGTCGGCCGAGCGTCCGCCGCGGCCACCGCGGCGTCCGAGGTCAACGAGCACGTCCACAGCGTCGCGGCGGCCGTGGAGGAGATGAGCGCGACCTCCAGCGTGGTCGGCGCGAACGCCCGCGAGGCCTCCGGCATCGCGGAGGCGGCAGTCGACGCGGCGCGGGCAACCGACGGCACCGTCACCAAGCTCGGCGAGTCCACGGCCGAGATCGGCAAGGTGGTCAAGGTGATCACCACCATCGCCGAGCAGACGAACCTCCTCGCGCTCAACGCGACGATCGAGGCCGCCCGCGCCGGCGAGGCCGGCAAGGGCTTCGCCGTCGTGGCCAACGAGGTGAAGGAGCTCGCGAAGGAGACCTCGCGGGCGACCGAGGAGATCGGCTCCATCGTCACCAACATCCAGTCCGACACCGCGATCGCCGTCCGGGCGATCCGCGAGATCGTCAAGACGATCGAGAACATCCACCGCACGCAGGCCAACATCACCCAGGCGATCACCGAGCAGGGCGCGGCCAGCCAGGAGATCGTGCGCCGCGTCACCGACGCCGCGACCGGCACCTCGCGCATCGCGAGCCTGGTGTCCGAGGTGTCGGAGGGTGCCCAGGCCACGAACGTCGCCAGCGACGAGGCGCGGCGAGCCGCGACGGACCTCGCGGCGCTGTCCACCCAGCTCAAGGGCGTGGTGGCGCAGTTCCAGCTGTGAGCCGGCCGCACCGCAGTCGTGCCCACCGAACGCACGCCTCGTCACTCGGCACGGTTGACACCGGGTGACAATCGGGCAACATGCGACGTGACCCCCTCACGCCCCGGTGCCCTCGATGTCGAAGCTTGCGCTGCCTGCCCTCCTCCTGCTCGTCGCGACGGGCTGTCCCCAGGGCGACAACACGGTGAAGGTGGCCGACGACCCGCCGGAGGTCACGATCATCACCCCGTTGGAGGGCGGCAACTTCGATCCCCTGGTACCCGTCAAGTTCTGCCTCGCGGTGAACGACAATTCGGTGGACTCGGCGCTTGAGATCATCGCCCAGTCCGACATGGACGGCGTCTTCTGGAAGTTCGATGGCGTGCCCGTGGAGTGCGACGGCGGGAACATCGGTTTTGAGGCGATGCTCAGCGACAACGACCACAGCATCGTCGTGAGCGTCACCGACCCCAAGGACCAGGTCGGCAGCGCCAACGTCACCATCATGCGTACCGACAATTCCGCCCCCGCGTGCGACGTCATCAGCCCCTCCGACGGCGCGGCGTTCGAGGCAAACACCGTGGTCTCCTTCTCGGCGCACGCGGCCGACGCCGACCAGGACGCGCAGACCCTCTCCGTCACGCTCGTGAGCGACGTGGACGGCGAGCTCTGGACCGGCAACCCCGACACCTCGGGGTCGATCAGCACGTCCCTCACCTCGCTCAGCGCCGGCTACCACACCCTGGCGCTCACCGTGACCGACGAGCGCGGCCTCACCGATACCTGCGGTGCAACCATCTACATGAACGAGTGCACCGACAAAGACGGCGACTCCTTCACCACCTGCAACAACGACTGCGACGACAACGACGACACCGTCTACCCGGACGCCGAGGAGCTCGTCGACGGCAAGGACAACGACTGCGACGGCTTCACCGACGAAGGCAGCTCCTACGTGGACGACGACGGCGACGGCTACGCCGAGACCGACGGCGACTGTGACGACACCGACGCCACCATCAGCCCCGTCGCCACCGAGATCTGGTACGACGGCGTGGATCGAGACTGCGACGGCCAGTCCGACTACGACCAGGACCTCGATGGGTTCGACGACGTCGGCTACGGCGGCACCGACTGCGACGACCTCGATCCCAGCATGCATCCCGGCGCGGCGGACGCGTGGTACGACGGCGTGGACAGCGACTGCGCCAGCGACGACGACTACGACGCCGATCTCGATGGGTATGACAGCGCCGACTACGGCGGCGAAGACTGCGACGACGCGGTCTCGACCATCAACCCGGCCGCGGCCGAGTCCTGGTACGACGGCGTGGACGGCGACTGCGACACGCTCTCCGACTACGACCAGGATTACGACGGCTACGACGCCAGCGCCTACGGCGGCGCCGACTGCAACGACACCAACGCCAGCATCAACCCGCTCGGCACCGAGACCGCCTACAACGGCATCGACGAAGACTGCACCGGTGCCGACTGGACCGACGTCGACGGCGACGGCTACGACGCCGCGGTCGTCGGCGGGACCGACTGCAACGACACCGACGGCGCCATCCACCCCACCGCCACGGAAATCTGGTACGACGGCGTCGACCAGGACTGCGCCGGGGACGACGACTGGGACCAGGACAAAGACGGCTACGTCATCGACAGCCACGGTGGGTCCGACTGCGACGACACCGATTCCGGGATCCACGTCGGCGCCACCGACGCCTGGTACGACGGGGTCGACACCAACTGCAACGGGCTGAGCGACTTCGACGCCGACCTCGACGGGCACGACTTCGACCTCTACGGCGGCGACGACTGCGACGACGCCGAGGACACGACCTACCCCGGCGCGGCGGACGCGGCGTACGACGGCATCGACAGCGACTGCCTCGGCAACGACGACTTCGACGCCGACGCCGACGGCTACACCTACGACGTCTACGGCGGCGACGACTGCAACGACCTCGACGCCAGCATCAACCCCGGCGCGACGGACAGCTGGTACGACGGTATCGACAGCAACTGCGACGGCGCCGGCGACTACGACCGCGACAGCGACGGCTACACCGCGGCCAGCTACGGCGGCAGCGACTGCCTCGACGTCGACCCCACCGTCCACCCCGGCGCGACCGACAGCTGGTACGACGGTGTGGACACCGATTGCGACGGCGCCGACGACTACGACCAGGACGGCGACGGTTTTGACGCCGAAGCCTATGGCGGCACCGACTGCGACGACACCGCCATCGGCATCAACCCCTCGGCGTTCGACATCGCCTACGACGGCGTGGACAGCGACTGCGACGGCGCCTCCGACTACGACCAGGACGGCGACGGCTACGACAGCGACAGCTACGGCGGCGACGACTGCGATGACTACGACTCGACCGTCAACCCCGGGGTCGCGGAGATCTGGTACGACGGCGACGATCAGAACTGCGACGGCGGTGACGACTACGACCAGGACGGCGACGGCGACGACAGCAACGACTACGGCGGCACCGACTGCGACGACACCGACGCGAGCGTCTACCCCGGCGGCGGCGAGACCTGGTACGACGGCGTGGACGGCGACTGCGACGGCTACTCCGACTTCGACCAGGACCTCGACGGTTTTGACAGCGACGCCTACGGCGGCGACGACTGTGACGACACCGACGCGACCCTGCATCCGTATCGCTGGGAGAACACCACCGACGGCATCGACAACGACTGCGACGGCATGGTCGACACCGCCGACACCACCGCGCTGGTCACCTCGCTGTACGGCGACGACAGCTCGCAGCTGGTGAGCTTCCGTCGCGGCTTCACCTTCAACATGTGCGGCACCCGCTACACCGAGGCCTACTTCCAGACCAACGGCCGGATCACCTTCGGCACGAGCGACACGAGCTACACCGAGAGCTACCCGAGCTTCCAGACCGTCAAGCAGATCGCCGGCATCTGGGACGACCAATACGCGGCCTCGGCCGGGTACCTCACCTGGGCGCAGCAGGGTTCCGACGGGGTCACGTTCTACTGGAACGGGATCTCGGACTACAGCGTCCGCTCCCTCACCAACACCTACGCGATCACCCTCCTGTCAGGCGGCCTGGTGTACGCGGAGTGGGTCACGGTCGGCACCTCGGACGGCATCTCCGGGTTCAGCTGTGGCGGAGTCTCCGCGAACTCGATGATCGACATCACCGCCGAGATGGCGAGCCTGCCGTACGGCGCCTACGGCATCGGGGATGGCGTGGAGGACCTCGAGTACGAGCAGTTCACCGCGGGGTACGACCTCGCCGGCACCCACGCGTTCTGGTGCGTCCCCGACGGCAGCTCCGACGCGGACGGCGACGGTTGGACCGTCGACTGCGGCGATCCCGACGACACCGACGCCTCGCTCTACCCCTACTGAGCACGCTCCGCGGATTCCCGGATGACCGAGTCGACCTCTGAGTTCGTACGTTCCCGAGTGGAGGCGCTCGGGCTCATGCCCCACCCGGAAGGCGGGTGGTACCGGGAGGTCTACCGGTCTGGCTCCACCCTGCCGCTCCCCCGTGGCGAGCGGAGCCTGCTCACCGTCATCCACTACGTCCTGCCGCCGGGCGGCTTCTCCGCCTGGCACAGGGTCCGCGCCGATGAAGGGTGGACCTGGGTCGGGGGCGATCCCATCGAGCTCCACCAGCTCCGCGAGTCCGGCGAGCACCGCGTGGCGACGCTGAGCGGCGCGCTACCCGAAGGCCCGACGGCCGTCGTCCCGGCAGGCGATTGGCAGGCTGCTTCCACGACCGGCACGCTGGGCGCCCACGCCATCTGCACCGTGGCCCCGGGGTTCGACTTCCGGGACTTCCGGATGGCGACCCGCCGGGAGCTGCTGGCTCGTTTCCCCCACCATGGCGCCCTGGTGGAGCGGTTCACCGCGACGCAGCGCCTCCCCGAGATGGGGTAATTCCACACAGCTGTGTGTGAACTTCTACCCACCCCCTCCGACGGGGGGATGTCCGCAGGTGTCTCCATCCCCCAGGAGAGGGATCGCACCCGCCCGGTGGGCGATCGCCGCCAGGCCCGCCACCAGCACGGTGAGCGCTACGACCCGCCGGGCCTGCCCGGCCAAGCGGCGAAGCACCTCACCCGCGAAGGCGAGCGCGGGCAGGGTGCCGATGAAGAACGCGCCCAAGACCAAGGCGCCCCCCCAAGGGTCTCGCGCCGCGGCCGCGATGCCCAGGGCACCCCAGAAAAGCCCGCATGGAAGCAGGGCCGAGAGCGCCCCCATGGCCACTCCCGCCAACGGGCGCGGCAGTCGCCGCGACGCTCGGGCCAGCGGCGCCAGCGCGCGCGCGAGGCCCACCCCTTCTCCGTGGAGGAAACCGCCGAAGCGCAGGCACGACCAGGTGAGAAAGATCGCCGCGACGATGCTGGCCCACGGCCCCGAGGGCAGCGCCCGCCCGCTCGCGCCGGCCACCATCCCTGCCACGACGTACGCGGAGAGGCGCCCCACGTGCCAGGTCGGCCCAGAGGAGGCCGCGAATGGCCCACACATCCCGATGCAGTGCAGCCCCCCCGTGAGCCCCGCGACCGCCGCCGCGAGCAGGAGACCGGTCACCGCTCGAATTCCAACGTGAGCACACGGAGCGGGCCCGGCGTCTGTCGGACCTGAACATCGACGTGCTCCATCCCCGACCGCCGGAGCCGGTCCTTGAGTCGAGGAAGCCCCTCTTCGGGCACCGCCCCCGCGACCGTGAGCGCGACGAGCCTCCCTGACCGGGCCGCGACGAGGCTCACGATCGTCCGGACCAGCTCGTCGATTTGGTTCGCGATCGGAAGCGGCACAGTCCCCTCGGGCCAGAGTGAAGCAAGCCCCGTGCCGCGCCCCATCCCGCGCCCCTGGGACGACAAACTGTGTCAAAAGGCACAAATCCGCATGGCACGCGGCGTGCAATAGCCCTCAGCCCGTGGAGGGGTGATGGCCGAGACGATCCTGGTCTGTGATGACGAAGAGCTGATCCGCTGGTCGCTCGGCGAGCAGCTCCGCGGCGAGGGGTACCCCGTCGTGGAGGCCGTCGACGGGCGAGACTGCCTGGAGAAGCTCCGCACCCTCGCGCCAGCGCTGATCTTCCTCGACCTGAAGATGCCCGAGGTCGACGGCATGACCGTCCTGCGCACCATCCGCGAGCAGGACGCCGACCTCCCGGTCATCGTCATCACCGCCCACGGCGGCGTCGAGAGCGCCATCGAGGCCACCCGCCTCGGCGCGAGCGCTTACCTCCAGAAGCCGTTCGACCTGCGCGAAGCCTCGATGGCCGCCCAGAAGGCGCTCGAGGACCAGCGGCTCAAGCGAGAGGTCACCTACCTGCGCAGCCGCCAGCCCACCGGGTACGGCGAGATCGTCGGCGACAGCGTGGCGATGCGCAAGCTGTTCGACACCCTCCGGCGCCTCGAGACGATCGACGCGCCCACCGTACTTTTGCAGGGGGAGAGCGGCTCCGGCAAGGACCTCGTGGCGCGGGCCATCCATCGCCGCGGCCCCCGTCGCGCCCGCCCGTTCATGGAGATCGACTGCACCGCGCTGCCCGAGCCGCTCATCGAGAGTGAGCTGTTTGGCCATGAGCGGGGCGCGTTCACCGACGCGAAGGCCACCAAGCGCGGTCTGTTCGAAGCCGCCGCGGGGGGCATGCTGTTCCTCGACGAAATCGGCGAGTTGCCCCTCGGCATGCAGTCCCGGCTCCTGCGCGCCTTGGAGAACCGGAAGTTCCGACGGGTCGGCGGGGTGGCCGACATCCCGCTCGACGCGGCGATCATCGCCGCCACCAACCGCGACCTCCGCGGCGAGGTGAAGGCCGGGCGCTTCCGCGAAGACCTGTTCTTCCGCCTCCACGTCGTGCCGATCGAGGTGCCCCCCCTGCGCGAGCGCGTTGAGGACATCCCGGCCTTGGTGCAGTTCTTCCTCGACAAGTTCAACCGCTCCTTCAACCGCGAGGTGCGCGGAGTGAGCGCCCGCGCCATGGAGCGGCTGCAGCAGTGGCGCTGGCCGGGGAACGTCCGCGAGCTGCGCAACGTGCTCGAGCGGACGATCATCCTCCTCCCGCACGACCTCATCGACCTCCCCGACCTCCCTGCCGAGCTACGCGGCGAGCCCGCGCGGAGCGGTACCGTCGGGTGTCCCTTCGTGCTCCCCGACGAGGGTGTGGACCTCGAGCAGGTCGACCGCGGGCTCACCGAACAGGCGTTGACGCGGACCTCGGGCAACCAGTCCGCCGCCGCGCGCCTCCTCGGGATCAGTCGCTACGCCCTGCGGTATCGAATGGAGAAGTTCGGGCTGAAGTAGGCATCGGCAGTTCGATCCGGAACGCGGCGCCCTTGAGCGGGCCTTCGCCGAGGCGGAGGTCGCCGTTCATGGCGCCGATCAGCTTCCGACAGATCGCCAGGCCGAGGCCGGTGCCGCGCACCCGGGTGGTGAAGAAAGGCTGGAAGATCTTCTCCGCGTTTTCCTGCGGGATGCCCGGGCCGTCGTCGTTGACCATCACCTCGCCCGGCGAGACGATCACCTGCACCCGGCCCGCCTCCCCCAGCGCCTGCGCGGCGTTGAGGACGAGGTTGAGCAGCACCTGCTGGAGCATGTTCGGATCCGCCAGGGCGAGGCCTGCCCCGGAGACGCCGATCGCCACTGCCGGGTGTTGTCGCGACACCCCTTCAACCACGGATCGGGCGATCTCCGAGAGGTCCACCGCGATGCTCTTGGGTGCCACCGGCCGAGCGAAGTCGAGGAGATCGGTGACGAGGTCGTCGAGCCGGTGCACCTGCGCCTCCACCTTCTCCATGATCGGCTTGCGGCGATCGTCCGCGGGCATGGAGCGGGAGATCACCTGGATGGCCCCCGAGATGCCCGCGAGCGGGTTGCGAAGCTCGTGGGCCACCGCCGCCGAGAGCGCGCCGAGGTGCGCGAGGCCCTCCGCCCGGAGCAGCCGCGCTTCGTTGGCGATGGTCTCCGTGAGCTCCTCGACGTGCACCAGCGCGCGGGCCTGGGTGTGGTCGAGCGGGAGGATCGAGACGCGGAAGTTGCGTTCCTGGCCGCCGATCCGCGTGTCGACCCGCGGGATCGCGATCTCGTGACCCGTGAGCAGGGCCCGCTCCATGGCGGGGACCAGCTCTCCCTCCCGAACGAGCGCCTCCGGAAGCGCTTCGTACCAGAGCGCCCCCAGCATCTCCACGTCGCCGAACAGGCGGCCGCTGGGGCGCGTGGCCGCGGCGACCCGAGACTCTTCGTCGACGATGAGCACGGTCACGGGCATGTGCGAGACGATCAGCTCCTGGAGCGTACGCAGCTCGCGGGCCTCACGGCGTTCCACGTAGGTACCCGTCATGATGGCGAGGTCGATGTCGCAGACACGACCGACCGAGCGGCACACGTCGCCCGAGTCGGGCATGTCGTGGGCGATCTCGCACAGCTGGTCCCGCACCACGTTCATGGCGGTGAACATGTACCGGGCTTCCAGCCCGACCTCGACGTGCACCTTCCCGATCCGCTCACGGCGGTGCACGTAGGCCTCGTCGTAGGGGCCCTGGAGCAGCTCCGCGACCCACTGCTGAAGGGTACGCCGGAGGCGCTCGATCTGGGCCTGATCCCGGAACACGCGCGCCGCGCCGGGGAACGCCAGCGCCCGCGCGTAGAACCGAGACGCCAGCTCCGGCGTCCGCGGCTCCACCCGCACCCAGAGCCGCCGGAGGCGCGCTTCGTCCTCCTCCGTGAACCCCACCCAGGCCCGCATCTCTTCAAGAGGTCGCATCGTTCGGTCCCCATTGCGCGTTCAGGGGGTCCTCGGCAAGGGTGAACTTCCGCACACCCCTGCGCGGACGGCCACAGCATCCGGCACACGACCGATAGAAAAAGCCAAGAACCACCTCGCGGCACGAATCTTGCTTCCAGGCCCGGCGCGCAGGAGCGACTCGCCGATGACCGAAACGAAACCAAACTACGACGACGCAATCGTCAAGAAGTTCATCTTCGCCACCGTGCTCTGGGGCGCGGTCGGCATGCTCGTGGGCGTGATCATCGCCCTCCAGCTCGCCTGGTGGCCCGCCAACCTCGGCCTGCAGTGGACGTCCTTCGGGCGGCTGCGGCCCCTTCACACGAACGCGGTGATCTTCGCGTTCACGGGTAACGCCCTCTTCGCCGGCATCTACTACTCGATGCAGCGGCTGATGAAGACCCGTCTCTTCAACGACACGCTCTCCAACCTCCACTTCTGGGGTTGGCAGCTCATCATCGTCTCCGCCGCCGTCTCCCTGCCGCTCGGGCTCACCGAAGGCAAGGAGTACGCCGAGCTCATCTGGCCGATCGACATCGCGATCGCGCTGGTGTGGGTGGTCTTCGCCATCAACTTCTTCGGGACGGTGGCCATCCGCAAGGTGGCCCACCTCTACGTCTCGATCTGGTTCTACATGAGCATGGTGATCACCATCACCATCCTGCACGTCACCAACAGCCTGACGATGCCGGCTTCGCTCACGAAGTCGTACTCCATCTACCCGGGCATCACCGACGCGCTGGTTCAGTGGTGGTACGGCCACAACGCGGTGGGCTTCCTGCTCACCACGCCGATCCTCGGCCTGATGTACTACTTCCTCCCCCGCGCCTCGGGAAAGCCGGTATACAGCTACCGCCTCTCGATCATCCACTTCTGGGCGCTGGTGTTCCTCTACATCTGGGCCGGCCCGCATCACCTCCTCTACAGCGCGCTTCCCGACTGGGCGCAGACCCTCGGCATGGTCTTCTCGGTCATGCTCATCGCGCCGAGCTGGGGCGGCATGCTCAACGGCCTGCTCACCCTCCGTGGGGCCTGGGACCGCGTCCGCACCGATGCGATGCTCAAGTTCTTCGTGGTCGGCATCACCTTCTACGGGATGTCCACCTTTGAAGGCCCGATGATGTCCATCCGCGCCGTGAACTCCCTGTCGCACTACACCGACTGGACGATCGGCCACGTGCACAGCGGCGCGCTCGGCTGGGTCGGCATGGTCACCTTCGGGATGCTCTACTACATGACGCCGCGCGTTTGGAGCCGCAAGCTCCACAGCGATGGCCTCGCCACCGCCCACTTCTGGCTCGCGACCGTGGGCATCGTGCTCTACGTCGTGTCCATGTGGGTCTCGGGCGTGACCCAGGGCCTCATGTGGCGGTCCATCACCGCGGATGGGCTCCTGGAGTACCCGAACTTCGTCGACACCGTGACCCGCCTGGTTCCGTTCTACTGGATCCGCCTCTTCGGCGGCCTGTGCTACCTCACCGGCGTCATCCTCATGGCTTACAACTTCATCAAGACCGCGTCCGGCCCGCAGGTGGACGCCGCCAGCCTGGAGACCGCCCATGTCTGAGTCCTCGCACCGGCGGGTCCTCGAACCCAACGCGACGCTGTTCGCGATCCTCACCACGGTCGGCGTGTCCATCGGCGGTCTCGTCGAGATCGTCCCGCTGTTCAGCGCCGGCAGCGGCCCTGAGCCGATGGCCGACGTCCACCCCGTCACCCCGCTCGAGCTCGCGGGCCGCGACATCTACATCCGGGAAGGCTGCTACAACTGCCACTCCCAGATGATCCGTCCGATGCGGGCGGAGACGATGCGCTACGGCGCGTGGACGCGCGCCGGGGAGTACCAGTGGGACCACCCCTTCCAGCTCGGCAGCCGCCGCATCGGCCCCGACCTGCAGCGCGAAGGTGGCAAGCGCCCGAACACCTGGCACTATGACCACATGAAAGACCCGCGGAGCATCACCGCCGGGTCGATCATGCCGACGTACGGCTGGCTCTTCGAGCAGAAGGTGGCGAACGACGACATCATCGCCTCCATCAACGCGATGATCACCCTCGGGGTCCCCTACGACGCCGACCCGGCGTCCTGGGTCCCGGCGAACGTCGAAGCCCAGCAGAAGGCGATCGTCGCCGACCTCGCCACCACCAAGCGTGAAGCGGCGCCCGACGACGAGATCGTCGCGATGATCGCGTACCTCCAGCGGCTCGGCAAGGACGGCTCCGCCGCCATCGCCGCCAAGAGCACGCCGTGAGCGAGGTGATCACCACCGCGGCCGCCGAGTCCACGCAGCTCGGCTGGCTGATGGGAGCCATGACCCTCGGATTCATCGCGGTGTTCGTGGGCTGGGGAGCCTGGGCTTGGCTCCCGAGCCGCCGTGGTGCGATGGAAGCCGCTGCCAACCTGCCACTCGAAGGGGACGACGCATGAGCAACAAACCCGGCCAGATCCTCGGCCACGGCGCTGAGAACGACGGCATCGAGGAGTACGACAACCCGCTGCCCACGTGGTGGCTCGGCCTGTTCTACTTCACGATCGCCTGGGGCGTCTTCTACGGAGTGAACTACCACTTCGTGGCGAAGACCAGCCAGGCGATCCAGTACGACGCGGAGGTCGCGGCCGCGGCCGCGGCGGCGCCGAAGCAGGCAGAGCTCCCGACCGTGGCGACCCCCGAGCTGGCGGCGGCAGGGAAGGGCATCTTCGAAGCCAACTGCGTCGCCTGTCACGGCCCCGAGGCCAAGGGGGTGGACGCCGCGGGCAACAAGACCGCCGGCCCCGACCTCACCGACGGGCAGTGGATTCACGGCGGCACCTACGCCGACATCCAGAAGACCATCACGGTCGGCGTGCCCGACAAGGGCATGATCACCTGGGGCCCGATCCTCGGCGCCGAGAAGATCTCCCAGGTGGCCGCGTTCGTGCACAACTCCGGCGGCGGTCAGTAAGAAAATTGCGGGGGGGCGAATCCTTTTCGCCTCCCCGCGCCTCTTGGTAGTCAGAAAGCGAGGTACCCCATGAGCCTCATCGATACGGCCCGCACCTGGGTCTACACGGCCTCCGTCAAGGGACGCTTCCAGCGGTACCACCGTTGGTCCGGCGCGCTCCTCCAGGCGTTCTTCTTCGTCACACCCTGGGTCTCCGTCGGGGGCCACCCGGCGGTGCAGATCGACATCCCTGGCCGGCGGCTCTACGCCTTGGGCTCGGTGTTCACCCCCACCGACACGCTGCTCCTGGCCATCATGGGCCTCTTCTCCGCCTTCGCGCTCTTCCTCTTCACGGCCGTCTACGGTCGGCTCTGGTGCGGCTACGCCTGCCCCCAGACCGTGTTCCTCGAAGAGTGGGTGCGCCCCATCGAGAAGTTCTTCGAGGGCGAACGCGGCGTCCGCATGGCGCGCGACAAAGGCCCCCTCACCGTCGACAAGGCGTGGCGTAAGGCCGGCAAGTGGGGCTCCTACCTGGTGCTCTCGGCCATCGTCGCCCTCACCTTCGTGTCCTGGTTCAGCGGCGCGCGGGACCTCTGGTCCGGGTCCGGCACGTTCCTCGGCTACTCCATGACGGCGGCCTTCACCGCCCTCATGTTCTGGAACTTCGCCTGGTTCCGCGAGCAGTTCTGCAACTTCCTCTGCCCGTACGCCCGCTTCCAGGGCGTGCTCTCCGACGAGAAGAGCCTCGTCGTCACCTACGACGAGACCCGGGGCGAGCCCCGGAAGGGCAGCGGCGCCTGCATCGACTGCGGCAAGTGTGTGGCCGTCTGCCCCCAGGGCATCGACATCCGCACGGGCTTCCAGCTTGAGTGCATCGCATGCGCCCGCTGCGTGGACGCCTGCCAGATCGTGATGGACAAGCGCGGCGAGCCGAACCTCATCGGCTACGGAACGCTCAGCGGCAAGCGCGACGTCTTCCGTCCCCGCACGCTGGTCTACGCGTCGCTCCTCACCGGCCTCGCCATCGCGTTCATCACGGTCTTGGTCACCCGGCACTCGGTGGACGGCTTCGTGGTCCGGGCCCCCGGCACGACCTACACCACCGACGAGAACGGCTGGATTCGCAACACCTACCTGTTGCGGCTCACCAACCACGACAACCACACCGAACACTGGGATGTGACCGTCTCCGGTCTCCCCGAAACCACTGAGGTCCTGGCGCCGGCGATCACGCTGGAAGGCGCCCAGACCGTGACTGTGCCCGTCGTCGTGCGCGTGCCACCGGGTCACCTTTCCGCCCAGAGCGTCCCGCTCTCGGTGGTGGTGCACTCGCACGACGACGAGCTTTCCCTCTCCGCCACGTTCATGAGCGAAGGAGGCTGAGATGCGCTGGATCGTCGGAGTCGTCGTCGGGCTGGGGATCGTCGTCGCGGTCAACGCCTACGTGGCCTACCTGGCGGTGAGCGGGGCCGACGCGATCGACCCCACGTACAACTCGGAAGCCCGGTGAGCGCCACGCCGGTCCCGGCCCCGTGTCCGCACTGCGGCACGCCGACCGAGGCCGGCGGCTTCTGCTGCACCGGATGTGAAGTGGCCTCGGCCCTGCTCAAGGACGCGGGGCTCGACCGGTACTACGCGGAGCGGACCACCCCCGCGCCCCGCCCGGGCGCCCTGGCCCCGCCGGCCATCGAAGCGGCCGACGTCGGCGCGGATGGGGTGGCCGAGCTCCGCTTCCACGTCGACGGGCTCAGCTGCGCCTCCTGCGTGTGGGTGGCGGAGACGCTGCTCACCCGCGTCCCGGGCGTGGAGTCCGTCTTCGTCAGCTACGGCACCGCGAACGCCACCGTGAAGTTCCGCGCCGCGGACACGGATCCGCTCCGCATCGTCGCTCCCTTGCAGACCGTCGGCTGGGCCGTTCGCCCGGTGGGCGCCCCGCCGGTGGAGGACCGCTCGTGGATGGTGCGCACAGGCGTCGCCGCGTTCGTGGCGATGAACCTGATGCTGATGGGCGCCTCGGTCTACGCCGGCTGGTTCGACGGGATGGAGGAGAGCTGGGGCACCTTCTTCGCCTGGTGGGGCCTCGTGCTCGCCACCCCCATCGCCACCTGGGCCGCCCTCCCCTTCTACCGCACCGCCTGGGCCGGCCTTCGTGCGGGTCGCCTGCACGTGGACGTGCCGGTGAGCCTCGGGGTGCTCGCGATGTATGCCCACGGCTTGTGGGCCGCGATCGCCCACCGCGACGGCTACCTCGACTCGATGGCGATGCTGGTCGCGTTGCTGCTCGGCGCGCGTGTGCTGGAGCAGGGCGGACGTCGCCGCGCCGCCGAAGCCGCTCGCTCACTCGGCGCGCTCGCGCCCCGCTCGGCGCGTCGCCTCCGTGGCGATCAGGCCGACGAAGTCCCCGTGGCCGAGCTCCTGGCCGGGGACCGCATCGTCGCCGCCCACGGCGAAGAGCTCGCGGCGGACGGGGTGGTGGAAGAAGGCGAGGCCGAAGTGCAGATGGCGCTGCTCACCGGCGAGTCCGCGCCGCGATCCGTCCGAAAGGGCGACGACGTGGTCGCGGGCGGGATGGTGACCTCCGGGAACCTCGTCGTCCGCGTCACCCGCACCGGCGACGACACGCTGCTCGGCCGCATGGCGCGGCGCCTCGGCGAGGCGCTCGACCGCCCGATCGCCCCGACGCTGGCCGACAAGGTCGCGCCGACGTTCACGGCGCTGACCCTGATCATCGCCGCCGCCACGGCCATCGGCTGGGGCGCGCTCCACGGCGCCGACCCCGCGATGAAGGCCACGATCGCCGTGCTGGTGGTGGCGTGCCCGTGCGCCCTCGCCCTCGCGGCTCCGCTGTCCACCGCGGCCGCGCTCGGCGCGAGCGCGCGCGGCGGGCTGCTCGTCCGATCGGGGGACGTGCTCCGGACCTTCGCCAAGGTCGACACCGTCGTCTTCGACAAGACCGGCACCCTCACCGAGGGGATTCCGGCGGTGGTGAAGGCCGACGACGCCGTGCTGCGCATCGCCGCCGGCCTGGAGCGGCAGTCCCGCCACCCGATCGCCCGAGCCATCCTCGAAGAAGCCGCGAAGCGCGGCATCCCCCTCCCCTCCCCTCGGGCCGTGCTTGAGCGTCCGGGCGTGGGCGTGGTCGGCGAGATCGACGGCATCCGGGTCAGCGTCGGGCGAGGCCAGGGCGGGAGCGTGGAGGTCCGCGGGCCCGATGGGCTCCTGGGCGAGATCGTGCTCGCGGATCGGGTGCGTCCCGAGGCGCGGGCCACCGTCGCCGCGCTGCGCGCCGCCGGCGTCGCGGTGCACCTGCTCTCCGGAGATGACCCGAGCGTCGTCGCCCGCGTCGCGGCCGACGTGGGCATCCCCGACGCCTGGGGCGCCGTCGATCCCGAAGGCAAGGCGGACCGCATCGCCGCCCTCCGCGCCGCCGGCCATGTCGTGCTCTTCGTGGGCGACGGCGTGAACGACGGCCCGGCGATGGCCGCCGCGGACGTGGGGGTGGCGATGGGCGCGGGCGCGGCCGCCACGGTCCAGGTGGCCGACGCGGTGCAGGTCAGCGATGGCCTGGGCGCGGTCATCCACGGGCTCACCCTCGCGCGGGACTCCGAGCGGGTGGTTCGGGCGTCGAGCCTCCGCTCCCTCGTCTACAACGCCTGCGCGGTTACCGCCGCGGCGTTCGGCTTCGTCAATCCGCTGGTCGCCGCCCTGCTGATGCCGCTTTCCAGCAGCATGGTGATCGGCAGCGCGCTACGGCTCGGCGCGCGGAGGGCCACGACATGACCGCCATCCTCTTCTTGCTGCCCCTCGCCGTCGCCCTCGGCGCCACGTTCGCGTGGCTGTTCATCCGGGCCGCGAAGCAGGGTCAGTTCGACGACCTCGATGACCCTCCCGAGCGGATGCTCCGCGACGACTGATCCGCCGTGCCGGATGAGGATCGTTCGCACGTCGCGGCGTCGCGGAGCGAGCCCGTGCGGCCAGCCCGGAGTGGGCCAGCCCGGAGCGGGCCAGCCCGAAGTGGGCCAGCCCGGAGTGGGCCAGCCCGGAGTGGGCCAGCCGTGTGACGTCGCCAGCGGCGGGCGGAGCGATGCGACCGCCCGTCGATGGTGACGGCAGGACCCCGCGCCGACGCTCACTGTTTCCGCGTCCACAACGGCGCGACTCGCGATGACGGAAATCCCGCCTCCCCGCGCGCCGCGTCCTCGCCGGGCGAGCGGCAATCAGGATCAAACCGTACGAGGTGACCGTGCGGCTGACGTCACTGTCGAACCGGCCGAGCGCAGCGAGGGCCGGGCGCTCGTGGCGGCAGGACCCAGCGCCAACGCTTACATTCTCCGGGTCAACCGTGGCGTAACTCACGACGCAGGAAATTCCGCCCCCCCCCAACGGCGCGGCCTCGCCGGGCGAGCGGAAATCAGCGTCACACCGGTGGCGGCAGACCCGGTGTAGAGAGGCTGGTGGCGCCCCACCGGCTTGCCGCCCGGACGCGTCGGCGGTCGAGGAGCCCCCGTCGGCGAGAATGGCGCTTCGGGCGGGAGCGCCCCGGCGGCGCCGCGATCCGCGCCGGACCGCGCCTGCGTCAGGGATCGTGATCCGCGGATCGCCCAAATGGTCCTTGGCTTCTGGATGAGGACGCCCCTCCGGTCGGAGCGCCGCTCAGCCCCAGCCGCCCTTGTCGTCCTCGGCCTTCTCCGCCGGACGGGCGCCGCGAAGCGCGAGCTCCTGCTCCAGCTGGCGCACGCGCCGGCCGAGCTCGTAGCGCTTCCTGACCCCGCCGATCGCGGTGACCAGGGCGCCGGCGGCAAAGCAGATCCCCATCACGATCGGGACAGAGGCCGGCGCCTCCAGCGTCCAGGCGGCGAAGCCCACATCGAACGAGAGCTGGGTGGTGCGGGCGCTGTTCTGGACCCCGAACGCGGCGATCGCGAGCAGCGTGAGGAGGACGGTGGACAGCTTGACCCAACGCATTCGGTAGCGTAGCCCGTCCAGGCCAAAAACGCCGAAGCCGGCGAGCCCTCACGGACCCGCCGGCTTCAGGGGACGCCGAGCTTACTCGCGGGTCTTCATGCGGCGGCTGAGGTCGCCCATGATGTCGCCGAACTTGGCGGAGCTGTCGCCCTGACGGCGGAGCACCTCGGTGAGGTCGCCACCGCGCGCACGGTCGGCCGCGGACTTCTCGGAGAGGGAGACCTTCCGATCGCCCACGTCGATGTTGATGATCTCGGCCACGATCGGCGCGTTCTCCGCGTAGGCGGCCTGCCAGTCGCCGGTGGAGTTGGCGAGCTCGGAGTGGTGCACGAGGCCTTCCACGCCGTCTTCGATCTCGACGAAGACGCCGAAGTCGACCTTGTGAACGATCTTGCCGTTGATCACCTGGCCGAGGAAGTAGCGGCCGGAGACGCTCTTCCACGGGTCGTCGTGGAGCTGCTTGATGCCGAGGCTGAAGCGCTCGTTGTCCACGTCCACGTTGAGGACGCGGGCCTCGACCTCATCGCCCTTCTGGAACTTCTCGGAGGGGTGCCGCTGACGCTGGCCCCAGCCCATGTCGGAGACGTGCACGAGGCCGTCGATCCCGTCTTCGATGCCGATGAAGATGCCGAAGTCGGTGATGTTGCGGACCTTGCCGCGCACCACGGTGCCCGGCGGGTACTTCTCGGACGCCGCTTCCCAGGGGTTCTGCTCGAGCTGGCGCATGCCGAGGCTGATGCGGCGGTTCTCGAGGTCGATCCCGAGGACCTTGGCCTCGACGATGTCGCCGATGTTGACAAGCTTGCTGGGGGTCTTGACCCGCTTGTTCCAGGTCATCTCGCTGATGTGCACGAGGCCCTCGATGCCGTCCTCGAGCTCCACGAAGGCCCCGTAGTCCGGGAGGCTGACCACGCGGCCGCGGATGATGGCGCCGACCGGGTACTTGTACTCGGCGTCTTCCCAGGGGTCGGGGCGGATCTGCTTGTAGCCGAGGGAGACGCGGCCGCTCTCTTCGTCGTAGCGGAGCACCTTGACCTCGATCTGGGCGCCCACCTCGAACATCTCGCTCGGGTGCTGGATGCGCCCGTAGGACATGTCGGTGATGTGGAGCAGGCCGTCGATGCCGCCGAGGTCCACGAACGCGCCGTAGTCGGTGATGTTCTTGATCGTGCCGAGCATGACGGCGCCGACCTTGAGCGACTTGAGCGTCTCGTTCTTCTTCTCTTCGCGCTCACGCTCGAGCAGCACGCGGCGGCTCAGCACGATGTTGCCGCGCTTCTTGTTGAACTTGATGATCTTGAACTCGTGCGTCTCGCCGATGAGCTTGTCGAGGTTCTTGACCGGGCGCAGGTCGACCTGGCTGCCGGGGAGGAACGCCTTGACGCCGATGTCGACCGCGAGGCCGCCCTTGACGCGGGAGGTGATGAGGCCCTTGACGGTCTCGTCGCGCTCGACGGCCTTGGAGATCTCCTCCCAGGCCTTCATGAGATCGGCCTTCTCCTTGGAGAGCTCGAGGAGCCCGTCCTCTTCGCCCATCTGGTCGAGGTAGACATCCACCTCGTCGCCGACCTTGATGGTGAGCTCGCCACGATCGTTGACGAACTCGGAGCGCCGGATGACGCCCTCAGCCTTGTAGCCCACGTCGACGGTCACGAACTCGTCGCCGACCTCCAGCACCGTTCCCCGGACCACGGACTGCTCACGGACGGAGCGGTCGGCCAGGAATTCGTTGAAGAAGCTCTCGAAGTCGGCGCGGCTGACCTGATCGAGGGGGGTGTCGAGGCTGATGTTCGTGTTGCTCATGAAGGGGATGTCTCGGCGTCGGATGTTCCGGCGCGTGGATGAAGGTCGATGAGGAGGCTGGGGGTGCGACCTGCTCCATCCCAACGATGGAGTGCCGCGGCGGAGAGCGTGTCCTCAACACGTCGGCGCCGAACCTGCAGCGAGCGGAACCCGCTGAGGCCCGCGCGACTATCCCGGGACCACGGGGTGTCAAGGTCGGTCGCGGAAATCAGCCCGCGTCGACTCGAGCCTCCCAGGCCTTGCGGAGCGGCTCCAGCGCGCCCCGCTTCAGCTCCTTCGCCAGGGTGACGAAGGCGCCGGTGCGAACGTCGCGAACCGCCACCCCGTCGAAGTGGTAGGCGCGGGCCGCGGCCACCTCGGCGGGCCGGGCGCTGCGGAGGGCGCCGCCGAGCAGCACCAGCGTGTCGCGGTCCACCCCGCGGAAAGCACGGTTGCTGCCCCGCTCCGCGAGCGTCACCACCACCCGGGCGCGCACCTCCTCAACGAAGGTGCCCGCGCCGCGTCGGGCGTCCGTCGCCGTGCCAGAGACCACACCCGCCCGCCGAGGCAGGACCTCCACGAGCAGGCGGTCGGCGTCGCCGTCCTTGCGGCGCCGCCGATGCAGCCCCGCCTCCATCGCGAGCAGGTGCACGAGCCCCGGCCCTTCGACCTCGAAGATCGCGCCCACCACCCGCTCCCCGACCGTCTCCTCCGCGACGAGCGTGGGCTGCAGCCCGAGCCGCTTGAGCCACGCCGCCTCCACCGCGACCAGCTCCTCCAGCCACTCCGCGTCCACGTGGCCGTTGGCCTCTGCGGGCCCCACCACCACGAAGGCGCCGTCCTCCCCGGTGTCGACGTCGAGGAGGCGCCAGCGGCGACGAGCTTCCGCCGCTTCGACGAGGGTCTTTCGGAGGCGGTCTTCGTCGGCGTCGGCGGGGAGCGCGTCGAGGTGGCGGAGGGCGCCGAGGAGGCGGGCGTCGGCGGCGATCCGCGCGTCCAGGGTGCGGTAGCGGAGCAGCACCGCGTTGGCGCGGTTGGCGTCGGCCCAGAAGTCGGGGGCGGCGCTCGCATCGAGGAGGGCCTGTGCTTCGTGGCGGCGTTCTTCGTGAGCGGCAACGAGCGGCACCCACGCGGCCTTGGCGGCCGCCACGTCGGCGTCCACCACCACCGCCGCGGCTTCGGCGGGCGGGTGCACCACCGCCTCCTCCGCGCGGCGAACGTCGACACGGCCCCCGCGGATGCCCAAGACCAGCGCCTCGCCGTCGCGCACGGAGTGACCCACGATGAACGCGGCGAGCGGCCCGACGAGGTTGCGCTCCATCTCCCGACGGAGGAACCGCGCGCCGAAGTGCGGGTGGTAGCCGTGGGCGACGAGCCAGTCGAGCACGTCGGCGTCCACCTTCACGGGGATGTCGCGGCCAGCGAGGCCCTCGCGCTCGAGGAGCCACGTGAGCTCGCGCTGGGCGATCGCCCGGATCGTGGGGCGGGAGAGCGGGTGGAAGTGGACGACCCGATCGAAGCGGTTGAGGAACTCGAACCGGAAGACCTGGAGGACCCGCCGGTCGAGCTCCGCGTCGAGTGAGCGGGTGTCCCGCGACTCGGAGAAGCCCACGCCCGACTCACGGTACACCTCCGCACCGGCGTTGCTCGTGGCGATCACGATGAGGCTGCGTACGGACACCGTCTCGTTGTTGCCGTTGGTGTACCTGCCCTCGTCCACCAGCTCGAGCAGGCCGTCGTGCACGGTCCGGTCGGCCTTCTCCAGCTCGTCGAGCAGGAGCACCCCGAACGGCGCATTGCCGAGGCGCTTCGCCAGCTCCCCGCGCCTCCCGTCGACGTTCGGCGCAGCCGGCGAGCCGAAGAGCTTCGGATGGCCACCCGGCCCGCCGAAGTCGGAGAGGTTCACCCGGATCATCCGGCCCTTGTCGCCGAAAAAGTACTCGGCGAGCAGCTGCGCGGTGTGGGTCTTGCCCACGCCGCTCGGGCCGACGAAGAGGAAGACCCCGAAGGGGCGCCGCGGATCTGCGAGGTTCGCCTTGATGAGCGCGACCACTCGCACCACCGCGTCCGCCGCCTCCTCCTGACCCAGCAGCCGGTCGGTGACGAAGCGGCGGGTGGCGGCGATGTCGAGGTCCACTGCGGGATCGACCAGCGGCGCCGGGACGCGGGTGACGTCGCAGAAGCGGTGGACGACGTCGCGGAGCCCGACGGCGTCGGCGCCAGCGGCGAGGTCGCGGGACTCGCGGAGGAGGTCGAGCGCCTTGCGAGGGAAGTGGCGGTTGCCGATGAAGCGACCGGTGAGATCGATGGCGGCGCGCTGCGCGGCCGGGGTGATCGTGCGACCGCTGCGTGAGCGCTGATCCTCCGCCCACAACGCGACGATCTGGCGCGTCTTGGCCGTGGACGGCTCCTCCACGTTCACCGTGACCAGCCACTCGGCCAGGTCCGGCGTGAAGTCGAGCATCTGCTGGACCTCGCGCCGCGCGCCCTCGGCCAGGAACGGGCGGACACCCGCCGTTCCGAGGCGGAGCACCACCGACTCCCAGTCGAGCGAGAACGCGAGGTGGAGGTCCCGGATGAAGGGGACGATGGGCGTGGGGGAACGGAGGATATGGTCGACGATCGCCTGGAATTGCTCGGCGCCGTCGCTCGACTCCTTGAACCGGCTGGAGATCGCACGGAGCGAGAGCTGCACGAAGCGCGCGCCGCGAAAGCAGGCCGGTCCCCTCCCCTCGGCAGCGGCCACGACGATCGCGTGGATCGCCGCCGACTTGCCCACGCCCGCCGGCCCGACGAGCACCGGCGTGCGCCGGCCTTCGGCCACCAGCACGTCGGTGACCTGGGCGATCACATCCTCCAAGCCGAAGACCGGCAACAGGCGACCCCCTCGGGCGGCCTCCGTGAGGTCGAGCTCGATCCAATCTTCGAAGACGAACGGCTTGTCGGCCTTGCCCATCGGCACCTCGCGACGGCCCAGCCTACCCCGGCAGCGGCGCGGCGGCGGGTTCGCCGGACAGCCCGGCGGCGAGCGCCGGGGTGAATTCGGCGGCGCCCTCCGCGTTGAGGTGGTCGAAGTCGTTGAACTTCGCCTGGTCATCGTCGTAGCGGAGGGAATAGTCGAGGAAGACCGTGCCCGGGTGTGCCGCCGCGAGCTGGACGAACGCCTCGATGGCGGCCGTCTGGTACTCGGGCTCGATGGTCGCGCGCAGCATGGGCCGCATCGGGAGCATGAGCAGCACGGTGCGCTTCGCGTGCGCGGCCTCGACGACCTCGCCGAGGCGGGCGACGCAGCCTTCGTGGACGGCCGGCACCCACGTCGAGAGCTTGCCGCCGAGGAGGAACTCGCGGCGGTTGCGGGCGTTGTCCGGGGTGAGGTCCGGCGCGGGCTCGCCAGGCCACCGGGTGATCCGCCCGCGGGTGCCGTGGCGGAGGTCGCCGATCGTCGTGACGAGGTGCGCGGGGTCCTTCAGGTGCTCGACGAGGTCGTGGCGACGCCCGCTCCCGGCGAGCCAGCGGTGCGGAAGGACCGTCATCGCCAGGGCGGAGGGACGGTTCTCGACGCCGAGATCGCCCGCAGCGTCGAACCACCACGGCTGCATCGCCACGTGGGGGATCGGCGGTCGGCGGCAGCTCGTCTGGTCGAAGAGCAGAGGACCGACCTCGATCATCAGCACATCGAGGCCAGGGTGGGCGTCGGAGAGGGTGAGCAGCTCGGGGTAGCTCGGGGGGAGCGCGTTGTCGGTGAGGGTGTGACGGGCGAGCCGCTGCCAGGCGAAGCCGGTCTCCGCGGCGAGCACCGCCATGTCCACGTCGGCGCCAGCGCGCGAACTCCCAAGGAACAACCCTCGTACCGGCCCGTCGCCGAGCGGGAGATCGCCGTCCCAGAACGCCTCGCCCCACGCGCAGTACGGCTCGTGGACCGAGAGGGTCCACCACACGGCGGTCGGCGCGACGAACAAGGTCGCGGCGACGCCGGCGAGGAATCGGACGAGCCCGCGCATGGGGAAGCATCCTATTCCGGTTCCATGATACCGGCGGGGATGCTCGCCCGCGTCGCGCCGTGGCTCCTCCCGCTCGTCACGGCGTGGGGGATGTTCTGCACGCTCCGGGCGGCGGCGTTCGCCCGCATCCGCAGCCTGCACGTGGTGGAGAGCTACGGCTTCGCCGTGTACGAGCAGCTCATCCACAACAAGGCCTTCGCCGGGCACTTCTTCCAGACGGTCCACCGCGGCTACATTGACCATTGGATGTGGTCCGGGCACCGGTCCGTCTTCCTCTACGTCGCGGCCTGGATCTACGGGTTCGCCCCAGTCCCACTCACCCTCTCGACGATCCAGGTGGCGCTCGTCTCCCTCGGCTGCCTGCCCGCCTTCGGGCTGGGCCGCGCGGCGATCGGCGGGGTGCTCGGCGGCGGCGCGGGGCTGCTGCTCTACGCGGCGTTCCCGCCGCTCTGGGCCATCGCGCTCAACGACTACCAGGAGATCGTGCTCGGCGTCCCGTTCGCGCTGGCGGCCGGGTGGGCGCTTCGCGAACGGTCGCGCACCGGGTTCTTCGTGGCGGCCCTGCTCTGCGCGTGCACCCGCGAAGAGTGGGCGATGACCCTGCCGCTCCTCGGGCTGGCCGCGCCGGGCGGTTGGCGCCCGCGGGCGTGGGGCGTGCTCACCGGGCTCGGCGCCGCGGGCGTCTTCGCGGCGGTAGCCTGGTACCTCGGCCGCGACGCCGTCGGCTACGAGACCCCGATGAACACCCAGGCGGCCGCCGTCTTCGGCCACCTGCCGCCCATCCAACGCACCTGGGCCGACTGGGACCGCTTCTACGTGTACTTCCTGAAGCCCATCAACGGCGTCGCGGCGCTCGCGCCGCTCACGCTCCTGCCGGGCCTCGGGGCGTTCTTCGTCCACCTCACCACGCCCAACGGCTCGGGCATCGACGCCGATTGGCGAGGTCACATCCACCACATGGCGCCGGTCGCCACGTTCCTCATCGCCGGCGCGATCGACGGGCTCGGCGTGCTCGCGGCGCTGGTCTTTCCGATGCGGAGCCTGCCCCGGTGGCGCGCGGCGTTGGAGCTGCACAACCGGGCGCCGCTCGCGGTGAAGGCGCTCCTGGTGATCGGCCTCGCCGGCGCCTTCTGGATCCACGACCCGAGCTGGCTCCGGATGCTCCGGCTCACGCCGACGCTCTCGCCGGCGCTCCACGAGCCCGCCGACGCCGCGCCGGAGTGGGCCGTCGTCGCCACGCTCCCCCGGGAAGCGGTGGTGGCGACCGACCAGGACGGCGCGCTGCTCGTCTCCGGGTTCACCCGGAGCTTCACCTACGGTGAGAGCCTCCCCGAGAAGTCCCGCCTCGGGCTCGCGGAGCTCGACTACCTCCTGGTGAACAAGCGCGACAGCACCGTGTTCACCGAGGCCACGGCGATGGGCGGGACCGTGGTGACGGAGACCCAGCGCTACCGGCTGGTGAAGCTGCCGAAGGCGGCGCGGCTGGACTCCGCCGAGGCGGTCCCCGCCGGTTGAGCGCCGGCAGAGTGAGGCGGGAGGTCGAAGACGTCCGCCGCGGAGAGCGTGGAGGCAGGCGGGAGGAACGCCGGGCCACCAGCATGGAACGGCGGAGAGGCCTGACGGAGCGGGTAGGTGCCCCGGCGGCCGACTCGGGAATGCGACCGCGATCGGGTCTGCCCCCTCTCTCCGCTAAACGCCCCGGCGGCGCCGCGATTGGCAACCAACCAACGCCCCGGCAAGGCGGACCGTGATCCGCCAATCGCCCAGATGAAAAGCCGACCCCCTACTTGGAGTAGACCTCGTACTTCTCCACATGGAGGTGGAGCTGCGCGCGGATGACCACCCGCTTGCCCAGCCGCGCCTCGATCGACTCGAGCACCGGGTACTCCTCGCCGTAGAGCAGGTCCGCCACGCTCGGGTGCACGTTGACGTACAACGTCTCCTTCGCGACGGCGCGCGCCGCTTCACGCTGGAGCTCCCGGAAGATGTCGTAGCAGACGGTCTGCCGCGAACGCACCGAGCCGCGCCCCTCGCACACCGGGCAGGGCTCGCTGAGGAACCGCACCACGTCCTCCTGGACGCGCTTGCGGGTCATCTGCACCAGGCCGAGCTCGCTGATCTTCAGCACGTTGGTGCGCGCCCGATCGTTCTTGAGCTCCTCCTCGAGGCCGCGGTACACCTTGTCGCGGTTCTGTTCGCGGTCCATGTCGATGAAGTCGATGATGATGATGCCGCCGATGTTGCGGAGCCGGAGTTGGTACACCACCTCCTTCACCGCCTCGAGGTTCACGCGGAGCGTCGTGTCCTCCAGCGAGGAGCTCTGACCTACGTATTTACCCGAGTTCACGTCGATCGAGACGAGCGCCTCGGTCTGGTCGATCACCAGGTAGCCGCCGGACTTGAGCCAGACTCGACGCCCGAGCGAGCGGTTGATCTCGGTCTCGACCCCGAAGGTGTCGAAGATCGGCTCCGCGCCGCGGTAGAGGTGCACCTTCTCCTTCAGGGCGGGGGAGAATTCGTCCATGAAGGCGCAGACTTCTTCGTGAAGCTTCGCGGTGTCGACCACCATGCGCTCCACGTCGTCGTGGAAGGCATCGCGGACCATACGGAGCACGAGGCCGTGATCGATGTGCAGGGGGGCGGGGGCCTTGCGGGTCTTCGACGCGGCCTGCACCTTCTCCCAGATGCCCACCAGGTAGTTCATGTCCTGCTTGAGCGTCTGGTTGGTCTGGGTGGCGCAGACGGTGCGGACGATGAAGCCCGCGCCCTTCGGCCGGTTCTTGTCCACGAACTCGCGGAGGCGACGCCGTTCGCGATCCTTGGCGATGCGCCGGGAGATGCCTACGTGGTCCACCGTGGGCATGAACACCAGATAACGCCCCGGCAAGGTTACGTGCGTCGTGACGCGCGCACCCTTGGTGCCGATGGGGTCCTTCGCCACCTGGACCACGATCTCCTGGCCTTCGGTGAGCAGATCCTGGATCGCCGGCTGGCCGGGACGCGGGGACTCGCGCGGGGGCGCCTCCTCGAGCACGGTGGCGTCCTCATCGACCGCCGTGGCGTCCTCGTCGTCGTCGGCGTGCTTGTGGTCGAACATCTGGGGCCAGATGTCGCCGACGTAGAGGAACGCGGCCCGATCGAGGCCGATGTCCACGAACGCGGCCTGCATGCCCGGAAGCACGCGGACGACACGACCGAGGTAGACGTTGCCGACGTAGCCGCGGTCTACCCCGCGGTCGACATGCAGCTCGACGAGATGACCGCCCTCCATGAGGGCGACTCGGGACTCACGCCCCGTGGTGTTGACCAGGATCTCGGTAGGCAAAGGGCACCTCGAACGGGTGCCCGCCAGGCTGACGGAGCCGCCCCTTGACGCGCCGGATGCGCGAGCTGCGGGGGTCGGGGGATGGTCGGAAAGGGGGCCATCTGGCTCCGCTCCCCCTGGGGCCGGCGCGAGGCGCGGCCGCGAGACAGGGGCTTGGCGGGAACCCGCGTGAACGGGTTGGGTGGAAAGAAGGGGCGGAGAGCTCCGCCTGTGGGGCTCCTAGCCTGTCCACCAGCGGGTCGCCAATTCGTCGTGCGACGAGGCGGAGGGAAAGGGGGTGGAGGTCGAGGAACGGCGTTCCGGACGGGACGGTCGGCGGTCGAGGAGCGGCCGGGGCGAGAATGGCGAGGGTTCGGCGGCGCATTGAGACGTCCGACTCTTCCTTTCTTTACCGGGCGTCGTTGGCCGCCGGGCAGCCCTCATCCGGCGCGGCACGCCACCTTCTCCCGGAGGGAGCAGGGGAGGGTTTCACGACCTTCCGATAACGTACAACACGTATGTGACGATCGCCACGAAGAGCGCCACGACCACAGGGACGACCCACCCGCGCCGGGAAGGCGCCGCCGAGGCGACCGCTGGCGCCGGCGTGGGTCGCTCCGCGGACTCCCCCTTCTCCGGCTCCGTGTCGTGGGCGAAGGTCTCCGCGGCGGGGCGGGCGCCGCTCGTGGAGATGGGCTCGGGGATCGGTGTCTTTCGTGCGGGAGACGCGCGCGGCGCCGCCACCCCGGGCAGCGACGTCCGCCCGGCGCCCCCGGTGAGGCTCACCCAGCGGGTGCGCCCCGCGATCACCTCGCGCAGCGTCGCCACATCCGGCACGCGCATGGTGGGATCCACGTGGAGACAAGCCTCCACCGCCACCTGCCACCGCGCCGCCACGTCCGGGACGACGCTGTCCAGCGGCCGGAACCGCGCCCGGGTGACGTGCTGGAGCACCTCCTCCACCGTCTCCCCGGAGAACGGCGGCACCCCGCCGACCATCTCGTAGATCATCGCGCCGAGTGACCACAGGTCGGCGCGCGCATCGACACTCCCGGCGTCCCGTGCCTGTTCGGGCGCCATGTAGGCCGCACTGCCGAGGATGAACCCGGCGCGGGTGAGCTTGGCGTCGGGCGGCTCGAACTCGGGGCGGGCGAGGCCGAAGTCGGCGACCCGGGGCGTCCAACCCCTGGCAGAGCGCTGCAAGAGCACGTTCGCCGGCTTCAGATCCCGGTGGATGAAGCCGGCGCGGTGGGCGACCTCCACGCCGTCGAGCAGGCCTGCGACCAGGGCATCGAGCTCCGCCGGGGCGAGCGGGCCCTCCGCGAGGTGGTGCTCCAGCGTGAGCCCCCCTTCAACGAGCTCCAGCACGAGGCCGGGCACCCCCTCGACCTCCACTTCGTCGAGGACGCCGAGCACGTTGGGATGCCGCAAGGCCCTCTGTATCTGGCCCTCGCGGGTGACCCGGGCGAGCAGCTCGGGGTCCCGGCTCCGGGAGACCTTCAACGCCGCAGCCGCGTCCGTCTCCAAGTGGCGCACCGCCCAGATCGTGGCCATGCCCCCCTCGGCGAGCAGCGCCTCCACCCGCCAGGGGCCGAAGCTGCGCGCCACGAGCCAGGGAACGTTCGTCACGAGAGGGCGTAACCGCCGCTAGGCCGAAGCGCGGTCGACCCAGCCGCCGACCAACGCGGTGAACTCCGCGTGGCGGAGGTTGGCCAGATCGCCGTGGATCGCCTGCACCACCCCGAGGTCTCCGTCGTGGAGCGCCTGCCAGGCCGTGGCGAGCAGCCCTCCACAGCGCCACCGATCGAGCTTGCAGAGCTCCAACGCCCGCGCCGTCGCCACCGCGCGCGCCTCCGGGGCCGCGATCAGCGCGTCGAGGAGCGCGGCGCGCGAACGAGCCCTGCCGGTCACCTCGCCCGCGGCGTCCAGGTGCCGGCGGGCATGCTCCACTTCGCCGCGCCGCCACCGCACCTCCGCGAGGTCCACCTCCAGCCGCGCCGTGCGCGACTCCAGACCTGCATCCCGGAGGATCGCCCTGGCCGCAACCAGGTGTCCAAGCGCCCGCCCCGACTGCGCCGTCCGGGACTCCACGCGACCAAGCCGCCGGAGTGTTCCGGCCACGCCTTCGGGGCGTCCCTGCACCTCGCGAAGGGCGAGCGCCGTCCGGTGCGAGCTCGCCGCCTTGTCCAGCTCACCGACGATGGCCAAGGCCCCGCCGAGGAGATCGAGCGCGTCGGCGCGGCCCACCGGCTCGCCGACCTGCTGCGCCGCCCGCAACGCTTCCTGCAAAACGGTGAGCGCTTCGGGGAACCGGTCCGCGCGAAGGAGATCGGCGCCGTAGAAGCGGAGGGCGCGCGCCCGGTCTTCAAGGGTGCCCGCCGCGGCCAGCGCCTGCGCATGCGCCTCTCCGGCCGACGGGTCACCGAGCAGCGAGAGCGCGCGCGCCCGAACGGCCGCCGCCATCGCACCCGGCGCCGTGAGCACGGCCGAGAGCGCCTCCCGGGCGAACCCCGCCGCGACCAACGCCGCCGCCACCTCCACGGTGAGCCCCGGATCGCCGATGTTCCGGAACGCTTCGAGCGCGAGATCCGCGCGACCCAGCGCGAGCATCGCGTCGCCCAATGCGCGCTGGACCTCGGGGAGCGCGTCCGGATGATGCTGACGGGCGATGCGCGCCGCCTGCTCCGAGTGAGAGAGGGCCAGGCGAGGGCGCCCGTGCGCCAGCGCGCGCCGGGACGCTTCGACCAGCGGCCCGAGCGCGTCCGCCGGCGCATCGCTCCGGGAGAGGTGCCACGCGAGCACCTCGGGCGCGACCGGCGCCCCCGACTGCGCCCGCGCCTGGAGCACGCGCCCGACGCGGGTGTGGAGTTGCCGGCGACGCGGCGACGTCATCCGCATGTAGGCGATCTCCCGGGTCGCTTCCCGGTCGAAGGCGACGCGGGCGCCCACGTCATCGACCACCAGGAGCCGCTGGTCGAAGAGCGTCTTCAGCCCCTCCTCGGCGCGGGGCACATCCGCGCTCAGCCGTCGGAGCAGGCCCTGGTCCATCGTTCGGCCCAGGATCGCGGCCCGTTCGAGCACCTCCCGGGCCGCGTCGTCGAGCGTGTCGATTCGGGCGGCGTACCAGGCCTCCATCGACTCGGGGAGGTCCTCCTGGCCGCGCCGGGCCGCCTCGGCCAGCGCCACGAGCTCCCGGGGGCTCCCGGCGCCGCGCTGGATGATGCGCTCGACGAGCCCTTCGTCTCCCGAGCGGTCGGCGAGCACGGTGGTGACGAGGTCGCGCGCGGCCTCGTGGGTCAGGGAGCCGAGCTCCAACGCCACGAGCCCGGGCGGAAGGGCGGTCCGGGGGCGGGCGGTGACGAGCACCCGCAGCCCGGTGCGCGGCGCGTCGTGGATGAGGCGCTGCAGGAACCCTCGGGCGTCGTCATCGGCCCACTGGATGTCCTCGACGACGAGGAGCGTGGGGCCGGCCTCCACGAGGCCGTAGAGGAGCTGACGGAGCGCGCCGAGCACGGCGCCAAGCTGGGGCGCGCCGGAGGCGACGAACGCGTCCAGGATGGCGGTGGCCCGGTCGTCCATCCCCGGGAGCCCCCGGAGGGCGGCCTGGAGCGCCATCCGGGTGGGCGCTTCGCCGCCGAGTCGACGGATCGCGCCGACGAACGGGGAGAGCGGCCGGACCGCGCCGTGATCACGGCACGTCGCCCGGAGCACCCGCCACGAGGAGTTTCGTGCCGCCCACTCCTGCCACAGGTACCGCTTCCCCTGCCCCGCCGCTCCCACGATCGCGGCGGGCTGGTTGGCGTCGAGCAGCGCGTCGAGCTGGGCGATCTCGCGGCGGCGCGGGTAGGTCGGATCGGCGGTTTCGCGGCGGATGGCGCGCAGGCCGAGGACCCGTCGGACCGCGATCGGGCGCGACTTTCCGCGCACCGTCACCGCCCGCGCCGGCCCGGCCTGGGCTTCGCGCACCGACTCGACCAACGCCGCCGTCGCCACCAACTCGTTCGCATGTGCCTCGTTGAGCAGGCGGTACGCCACGTTCACCGAGTCGCCGATCACATCCCAGGCCAGCCGGGTGCCGTCGCCGAGCACGAGGGTGAGGACGGGCCCCTCAGCCAAGGCCAACTTCACCCCCACCCCCTCGGTGTCCACGAGGCGGTCGCGGCAGGCCACGGCGAAGCTCAGCGCGCGAAGTCGGTCGTCTTCGCCGGCCGTGGGCACGCCGGAGAGGGCGAGCGCGACGAGCTGATCGCCCTCGGCCCGGACCTTCAGGAGCACGAGGTTGTGGGCCTCGGCCTCCTCGGCGATCGTGCGGTAGGCCACGGCGGAGGCGTTGAGGGGCACGGAGGCGAAGACCGCGACCACCCGTCGGTGCACCGGCGGCGGCGGAGTCAGCCCCCGGAGCGCGGGTGGGATGAACTTCACCAGCTCGGACTCCGGCGCGCTGGTGAGCGGACCCTCAGACTGCCCCGGCTCGTCGTAGTCCAGGGCGATCGCGGCGGAGTCGGACTCCAGCTGCTCCAGCGCGGCGAGCGCGGGGCCGTGGAGCAGCTCGTGGCGTTGTTCACCGCCGCCGAGCTGAAGGCCGCGGACCTGCCCACTGGCGATGTGGGCATGCAGCGACGGACGGACCGCGAGGATGTCGTCCATCGCGCGGTGCGCGCGGACGGTGTGCTGGGGGCCGCGGAAAAGCGCGAGGACGGCGTCGCCTTCGAGGCTGGCGAGGCTGCCGCCGTGGCGGTCCACCGCGTAGAAGATCGGCCGGAACGCCTCCTCGACGGCCTGCGCGAGGTCCTCGGCGGCGGCGCGCTCCTGCCGGCCGGCGGGATCGACCGCGAGGCGGTCGGGGCGGCTGGTGAAGTCGGGGATGTCGAGGCGAAGGAGGGTCCCCCCGAAGCGTTCCTCGGCGCCCACGGGCGGGAGCGCGGTACGGCGATCCACGAGGTGCCGTGGCAGCCACGGAGCGATGAGCAGGCCGCTCATCCGCCTCCTCCCGCGGCCGCTCCAGGACCGACCACACACCGCGCTGCCGCTGACTTCAAGGGTGGTCCCCCGGCTTCCAAGCGGTTAGAGCGCCGGGCTCACGCCGGCCGCGGCGCGCCGGGACCTCGGAACCGGGTGAACGAGTCGGCGTGGACACGTTGCCAGGGTGTCATCCCGGCCCCGTGAGCGCAACCCCGCGGAGAAACCTTGACGCTGCACGAACTGCTCCTCGCTCAGAACGTGGCCGAGTTCAACGCTCGCCGCGGCCAGCGCGTCACGCTCGACCTGTTCGCCGCCGACCTCGCGAACCTCGTGCTTCCCGGGGTCGACCTCTCCGGCGCCAACCTCGAGAAGGCCGACTTCTCGTCCGCCGACCTCTCGGGCGCCAACCTCAGCAAGGCCACGCTCGTGGGGGCCGACTTCACCGGCGCGAAGCTCCCGCGAGCCATCGCGATCAAGGCGCGCTTGCGCGAGGCCTACCTCGGTGGAGCCGACCTGTGTGAGGCGGAGCTCTCGGGCGCCGATCTGAGCGAGGCCGATCTGAGCGCCGCGAATGTGGGGCGCGCGCGCCTCGGTGGCGCGCGGCTGCGCGAGGTGAGCGCTCGCCACGCTTCGTTCGACGCCGCCGAGATGTCCGAGGCCAAGCTCGCCGGGGCCGACCTTCGGGACGCCGAGTTCGTCGGCACCACGCTCCGCGAGGCCGATCTGAGCCGCGCCACGCTCGACGGCGCCACCTTCGAGGACGCCGACCTCTCCGGCGCCCGCCTCACCGGCGCTTCGCTCAAGGGCGCCCGCCTCTTCGGCACCCGCTTCGCCGGCGCCGACCTGAGCGCGGCCGACCTCACCGGCGCCCAGGTGGACGACCACACCGACTTCTCCGGCGCCGACCTCACCGACGCCGTGATGGACGCCGAGCTCACCGAGCGGCTCCGCGGCGGCCCCGCCCGGATCGTCCCGGCGAACACCGCGGTGGAGCTCCACATCGACGAGCCCTGGGTGGCCCAGTCCGGCAACCACGTGGCCGTCCTCTGGTTCAACGCCGAGGATGAAGCCGACGAAGTGCTGCGGGTGGCCGTGCGCGAGATCGGCGGCGATCCCGCGGGCGCCGCGGCGGAGATCCCCGTTCCCTCCGCGCAGGTGGTCGCCAAGCTCGTCCTCCCCGCGCCCGACGGGTTCCGTGCCGTGCTGCTGGTCGACAAGCCGGGTGGAATGGACGTGACGGTGTTCGAGATCGGCCTCGACGGCGTGCCCGGCCCGGGTCGGTCGTTCCGCCTCGGCTACACCCTCACCGCGCTGCCGGTGGTCGTCCCCGATGGCGACGGCTTCCTCCTCCACGGCCTCGGCCGCGGCATGCTCAGCGTGCACCGCTGGTCCCCCGAGGGGCTCACCGAGCGGATGCGGGCGCCCGCGAGCACCTTCCGGGGGTTCCCCGATCGGTTCTCTCCGGTCATCTTCACCAAGGGCGGCACGGTCACCGCGGTGGAGGCCGACGGCATCGGCCGCCTCCTCACGGCACCGCCAGGCTTCCCTGGTCGGCTCCAGGCCGCCTGCGCCCTGCGGGAGGAGCTCATCGCCCTCGCCTGGGTCACCAAGGAAGAGAAGGGCCTGCGCGTGCAGCGCCTCGGCGCGGACACCGAGCCCCACCGCCTCGACGCGACGCACCCCATCGGCTCGGTCGACCTCAAGGCGGTCGAGGGCGGGTGGTGGCTGGCGTGGATGCGCGAGCCGGTCGCGGACCGCGACATCCCCGTGCCCATGGCCCTGTTCGTGCCCGAGAGCGGGAGCATCGGCAAGCCGATCACGCTGCTTGGCGCAAAGGACGCGGACGATCTGGAAGACCTGCGCTTCGTGCTCGGCGATGGCCCGCCGCGCCTCGCCGCCGTCACCCTCGAAGAGACCCTGGTGGTCATCGAGATCGGCAAGACCGAGGGGCGCGTCGTCGCGCGGGTGAGCTGATGGCGGCGCCGCGCGTCGCGGTGTGTTTCCACGGCTTCCTCCGCACCGGCGCCGCGATGTGGTGGGTCGCCCGCCGCCTCCGCGCCGCGGGCTGGGCCGATGTCGCGCTGCCCACCTTCGGCTACCACCTGCGCCCCATCGAGGCGAACGCCGAGGCCGCGGCGCGCTCCGTCCGCGACTTGCTCGCCCGGAACCCCGGCGCCGACCTCGATCTTGTCACCCACAGCTACGGCGGGGTGCTCGCCCGCGTCACCTGGGCGAGCCAGGAGCTGCCGCCGCTGCGCCGCGGGGTGCTGATCTCCCCGCCGAACCAGGGCGCCACCGCCGCCGAGCTGCTCCGGAAAGTGGTGCCGCTTCACCGCACCGGCTGGGATCCGTTCGGCCAGCTCCGGCCCGGCGTACCCGCCCATTGGCCGCTCCCGCCCGGCGAGATCGGCATCCTCACCGGCGGCACCGGCACGCCTCGCGGCATGAACCCCCTGCTCGGCGACGACAATGACGGCACCGTCCGGGTGGACGAAGCGCGCCACGACGGCGCCACCGACTTCCTCGTGGTGCCGGTCCAGCACTCGCTCACGATCGTCGCCCCGAGCGTGCTCGACCAGGTGGTGGGGTTCCTGCAGAACGGGCGGTTCAGCGCCTGATCGACACGTCGATCGTGATCGAGAGGCTCACGGCGTCGCCCTCGTGCTTTGCGCCGCGCACCCGCTTCGGCACCGCCAGCAGCACCCGCCCGGAGGCTTCGCGCCAAACGCTCGTCGCCCAGGTGTGGCCGTCCACCGTCGCGCGGACGGGGGTGCGCCCGAAGGGGCCGAGCACCGGGAGCGCGAGCTCGGCGGGTACGTCCACGAAGAACCAGCCGTTGGGGCCGGGGTAGCGCCAGAGGGGGGCGGAGTAGGGCATCCAGGGCACCGGTACCCCGACCGCCAATCCCGAGCCAGACGGGGTACGCTCCCCGCATGACTGCCGTGCGCCAACCCCGGCTGACCGTTGTCGAGTACCTCGCTTACGACCTCGCCCACGAAGGTCGCCATGAGTTCTACAACGGGGAGGTCGTGGCGATGGCCGGCGGCTCGGAGGCGCACGCGCTGGTCACGATCAATCTCGCCGCCGCGCTGCGGGGTGCGCTCGCCTCGTCCGGCTGCCGGGTCTACAGCGGCGACCTTCGCGTCCGTACGGAAGAGCATGGAGCGTTCGTGTACCCGGACCTCACCGTGGTCTGCGGACCCTCGGTGCTCCTGCCCACGACGCCTCCCACCCTCACGAACCCGCGGTTGGTGGCGGAGGTGCTCTCCCCGTCCACCGCCGCACATGACCGCGGGGCGAAGGCGGCAAACTACCGACGCATCGTGTCACTGTCGGCCTACGTCCTCGTGGACATCGCGGAACGGCGGGTCGAGGCCCTCCACCGAGCCGAGGACGGCGTCTGGCGGCTCGCCGAGGCGCAGGGAGACGCGGAGCTCGACCTGACGCCGCTGGGGATCCGCCTGAAGCTGGCGGACATCTGGGCCGGGCTCGAGGACGTCGTCGAAGACGGGGGGTGAGCGGAGGCATGCATCTGGATGCCCGCTGGAAGCTCGGCGTCGCTGCCGCCCTCCTCCTCGGATGGGCCCTGGCGTTCGAGGCGATCGCCGACGGCGGCGTCCTCCAGCCGAGGTCGCTGGATTCGTTCTGCCGCGTCGTCGTCGTGCTGCCCGCCGCGCTCGCGGTGGGCCTAGGGAATCCCCTCGGCCCCGGCCGCCGCCTCGCAAAGGTCAGTCTGCTCGCGGTGCTGCCCCTGCCTTGGCTGCACGGCCCGGCGGCGTGGGCTTCCGTCGTGCTCGCCGTGGTGTTCCTCGTCGTTGCCTGGGCGCGGACGCCTCGCCCGAAACCCGCCAGCTTCATCGTGGACGAGGTCGGCGTCCGCCGGCGGGACGGCGGGGCGCCCGCGGCGACGCTGCGTTGGGAGGAGCTTCGCGCCGTGCGCCTCCTCACCACCTCGGCCGGGCCCGCCGAGGACGTGTTCTGGGTCCTCCAGGGTGAGGTCACACTGGTGGTCCCACAGGGCCAGTCCGGGGCGCTGCTGGATCACCTCGCGCGCCTCCCTCGCTTCGACTCCATGGCCGTGATCGCCGCGATGGGCTCCACGGACGACGCCGAGTTCCTGATCTGGGAGGGAGATCCCGGCGAAGCCCAGGTATGTCGCACCCCACTCGCGCCCCCGCGCTGACGCGTCACTTCCCCTTGGCCGCCGGCGCCGGCGCCGGCACCGGCAGATCGATCACCTTCCCGACGTCCACACCCAGCCGCCAATGGTCCCCGTCGAGGTACGCGACGCCGGCGCCGCCGACCGCTACGTCCGTCGCCGCGCCGAGCTGCGCGAGCGGCACCCCATCCCAGCGGTACCAGGTGGACGCGCCCGCCGCGGACGCCACGAAGGTCTCGGCGCTGGCCGCGAGCACCCGATCCCCAGGCACCACCGCCAGGAAGTCGCCCGCCATCCGCCGCACGACCACTCCGCCGCTCTCGGGACACGCCACGCGGTCTACGGCGAGGAGGTGGCAGCCCCAGACCTGCGCGACCTGCGGCGGCAGCATCATCACGCCTCCGGGCGGCTGGAAGCCCCGCCCGGAGACCACCGCGCTGCCGGCGAGGATGTCGACCAGATCGTCGCCGCGCACGCCCGGAATATCGGTGACCGCGCCGGTGGCGAGGTCCACCAGCCCCGCCTGCTGCATCCCCAACGCGTAGACCTTCCCCTCCCCCGCGTCGCGGAGGCCAAAGCGCCAGCTCACCGCGGGTTGCAGCGTGACCTGGAGCTTCCCGTGCTCCCAGACCTGCAGCGTGTCCTCACCCCCGACCACCAGCCGGTCCCCGACCCACACCATCTGCTTCACCCCGGCCACCGCCGGGAAATGTTCGCGGAGCGTGCCATCCGCCCCCGCGACGAAGACCTCTTCGTGCCACACATAGGCGACGGCGTCAGCGCTCACGGCGGCGGCGATCATCCGGGCGTCGTAACCTGAAGGGTCCGCGGTGACGCCCGCGCGGCCGTCGCCCCGCCGCTTCGGCCAGCGCCACCCGTCACGGCAAAACCGTCTTCCTGGCGCCGCGATGAGCAGCTCCGAGCGCCCGTGTCCGGACCGTGATCCGCTCATCGCCCAGATCGGGCTGGGGATGGCTGTCCGCTGGCGTCCCGGTGGACCGGCACGCGGCGTGCTAAGGCGGCGCTCCGCCTAGGTCCCCATGAACTACGGCTTTGTGATCGACACCCGCTCGTGCATCGGCTGCCACGCCTGTTCGACGGCGTGCAAGTCCGAGAACGACGTGCCGCTCGGGGTGAACCGCACCTGGGTGAAGTACACCGAGCAGGGGCAGTTCCCCGACGTTCGGCGCTCCTTCCAGGTGACGCGCTGCAACCACTGCGCGAACCCGCCGTGCGTGCGCATCTGCCCGGTCTCGGCGATGTACCAGCGGAAGGACGGGATCGTCGAGTTCAACGGGGATAGTTGTATCGGCTGCAAGGGCTGCTTGCAGGCTTGCCCTTACGACGCGATCTACATCGACCCCGACTCGGGCACCGCGGCCAAGTGCCACTTCTGCGGCCACCGGGTGGAGCAGGGCCTGGAGCCCGCGTGCGTGGTCGTCTGTCCCACCCACTCGATCATCGCCGGCGACATCGACGATCCGAAGAGCGAGATCGCCCGGGTGCTCGCCAAGAACAACACCACGGTCCGCAAGCCGGAGCAGGGCACGGCGCCCAAGCTCTTCTACGTAGACGGCAACGCGCTCTCGCTCCACCCCACCGCGCTGCCGCGCGAGCCGCTCGGCACCATGATGGTCGACGTGCTCGACGCCCACGGCCACAACCCCTCCCCGGGGTACGCAGAGGCCGCGAAGTACGAGGTGAAGCTCCGCTTTGGCGAGGAGGAATACGCCCCGGCGAACGTGGGTTCACCCACGCGCGAACCCGCCGAGCAGGGCGTGCCTTCCGGCGGGCCGATCACGGTCGCGGCGGGCCGGTTTGCGGGGCAGATGACCGCGCAGGTGGCCCACACCGCGTGGCACAAGATTCCCTGGCACTGGCAGGTCCCGGCGTACCTCGTCACCAAGTCCCTGGGGACCGGGGTCTTCCTGGCGCTGGCCGCGCTCACCCTGTTCGACCTCGGGAATCCCCCCAAGGCGCGCGTCGCGCTCGGCGTGCTGGGCATCGTCGCCACGCTCGTCACCACCGGCCTCCTGGTCGGGGACCTGGAGCGGCCGGAGCGTTTCCTCCGCATCCTCACCCGGCCCCAGTGGAAGAGCTGGCTGGTCCGAGGCGCCTTCCTGCTCATCGGGTTCTCGATCGTGGCCACGGCGATCCTCGGGGTCGATGCGGGGCGCCTCCTCGGCTTCGCCGCGCCCGCCGCGCTCGACACCGCCCTCGCCGTCCTCGTCACCCCGCTCGCCATCGGCGCCGCCACCTATACCGCGTGGCTGTTCGCCCAGTGTGAAGGCCGGGATCTCTGGCAGAGCCCCGTCCTCGCCCCCCAGTTGTTCGTCCATGCCATCCTCGGCGGCGCGGCCGGGCTGCTGATCGTCGCGCCCTTCTTCCCGAGCACCAGCCTCCTCGGCCTCGGCGCCTGGACGCTCGTGGCCGCCCTGGCCGTGAACGCCGGCTTGCTCCTCTTCGGGGAGTTCGGCGTGGCGCACCCCACCGAGCTCGCGGCCCGCGCGGCGAAGGCGATCACCCACGGGAAATACCGGCGGCAGTTCTGGGGCGGGGCGGTCCTGATCGGCCACCTCGTGCCGCTCCTGCTCCTCATGGTTCCCGCGCCGTTCGCCGCCTGGCTCGGCGCCCTCGCTGGCGTCCTCGCCCTGGTGGGCATGTTCGCCCACGAGCACGCGTTCGTGATGGCCCCCCAAGAACTCCCCAACTCCTGAGGCGCGCCATGCCGAACTCTCCCCTCGAGCGTTTCCTCGCGTCCATGCTCGGCCTCAAGCGGGCGCCCGCGCCGGTCCCCGCCGCAGCCGAGACCAACGTCGCCGGCGTGTCGATGCCCGCCTACGGCCTCTCCGAGCGGCCGCCGGTGAAACTGACCGAGGTCCGGCAGGAAGATGGCCGGCTCTCCCAGTACCCCCCCCCGCAGACCTGGGAGGACTGGGTGGAGTACGACGGCAAGGCCTGGCCCGACCGCGTGCCCCGCCGCTACACCCTCGTGCCGACGATCTGCTTCAACTGCGAGAGCGCCTGCGGCCTCCTCGCGTACGTGGACAAGACCACCTTCGAGGTGCGGAAGTTCGAGGGCAACCCGGCGCACCCCGGGAGCCGCGGCCGCAACTGCGCCAAGGGCCCCGCCACCCACAACCAGACCTACGACCCCGAGCGCATCCTCTACCCGCTCAAACGGGTCGGCAAACGCGGCGAAGGCAAGTGGGAGCGGGTGAGCTGGGAGGCGGCGCTCGCGGACATCGCCGGGCGCATGCGCGAGAGCCGTTCTCGGCGAAAGACCGGGATCATGTACCACGTGGGCCGCCCTGGCGAAGACCACTACACCAACCGCATCATCCAGGCCTGGGGGGTGGACGGCCACAACTCCCACACCAACATCTGCTCGGCCGCGTCGCGCGCCGGGTACGCGCTCTGGTCCGGGGCCGACCGCCCGAGCCCGGATCACGCGAACGCCCGGTGTGTCCTGCTCATCTCCTCGCACCTGGAGACCGGCCACTACTTCAACCCGCACGCCCAGCGGATCATCGAGGCGAAGATGAACGGGGCGAAGATCGTCACGCTCGATCCTCGCCTCTCGAACACCGCGTCCAAGAGCGACGTGTGGCTGCCCACCTGGCCGGGCAGCGAGATGATCGTGCTGCTCGCCATCGCCAACCACCTCCTGAGCACCGGGCAGTGGGACCGCGAGTTCGTCCGCCGCTGGGTGAATTGGCGGACGTTCCTGGCCGAAGGCGCGGAGACGGTCCGCAGCAGCCCGCTCCCCGAGGCGCAGAAGGCCCGGGTGCTGGCGGCGCTCCCCGCCCCCGGCGCGGAGCTCACGTTCGAGGCGTTCGAGGCCGCGCTCAAGGCGCTCTACGCCGGCTTCACCTTCGAGGTGGCGGCGGAGGCCAGCCAGGTGGACGCGGCGCGGATCGAAGAAGCCGCCCGCTGCGTGGCCCAGGCCGGCAGCCGGCTCTCGGCGCACGTCTGGCGCGCGGCCAGCATGGGCAACCGCGGCGGCTGGCAGGTCGCGCGGTGCCTGTTCTTCCTCAACGTGCTCACGGGCAGCGTCGGCACCGTGGGCGGCACGAGCCTGAACAACTGGAACAAGTTCGTCCCCAAGGCCTTCAAGACGCCCCCGGCGTTCTCGGCCTGGAACGAGCTGCACCTCCCCCATGAGTTCCCGCTCGCGATGTACGAGATGTCGTTCCTCCTCCCGCACTTCCTCGACGAGGGCCGCGGCGAAGTCGACGTGTACTTCACCCGCGTCTACAACCCGATGTGGATCAACCCCGACGGGTTCATGTGGCTCGAGGCGCTCCGCGACGAGTCCAAGGTGAAGTGCCACGTGGCGCTGACCCCCACCTGGAACGAGTCGGCGTGGTTCGCGGACTACGTGCTCCCCATGGGTCATGCGGGGGAACGTCACGACGTGATGAGTCAAGAAACGCACTCGGGCATGTGGATCGGCTTCCGCCAGCCGGTGCGCCGGGTGGCGATGGAGCGCGCCGGCAAGGCTGTGCGCCGCACCTACGAAGCCAACCCCGGAGAGGTGTGGGAGGAGGCCGAGTTCTGGGTGGACCTCACCTGGGCGATGGACCCCGACGGCAGCCTCGGCGTCCGCCAGTGGGTGGAGAGCGTCCGGCACCCCGGCGAGCCCGTCTCGCAGGACGAATACTGGGCCTGGCTCTTCGAGAACAGCGTGCCCGGGCTCCCGGAGGCGGCGAAGAAGGAGGGTCTCTCGCCGCTCGGGTACATGCGCAAGTACGGGGCGTTCGAGGTGAAGGCCAGCAACTACCTCCCGTACGAGGCGAAGGCCGCCGGGGAGGTCGCGAAGACCGACGCCGAGGGCGTGGCGTTCGACGCCGCGGGCAACCGCCTGGGCGTGGTGGTGGACGGCGTGCTGCGGGCGGGCTTCGGAACTCCGAGCGGCAAGCTCGAGTTCTTCAGCCCCACCCTGCGCGACTGGGGCTGGCCGGAGCTCGATCGGGTGCTCCCGTGGACGCTCGGCAGCCACGTGGCGCCCGAGGAGATCGACCGGTCGAAGGGGGAGATGATCCTCCTCCCCAACTTCCGCCTGCCCCACCTCATCCACACCCGCAGCGCCAACTCCAAGTGGCTCTACGAGATCGGCCACAACAACCCGGTGTGGATCCACCCGGAGGACGCCGCCCGCATCGGCGTGCGCACCGGCGAGCTCCTGCGGGTGGAGACGGAGATCGGCTGGTTCATCGACCGCGCCTGGGTCACCGAGGGCATCAAGCCGGGCATCGTGGCGATGAGCCACCACCTCGGCCGCTGGCGCCTCCAGGACGACATCGGGGGAAACAAGGGCACCACCGCGCTGGCGAGCCTCGCGGAGGACGGCAACGGCGGCCACACGCTGCGGATGCTCGAGGGCGCGAAGGCCTGGGACGGCCCCGATCCCGACACCGCCCGCATCTGGTGGAAAGACGTAGGCGTACACCAGAACCTCACCCACGCGGTGCAGCCCGATCCGGTCAGCGGCGCGCAGTGTTGGCTCCAGAAGGCGCTCTCGGTGCGCAAGGCGCTGCCGACGGAGCGCCACGGCGACGTCTACGTGGACACCCGGAAGAGCCGCGACCTCTACCACCGGTGGATGGCGCTCTCCCGCTCCGCCGTGGACCACAGCCCCAACGGCGAGCGCCGGCCGTTCTGGCTGAACCGCCCGCTCAAGCCCCTCCGCGCGGCCTACGCCTTGCCAGAAGAGCCTTTTGGACGAGGCGGGATCAAGGGGTAGGCGGGCAAGCCTCCGCGGGCGCTCGCCGCCGGGTGCTCCCGCACCCCCGAGATCGTGGCTGGCGGGGCCAGGGGCGCCGCTGCGATACCTTCCGCAGATGGACACCTCCACCTTCCTAGCGGCGCTCACGACGCAACTCCGGGCGGCCGCCGCCTCGGGAGCGACCCAGCTGACCGTCGTGGCCGGCGAGCTCCACCGGAAGGTGGGCGGCTACCCGAAGGCGGGCCACCGGATGCCGACGTGCTGCGACGTGATGCGCGCGGCGATGCGCCCCGGTGACGAGGTCGTGCGGGAGCCGCCGAAGGGGAAGGGCGCCACGCTGACGATCCGCTACCGGCTGCCCCGTTCGGGCTGACCGCTGGCGACGCGCCGCCGACGGTCCGAACTGGCTCGCCGACGGTCCTGTCCCGCCGAGAGGGGGGACCACAAGCTACGTTCCCGAATGCGCGACACGCTCGCCACCCTGGCGTTCTCCCCCCTGCTCCTCGCGGCGATGCTCGGCGGCGCCCAAGTGGGCGATCTCCCTGCCGGACTGGTCACGGCCGCGGCGTTGTCGTGGGGCTGGTGGACGCGCGAACGGTTCCCCGGGCAGGGGTGGTCCACGCTCGTCGTGGCCGTGGCCATGGTCGCGCTGGGCGCCGGCACCCGGTTCGGAGCGCAGGCCGACCCTTCGGTGGTGACGATCGCCACCGACGCGTCCCGGCTCGGCGAGCGGGTGCTGACCGCGGTCCGGCTGGGCGCGCTCCCGGCGAGCACCGCCGCGGTCGCGGCGCTCGTCTGCAGCATCTCCGGCTCCACCCTCGCGATCGCCGCGGTCGCCCGGCTCGCCCGCGCCCGCGGCCGCAGCGCCTGGTGGGGCATCCTCGGGGTCACGAACATCCTCGGCTACGGGGTGCTGCTCTGGCTGCCGGTGCCGCCGCCGGAGTTCCGGGTCTGAGGGGGCGGCGGCGGTGTTAGACTCCCCGCCATGAAGCTACACCCTCTCCCGTTCCTCGTCGTGTTCGCGCTCGGCTGCCGTCCCGACAGCCCCGATCCGGCCGCGGTCACGTGCGGCGCGGGCACCCACCTGGACGGCGCCGCCTGCGTCCCCGACGACGACGGCGACACGGGCGACGCCGCCGACACCGGCGACACGGACACCGACAGCGCGACCGACACCGCGGACAGCGGCGCCGACACGGGTGGCGACACCGGTACGGACACCGCGGTCGACACCGACACCGGGACCGACACCGGCACGGACACCGGCACGGACACCGCCGACAGCGGCGACACGGGTGGTTCCACGACGCTCGGCGGCGGCTGGACCGGCGAGTACGAGCTCGGCTCCGACGCCGTGCAGCTCGCGCCCGAGCGTGCCCAGGACTACCTTGGCTGGTCGCTCGCCGCCGACGGCGACTTCGACGGCGACGGGCTCCCCGATCTGGTGGTCTCCGCTCTCGGCGCCGACCCCGGCGGGAACCAGACCGGGTCGACCTACATCTGGACCGCCGGCCTGGCCGCGGATGCCGACGTCGGCGACGCTTCGTTCCAGCTCGACGGCGACGCCTCCGGCGACTGGAGCGGCTACCAGGCGCTCTTCGTCCCCGACGTCGACGGCGACGGGCGCGACGAGATCGCGGTGTCGACCGTCGTCGCAGCGTGCAGCTCCGGCTCGGGCGTCGCCGGTCGGGTGGCCGTGGTCGCGGGCGGGGCGAGCGGGCGCGTCGACTTCAGCGACGCCGACGGGCTCTGGACCAGCTCCGCCCCCGCCGACCGCTTCGGCTGCGGAGTGGCCAGCCCCGGCGACCTCGACGGCGACGGCGTTGCCGAGCTCCTCGTCGGCGCCGGCGGCAACGACGACGCGGCCGCCGAGGGCGGTGCGGCCTTCGTGTTCCGCGACCCGCTCGACACCGGCACCGAGTCCGACGCCGGGCTGCGCCTCTACGGCGACGTCGCCTCGCTCGGCCTCGGGAGCTTCGCCGGCGGCGTGGGCGACACCGACGGCGACGGGCTCCCCGAGGTGGGCATCGGCTTCACCGGCGCGCTCAAGGGCGGCGCCACCCGCGGCGGCGTCTACATCGTCGGCGCGGCGGCGGACGGCAAGGCCTACGTGGACGACGTGGCGAGCGCCGTGATCACCCCCGAGTCGGGCGATCCCGCCGCCATCCTCGGCGGCGAGTACGCCAACCCCATCGCCCCCGCCGGGGACGTCAACGGCGACGGCTACGGCGACGCCCTCGTCGGCGCCCCGGACGCGAAGGACTACTCCGGCTACGCCTACGTCGTCACCGGGCCGCTCAGCGGCGCCGAGGACCTGTTCTTCGCCCAGGCGCGCATCGGCGGGGCCTCCCACGCCCAGATGGTCGGGTACACCGTGGCCACCGCCCACGACGTGGACGGCGACGGCAAGGACGACATCCTCGTCGGCGCGCCGGGGTACGCGGAGCACGGGAGCATGTCGGGCGCGGTGGGCGTCTTCGTGGACCCGTCCGGCGAGCTCGACTTCACCGACGCCACCGCCCTGGCCTACGGGGACTCCACCAACTGGTACGCCGGCTACTCCGCCACGGTCGCCGACCTGACCTGGGACGGCACCGACGATCTTGTGGTCGGCGCGGTCTACGCCCCGGACCACGGGCAGGACGCGGGGTTGGTCACGGTGCTCCCGGGCGGGATCTGATCGGGCGGCGCGTGCGTGAACGGGCGACGCCCGGGGTGGCCCGGCTCGGGCTCGCCGCCGCCGTCGTCCTCCTGACCAGCGCCGCCGTCGTCGGCACCTGGCAGCTCACGGTCGCCGACACGAAGGAAGCCTCCGCCTGGCAGGACGCCGACGCGGATCACGACGGGCTCCCCCTCCTCGACGACCTGGACCCCGACGGGGACGAGTTCGGCGTGGGGCTCGGCGCGCCCGACGGCGACGCCGACGGCGTCCCGGACCCCGAGGACGTGCTCCTCGCGGCCCGCGACCTCCTCGGCACGTTCACCGATCCGCTCCACGGACAGTACGGGGACCTGCTCGGCCGCGCCGGCTTCGTCGTGTGCGTGGACGTACCGGTCACCGCCTGGCTGCGCGCCGGCGTCCCCTACCCCGCGCTGCTCCGGGTGAGCGCGGCGGCCCACCCCGACGGGTTCGCCCTCGACGCCGACAACCGCGCCGCCGACCCGAACTTCGTCCGGCGCACCCGGAACTTCCTGGCGCTCTTCCGCCACCATCCCGAGCTCACCCTCGACACCCGGCCGCGCCCGGGCGACTGGGCGTTCTACGGGGAAACGCACGTGGCGTTGGTCGCCGCAGTGGACGGCGCCGGGTACACGGTGATCGAGGCCTACGGGCCCACCGTGGCGCGCCGCAGCGGGGCCGACGTGGAGCGTCGAACCGGCGCCACGGCCGAGTTCGGGCGCACGCGATAAACCACGGAGCATGTGGTTCTTGCTGGCGTGTACCCACCCGACGGAGGTGCCGGCGGTGGCCGAGCGGAGCGGGGCGGGCGGCTTCCCCGGCTTCCTCGTCGGCGCCTGGGAGGTGGTCGACGTCGGCGTGCGCACCCGGGAGGTCTGGGAGCGCGCCGCCGACGGCGCGCTGGAGGGGCGGTCGGTGAGCCGCGCCGGCCCCGAGACCCCCTTCGCCGAGTCCCTGCGGCTCGAGCCTCGGGGAAACACCTGGGTCTACGTGGCCGAGCCCCGGGGCGAACGGCCCACCGAGTTCACCCTCCAGTCGTCCACCGCCACGTCGGCGGTCTTCGTGAACCCGGGCCACGACTTCCCTCGGCGAATTACGTATGCGTGAGAGGGCGCAGTCCTCACCGCCTGCATCGACGACGGCGCCGGCGGAGACCAATCCTGCTGGCGATACACCTCGATCCCGGCCGACTCGATCCCCTGACCGACGGACTCCGCTCCGAACGCCGATCGTGTCGAGGGGCTGGCGGGACTCCACCGACCTTCCCCCCGGACGCCTCGGTGGTCGAGGGGCCGCCGGCGGCGAGAATGGCGGGGCGGGCGGGGACGCCGCCCGGGCGCCGGTTACCTGACGACGGTGCACGCCCTGGTCCGCCGCCCGATCCTCGCGCTTGGCGGTCTCCTGCTCGGGTACGGGCTGGCGGCGGCCGGCGCTCGCGGTCGCGACGCCACTCGCCCGGCCGCGCCCGCGACGCCACCGGTTTCGCCGAGGCTCGCCATCCCGTGCGTCGACCTCGCGTCGGCCTCGCCCGCCTGCCCCGCGCTCGACGCGCCGATCGCGGCCTGTACCTCCCGTCTCGCGGCCGCCACCGCCTCCCGACCCACCACCCGCCGCCCGTTCCCGGAGGACGTCCCCGAGGCCGAGACGCCCGGCCCCTGGACCGACGCCCTCGCGGAGGACCTCGACGCCTGCCACATCCCCGCCACCCTGGAGGTCGCGGACTGCGCCGAGTACCCCTGCGCCGCCGCCCTCCGCCCCGACCACGCGGACGACGCGGCGGTGACCGCCGCCTGGAACGCCTGCCCCGCGCTGGCCGAGCGACAGCTCAGCGTGACGAAGGCCGAGGTTCACTGCCCGGACGGGAGCACCGAGCGTTCGCTCGTCGCGTGGAGCGACGACGACGCGGTGGTCGCACGGATGAAGGCCAACGGCGTCGACGGGAACGACGGGGTCGCGGTGGCGCTGGGACGCCGCGTGGAGTCTACGCTCCAGCTCTGGGACTGCAATGTCGCGGGCGATTGACGCCGGTCTTCTGGCGCTGGCGGCCGCCCTCGGAGGTTGGCTGCACGGGCAGATCGTGTCCTCCACCCCGGCCGCGCCGCCGCCCCCCGCCGAGACGCCCCACCGGTCCGCCCCGCCCCGCGTCGTCTGCCGCGCGCCCGCCGCCGACGAAGCCGCGACCGACGAAGCGTGCGCCGCGGCCCAGCTCCGCCTCGACGCGTGCGAGGCACGCCTCCGCGCTTCGACCCGCGCCCGCCCCACCACCGCGCCGCCCGAGGCCGCGGGCGTGGACGACCCCGCCGCCTGGAGCGCCGCCCTCCCCAAGATGCTCGCCGACTGCGGGATCACGGTCACGCCGGGCGCCCCGGACTGCACCGAGTACCCATGCGTCTCCGGCGTCCGGGCCAGCCAAGCCGACGCAACGCGGCTCGCGGCGCTCGGCAACGGTGAGTGTGGAACCGCGGGGCTCGCCAAGGGCGAAGCGCCGGTCACCACGCCACTGCGCGTCACCTGCCCCGACGGCACCGAGGAGACCGTGTGGATGGTGAGCACCCTCGATCCCGACACGCTCAAGCAGCTCTACCCGTCGGCCAGCTTCCCGCTCCCGCTGGAATGGGTGCTCCTCGCCTCGCGCCGCACCGAGGCGCTCGCGGAAGCATGGACCTGCGGCGGGGACGGCTCCTGATCGCGCGGCGGCGGCGACGTCCGCCCGCCTCGCCAGGCTCACCGCCGGCCGCATTAGACTGCGCGGATGCTCGAACGGGTCGCCCGCCGCTTCACCGCGCTCGCCGAGCGCTACATGCCCGATGCGTTCGTCTTTGCCCTGGCGGCCACCCTCGTCGCGGTGATCGCGGCGTTCGTGGTGGACCCCGCCGTGCGCGCGGACCCCACGGTGGTCGTGCTCGCCTGGGGAAACGGCTTCTGGGAGCTCACGAAGTTCACGCTCCAGATGAGCATGATCATCGTCGGCGGGTACGTGCTCGCGTCGAGCCCGCCGGTGGCGCGGCTGGTGGAGTGGCTGGCCGCGAAGCCGCGCACGGGCCCGGGGGCCATCGCCACCGTGGCGCTCGCCGCGATGCTGTCGAGCCTGTTCAATTGGGGGTTCAGCCTCATCTTCTCCGCCCTCTTCGCCAAGGCGGTGGCGCGCAGGCTCCCCGGCGTCGACTACCGGGCGCTCGGCGCCGCGAGCTTCCTCGGCCTCGGGACGGTCTGGGCGCAGGGGTTGTCCGGCTCCGCGGCGCTCCAGATGGCCAGCGCCGCGAGCATGCCGAAGGCGCTCGCCGACACCATTGGGCCGATCCCCCTCTCCGAGACCATCTTCCGCTGGCAGAGCCTCGTGTGCGTCGCCGTGGAGATCGGCGTGGTCGCGATCGTCGTGTACCTCGCCGCTCCCCGCGCCGGTCAGGACGCGGCGGCGCTGGGCATCGACCTCGGCGACGGCGGTGCGGCCGCCGAACCCTCCCCCGTCACCCCCGGCGAAGCCTGGGAGCGCAGCCCGTGGCTGCTCCAGCCCGTCGTCCTCCTCGGCGTCACCTTCCTCGTCCTCTCCATCCGCGCCCGCGCCACCAGCTTCGTCGACGGCCTCAACGCCCTGGACGTGAACACGGTCAACCTCACGCTCCTGCTCCTCGGCGCAGCCCTTCACGGCACCCCGGCGCGGTTGATGCGCGCGGTGAAAGAGGCGACGCCAGCCGTGTGGGGCGTCCTGCTCCAATTCCCGTTCTACGCGGGGATCTCGGGGGTGATGACGGGCACCACGCTCAGCCACACCCTGGCGAACCTCTTCGTGAACGTCAGCAACCCCACCATCTACCCGGCGCTGGTGACAACGTACTCCGCAGTGCTGGGCGTCTTCGTCCCTTCGGGCGGGAGCAAGTGGGTGATCGAGGCGCCGTACGTGCTCGGCGCGGCGAAGACCCTGGGCGTGCCGGCGGGCTGGATGGTGGTCACCTACGACCTCGGCGAGGCGCTCGCCAACCTCGTCCAGCCGTTCTGGATGTTGCCGATCCTCGCGCTGCTCGGCCTGCGCGCCCGCGACGTCATCGGGCACACCGCGCTGGTGGCGGTGGTGCTGTTCCCGCTGGTGCTCACGCTGGTGACGGTGCTGCGGCCCTGATACGGTTTGACCCTGATTTCCGCTCGCCCGGCGAGGACGCGGCGCCCGGGGAGGCGGGATTCCCGTCGTCTCAAGTCTCACCGTTGTAGCCGCGGAAACAGGGAGTGTCGGCGCTGGGTCCCGCTACGCGGCCGGACGCCGTCATCGACGGGCCGTCGCTCCGCTCCGCCCGCCGCTGGCGACGTCACACGGCCGGCCTGCTTTCGGGCCCGTCACCTCACCCTGAACCGTCGGCGAACAAGGACAAGGTTTTCACGCGTCGGCGGGAAGCCCGCCGGGGCTGGCCCACTTCGGGCCTGCTGCACGGACTCACTTGGCGTCGGCGCGACGAGCGAACGATCCTCAACAGGCTCAGACCGTATGCGTCCTACCAGGGCAGCCCGATCGCCGCGCACAAGAAGCGCATCAGCGGCGCCCCCGCCCGAGAAGCCTCGGCGTACCGCTCCACGAAGTCCGCGCCGGTGACGTCGGCCTCCGTGAAGTCCCGCATCACGATGAAGTCCTTCCGCTTGAGGTCCTCCACGTGGGGGTGGGCCGGATCGTAGCCGAGCGGGACCTTCTTCAGCGACTCGCCGCCCAGGGTGAGGCCCGCCTTCGCGGCCGCCCACTCGTCGGGGCGCTCAGCGATGCGGCGACGGATGGCGGCGAGCGCGTCCCCTTCGGGGTGCCAGGTGCCGAAGCCGCCGAAACACCCGTCCATCTCGCCGTCGCCGGCCGGGCCGACGTGGCAGTAGAAGCCCGGCGCATGCACCGCCTCGCTGGCCGAGCCGCGCACGAGCTGGTGGCGGAACTGCACGCCGAGGTAGGTCTTGTAGGGCGACTTGTCCTTCGAGAACCGGGTGTCCCGGAAGATGCGGAACGCGGAGGTCTTCTCATCGGCGAGGTACTGCGTGGAGATCTCGGCGAGGTGCGGCCGGAACGCCCGCACGAACTCGGCCATCGCGGCCTTGCCGTGCTGCTCGTACCGCGCGCGGTTCGCCTCGAACCACGGACGTTCGTTGTGGGCGCGCAGCTCGCGGAGGAAGGCGAAGGTCTCGGCGGTGAACATGGGCGCCCGGTAACCAGGGGCGACCCGGAGGGCCGCTCCGCCCCCCCTGTCGCCCCACCGGCGATCAGGGCGAATACGCGCTCAACGTCACGTTGAACTTGCCGTTGGCGAGCGTCTTGCTGTTGGTGAGCGTGATGTCGTACGCCACCCCGGAGAACGTGCCGATGACCTGCTCGCCGATCGCGGTGCCCGCCGCGGACAGGGTGTAGGTGCAGGAGGTCGGAGATACGTAGTTCGCGTAGTAGAGCTCCGTGCTCGACGGCGCGTAGTTGATCCCCGAGTACGTCTTCGCGCAGGTGTGCTCGGTGCCGACGGTCAGGTCGTAGAGCGTGACCGCGTAGTAGGGGAACCCGTCCACGTCGATGAGCGAGAAGGACAGGGCGTTGCCGGTGCGGGAGACGTAGCCGGCGACCGTGTCCGCCGAGACGAGCACCCCATCCACCTCGGCCTCGATGTGGTTGGCGCCGGTGGTGCCGGTGTCGGTGCCGGTGTCCGCCGTGTCGGTGCCCGTGTCCGCGGTGTCGGTGCCCGTGTCTGCGGTGTCGCTCGCGGTGTCCCCCGAGTCGGTCCCGGAGTCGGTGCTGGTGTCGCCGGAGGCGGTGTCCCCGACGTCGTCGCTGCCGCTGTCGGTCGGCGTGGCGGTGCCGCACCCCATCGCGACGAGCGGGAGCGTAAGACACAGGCGAAGGGTGTTGGTCATGCAGACTCCGTTAGGGAACACACCGGTAATTCGTGAGTCTGTGCGACGCAATCGCTCCCGTCACCGCGCGCAGGTCGGCCCCCGTGCCGGCCATCCCCCGCGATACGCTCCCCTCGTCCATGCGCGCCTCGCTTCTCCTCCTCGCCGCCGGTTGCGCCCCGAGCTCCGCCACGACGGACGCCTCGGGGATCGGCGAGACCGCGGACACCACGGAAACGACCGACTCCGACAGCCCCTCCCCCGACATAGACCCCCTGTTCTTTCCTCCGCCGACCTTCGCCGCCGCCGAACACTTCACCGTCCCAACCGGTCGCGGGCTGGTGTGGGAGCGCGACGAAGACTTCCTCCTCGCGGACTACACGGTACCCCAACTATGGGTAACCGCGGATGGTAGCTACGCGCTGATGGCCACCAACATGCTCGCCGACGGCGGCCGGTGGCTGCTCACCAGCCCCGACGGCCTGGAGTGGACGCCCTCCGCCGCCCCGCTCCTCACCGCGGCCGACTTCCTCCCCCTCGACTGCGGCGAGCGCCTGGAGGACGGCGCGATGCTGTACGAGGCCGACGGCAGCTACCGGCTCGTCGTCGAGGGGACCGAGCCCATCGAGGGCGACAAGCACGCGGCCTGGCGCACGTGGTGCCAGGCCTCCTCCACCGATGGCCTCGTCTTCACCCCAGATACATCCACGCTCTTCTTCACTGGAGCCGAGGACGACAGCGGGCAGATCAGCGTGCCCTCGCTGCTGCCGCTCGCCGACGGCTCCCAGCTCGTGGCCTACGTCGGCGGCCTCTACACCGACGCCGAGGGCATCCGCCTCGCCCGCGCCGAGGGCGATCCCTGGGCGCTCAGCCGGGTTTCGGCCGCGGGAATGTTCCCCGAGGACGACGTGGACCCCGACCCGGTCTACCTCGAAGGCGGCGGCATCCGCGTGTACCACACCCACACCAAGCAGGGCGGCGCCGGGTACGGCGATCTACGTAGTAACTACGTGCCTGAGCAGGACGTTCAGCTCATCCCCCATGCCGAGCCGGGCTGCGACAGCGCCCCGGGAGACTGCCTCCTCGATCCAGCCTTTGTTCGCCTCGACGACGGGCGGATGGTGCTCTACTACACCCGCCTCGCCGCCGACGGCATGGGCTGGGTCACCGCGGGGATCGGCCGGGCGTTCGCGGTGGACTGAGGTCGGCAGCCGGTCAGGAAGAAGATGGGTTCCCCCTCCCATCCCTCCTCAACCCTCGCGAGCCACGACCAGCGCCGCGGCGCCGCGGCGGCGGCCCGGCCCCGGGGAAAGGCGCGGCGACAGGGCGAAGGCCCGGGGGGCGTGGTGTGCATCGCCCACCCCGTCGCCGGCGTCGTCGGGCGGCTCCTTCAGCGGCTCCGGGTTCTCCCTGATACACGCTACACTCGCACCCAGCTCCTGGACCTCGCACGATGCGCAGCCAGTCAGCACGCCGTGGCCGAGATTCCCTCCCTGGGCGTGGCGTTCGATCTTGTCGTAATTGGCCGCCGACCCATGTGCGCGTAGACGACGCCCTCGTGCAGGGAAGTGCCGGCGCAATGGCTGGTCCGCCGACCGTCGCTGCTCGACCACCCGCCTCCCCCCTTGGCAAAGCGTAGCCCCGCCACCACCCCCTGGACAAGTTCCTACGGGAGACTCCCAGGTGTGGACGTCGACCGGATAACGATCGCCGATGCTGCCGGTATGGCTCATCGTCGCAGGATGCACCACCGGGCGCGATTCGGCGTCCGCGTGGGACTCGCGGCCCGGCTCTGACTTCGTGGATTCCGGTACTGCCGCCCCCTTCGGTCCGCCGGTGGTGATCGGGGCAGGCCTCGCCGGCCTCGCCGCCGCCGCGGACCTCCCCGGCGCCATCGTCCTGGAGGCCTCCGACGCCCCCGGCGGACGCGCCGCCAACTGGGGACAACGCCGGTTCTTCTTCCACGGAACCGACGTGCAGGTGGCCCTCGGCGCGGAAGAGTCCGTGGAGGAGGTGATGGCGGACTGGCCGTCCATGACCGGCGGCGAGGCCACCGACGATACGCGTACGTTTCTCGCCGAGAGCGCGTCGGTGCACGACCGCATGGAGGCGCTGGGGCTGCGCTTCCTGGACCCACCCGGCCCGGACCTCATCACCGGTCGCGACGAGCTCTTCACCGTCGAGGCCGAAGGCGACGAGCTCGCCGCCGCGTTCGTCGCGAGCGCCGCGGCGGGCGTGGAGCTACGCCTGTCGACCCCGGCGACGAGCCTCCTGGTGGACGACTCGGGCCTCATCGGCGTCGAGACCGCCGACGGCGTGATCGAGACCAACCGGGTGCTCCTCGCCACCGGCGGCTACACCGGCCGCATCGACATCGTGGAGCGCTACGCGAGCTGGCCCGCCGGCACCTGGGAGGCCCCTCACGAAGAGAACTCCGGCTTCGCCTGGGACCTCGCCCAGTCCCTCGGCCTCGGCCTCTCCCACCTCGACGCCATGGGCGCCTTCGACGGCTACCTCGGCGACTACGCCGGCGGCGGCATCCTCCCCCTGGGCACGGCCGCCCCGCTCTTGTGGGTCGACCGAACGGGCCAGCGCTTCGTCGACGAGTCCGAGCTCGGCAGCATCGAGCTCGAGACCGCGTTCTGGGCGCACGATCCGACCACCGTCGTCACCACCGACGCCGACGTGCTCTCCTTCGCCTACCTCGGCACGGACGACGAGTACCTCAGCGTGCTCCGCTGTTATCCCTCGTTCGCCGCGCTCGCGGCCGCGGAAGGCGTCGACCCGGTCGGCCTCCAGGCGACCGTGGAGGCGGTGAAGGCGTTCCACGCCGCCACCGCCACCGACCCGCTCGGCCGCGCCGGCTACGACTTCCCGGCGTTGGCAGGAACCCCCTGTGCGGCGACCGAGGCCCGGAAGACGGCCAAGAGCTACGGCGGCGTCACCGTGGACGACGAGGGGCGCGCCCTGATGGCCGATGGGAGCGTGCTCCCCGGGCTGTGGGTGGCCGGGGAAGCAGCCGGCATGGGCGCGCCGGGGATGGGCGGCCTCCGCGGCTTCGACGGGAGCCTCTCCGCGGTGGTGTGGAGCGGCTGGCGGGCGGCGGCGTCGATGAACGCGGCGGGGATCGGGCCGTAGCGGCGAGGCTCAGCTCACGGGGAGCGCCGCCACCAACGCCGGCAATGCCTCCTCCTGCGCCGCCTTGAGCACCCGCACGCCGAGCGGGGCTTCGGCGTCGCCGGGGTCGATGAGCCATTTGTCGGCGCGGGTGTCGAGCGCGGCGGCAGTGATGCCCACCGAGAAGCTCGTCCCGACGAAGAGCACCGCCTCGGCCTGCTTCATGCCCCGGATCGCCCGTTCGAACTGGTAGTCGGCGTGCTCGGTGTAGTACTCGTCGAACCACAGGACGTGCGCGCGGATGCGGGAGCCGCAGCCGGGGCAGCGCGGCGAGGTGTCGTCGGCAGGTGCGGCGTCGAACGCCGCCCAGTCGAATGCGGCGGCGGGCAGCGTGCCGCGGGGCGCGCCGTGGGTGCACGTGACCCGCGAACAGCGCACCCGGTCGGCGCGACCGTGCACCTCGCACATCCGCTCGCTCCCCGCCTGCCCATGGAGCGTGTCGATGTTCTGGGTCACCAGCAAGAACTCGGCGCCGCGGGTGGCCTGCCAGCGCTCAAGCGCGGCGACGGCGTGATGACCGGCGTTCGGCTTCGATCCCTGCAGGCTCGCGAACCGGCTCCGGTACCACCGCCAGGACCCCACGGGGTTCGCCTGGAAGTAGCGGTTGGTGCCCATCTCCATCACGTCATGGGCCCAGACCGCCCCGGCGTCCGTGCCCCGGAAGGTGGCGATGCCGCTGGCGAGGCCCATGCCGGCGCCGGTCACGACGACGGTGCGGCGGCTGCGGGTGAGGGTGTCGACGAGCGGGGCGAGGTCCATCGGTGATTCCGGCGTGACGCGGAGGTACGCGCCGAGCGGGCGGGCGTCAAGCGGCGCGGCGGTGCGCGCCGGAGCCCTTCACGCCGCCGCGCGTCCCGCCTGCCGGAACACGAAGAAGATCACCGCCGCCATCGCCGCAGGCGCGCCGAGCATGGCCACGGTGCCCCACATGTAGGACTGCCCGGACCCGCCGACGCTGCTGATGCAGTTGGGGCAGGAGACGACGGTGAGGGCAGCGAGCTGGGAGAGGATCATCGCAGGTACACCAGCCAGTAGATGAACGGCCACACCATCACCACGAACCACCACCACGCGCGGAAGGAGCCGACCTCGGAGAGGCCCCATCGCCCGCGCTGGACGTTGAACAGGGTGAACCCCAGGACGAGGACCGACACCAGGACGTGCGCGGCGTGCGTACCCACAAGAGCGTAGAACAACCCGCCGTACACCGTGCTGGCGGTGAGCCCGAACCCGATGAGCGAGACCCACTCCCGACCCTGTGCCACGAGGAAGGCCCCGCCGAGCAGGAAGGTGATGCCGAGCCACCGGACGGTGTCGGCCTTGGTGCGGGTGCGCGCTGCCCGTTCGCAGGCGAGGCCGCTGAGGAGGAGCAGCGCCGTGTTTACGGCGGTGGCCGCCACGGGGAGCGTGGGGTTCCCCAGGGGCGGCCAACGGCTGTACTGGCTGCGAAGGATGTTGAAGCTGGCGCCCAGGCCCGCGAAGACCGTGGACTCCGCCGCCATGAAGAACAGCAGCGCCATCGTGGCGTTGGAGACCCCCGTGGCGCTGCGCCTCGGGGCCCGAACCACGGCCATCGTGGGGGTCATTTGGCCCCGAAGGTAGCGCGGACGTACGCGAGCGCGTCGACCCGCTGCTGCTCGGTGAGGGCGCCCTTCCAGGGGGGCATCGTGCCGATCGTGCCGGTCTTTCCTTCGGCGATGGAGGTCAGCAGCTCCGCGTCGGTCTTGGCGAGGCGGGTCGTGTCGTCCACGAAGTTGGCGCCGGTGGTGCCGCCGTTGGCCTTACCGTCCACGGCGTGGCAGCCCACGCAGTAGGTGCCGTAGACCTTGCCGCCGCGCTCCACGTTGCCCGGCTCAAGCGGCTTCTTGGCCACCACCACCGCGTCCGCCGCCGCCTCCGGCTTCGGCGGGATGACCGACCAGTGATGCGCCACGTCCGGGGTGATCCCGATGACGAACGCCATGATCGCCGCCAGGGCGCCGGCGAAGACGAGCTGCAACCACCGCGCCTCAAGGCGCAGGTGCATGAACTCGGCCACCACCAGCCAGGCTTTCACCGCGGCGATCACGAAGATGGTCCCCACGACGGCCGCGTTGCCGACGAACTGCCCGAGCCCGAGGGACACAAACAGCGCCACGAGCAACGCGGCCCAGATCACGATGTACTTCTTGTCGTGACTCATCATGTCCTCAGGAGGCCGAAGCCAGGTAGACGAGCGGGAAGAGGAAAATCCAGATGACGTCCACCAGATGCCAGTACATCCCGGTGTACTCCACCGCCCAGGGCGCCTCGTTCTTCCGCGCCTTCAGCGCCGCCCACGTGAGCGCGGTCATCCCGGCCACCACGTGCACACCGTGCAGGCCGGTCATGAAGAAGTAGAAGCCCCAGAAGAGGCTCGCGACGGGCGTGAACCCCTCGCTGATCTCGTGGTGGTACTCGTACGCCTTCACACAAAGGAAGACGAGCCCCCCGCCGACCGTGGCGAACAACAGGTTGGAGGCCTTCTTCATGTCCCCGTGCGTCGCGGCGGAGTGCGCGAGCACGGCGAAGAGGCTGCTGGTGAGCAGCACCACGGTGTTGAGCGCGCCCGCCGCGCTCACCGTGTGGGCGGCCTCTTCGGCCCACTCCGGATGCGCGAGCCGGCACACCACGTACGACATGATCAACCCGCCGAAGATCGCGACTTCGGAAGCGAGGAACCACCAGAGGGCGACCTTGCCGGTGGCGACACCGGTCGACGTCCGCTCTTCGGGCAGGGGGGCTGCGTGGGCGTGGCTCATGTCAGCTCACTTCGCCGCGTGGGGCGAGACGAGGGGGTTCTGCGGAACCTCGTGCTGCCCTTCGGGCGGCTGGTTCTGCGCGATGAAGTCGGGGCCGTCGCCCTCGGGGCTGTACTCGTAGGGCCCGCGGTACACGACGGGCGGGGTGTCGAAGTTGCCGTGCGGGGGCGGCGAGGGGCACTGCCACTCGAGCGTGGTCGCGTTCCATGGGTTGGCCGGCGCCACCGCCCCGCGGAACATGCTGTGGAAGAAGTTCCACACAAACGGGAGCTGGAACGCGAGGAGTCCGAACAGGGCCCAGGTGGAGATGTCCTGCATCAACAGCGCTTCCGGCGTGCTGAGGAACTCGTAGTTCGTCGGCACCGCGAGGCGGCGGTTGTGTCCCATCATCCCCAGGTTGAACTGCGGGAGGAAGATGAGGTTGAAGAACACCATCGAGCCCCAGAAGTGCACCTTCCCGAGGGTCTCGTTCATGAAGCGCCCGAACATCTTCGGGAACCAGTGGTACAACCCGGCCGGCCCCGCCATGAAGACCAGCGGGTAGAGCGTGTAGTGGAAGTGGGCGACCACGTAGTAGCTGTCGTGGATGTAGATGTCCGCCGCGGCCGTCCCGTTGATGATGCCGGTGACGCCGCCGAGGAGGAAGCAGGCGAAGAACCCCAGCGCGAAGAGCATCGCGGAGGTGAAGCGGATGCTGCCCTTGTAGAGCGTCGCCATGAACGCGAACATCCCGACCGCGACCGGCACGGAGATGAGGATCGTCATCACCGAGAAGGGGATGGAGATCTTCGGGTCGATGCCCGCGATGAACTGGTGATGCGCCCACACCACGAACGACAGGAGGCTGGTGGCGATGACCGACCAGACGGTCATCTTGTAGCCGAACAGCGTCTTGCGGGCGTGGCAGGTGATGATCTCCGCGACGATGCCGAACGCCGGGAAGAGGATGACGTACACCTCGGGGTGCCCGAAGAACCAGAAGAGGTGCTGGAAGAGCACGGGGTCGCCGCCCATCTTCGGGTCGAAGAAGTGGGTGCCCGCCACGTGATCGAGGAGCAGCATCACCGCGCCGGCGATGAGGGGGCCCACGGAGAGCATGAAGACGATGCTCGCCGCCACCTCTTCCCAAACGAACAGCGGCAGATCCCACATGCTCATGCCGGGGGCGCGCATGTTGATCGCGGTGGTGATGAAGTTGATGCCACCCATGAGGAAGGCCACCAACTCCAGCGCGACGGCGAGGATCCACAGGGTGATGCCCCACTCAACGCCCGACAGCGCGGGGTCGGCCGCGAGCGGCGGGTAGCTGGTCCAGCCGCCGGCCGCGCCTCCACCCGGGACCAACGGGGAGATGAGCAGCACGACGGTGGAGAGGAGGAAGACCCAGTACGAAGCCATGTTCAGCTTCGGAAAGGCCATGTCCTCCGCGCCCACCATCAGCGGGATGAGCAGGTTTCCAAAGCCGGCCACCAGCACCGGCATGGCGACCCAGAACACCATCACGGTGCCGTGCATCGTCACGACGGAGTTGTAGAACTGGGGATCGAGGAACCCCCCGGTACCGCCCGGCTCGACCGCGGCGAGCTGCGTACGGATCGCGGAAGCGGCCGCCCCCCCGAAGAGGGCCATGAACAGGCCCGTGATCATGTACTGCTTCGCGATCGTCTTGTGATCGGTGGAGAACACGTACTTCGAGATGAAGCTCTGCGGATGTGCGTCGTGGCTCATCGGGCGGTCCTAGAGAGCGGCCAGGAAGCTTTGGTACGCCTCATTCGAGTCGACCACCAGCTTGCTGCCCATGAGGGTGTGGCCCTTGCCGCAGATCTCGGCGCAGGCGATTTCGTACGTGCCTTCCGTGTTGGTGTCGAACCAGCCCTTGATCGAGCGGCCCGGCACCGCGTCCTGCTTCAGCCGCAGGTCCTTCACGTAGAAGTTGTGGAGCACATCCGCGGCTTCAAGGTGGAAGACCACCTTCTTGTTCACCGGGACGTGCAGCTCCTTCGCGACCAGATCGTCTTCTGTGCCGAGGATCCCATCCTTCCCGGGGTAGGTGAAGATCCACGCAAACTGGCGCGCTTCGATCTTCACCTCCACGTCGGGGTGCGGGATGTCGAGCTTCACGTACTCCCAGGTGGGGGACGACGCTTTTTCGATGATGAGGTCGCAGGCCAGGACGGCGCATACCGGAGCCAGCACCGCCCACTTCGCCCGACCGGTTCCCGGCAGCCACGCCGCTCGAACGCCCGGCTTGGACCGGCTCCCAAAGATGAGCCAGAACAGGATGACCTCGGCGGCCACGAACCACGTGCCGACGATGTAGTAGATGACGCGGATGACCTGATCGATGTCGCCAGCGAACGACGACAGCTGGAACGGCAGGTAATGGAGCATGGGTACCCATGGACGCCCGGGGAAGAGGCGACCGCGCTGCCCACTAGCCGCGTCTCAGAAAATCGGAAATCCACACAACTGTGGAACCGACGCAGATCGGGTGTGGGCCTGCGTCCTGGGCCGGCACCTGCGTCGTTCGATGCCGACGTGACGCCCGCTCCTCGCCCCCCTTACGGCCGCGAGCCGAGGCGCTACGCGCGCACCCGCCGCCGAGGTCCGCCGCGCGTGGCCTCGCGACCCCACGACGCCCACAACCACGCCCCGATCGCCGCCGAAGCGATGAGGAACCACTGAACGGCGTACGACAGGCTGGTGTAGTCGGGCTCGGGGAGGGTCGCTGCGTTCCCCGTCACGATCAGCGCGTCCAGCGCACCAGGCGTGGCCGCGCGCATCGCCTGCCCGGAGCCGGGCGGGAACCTCCCACGGGCACCGCCGTGGGTGCCGGCCGAAAGGGGCACCAGCACCCCGTCGACGCGCGGGACGGGCGCAGGGAGCACCGCCGGATCCGCGATGCTCCCCCGGTCCACGAGGATCAGTGCGGAGCCAGAACGAAACGCTTGGACCACCCCGTACTCGGGCCCGCTCGGCCCCGGCCGCCCTTCTTCCAAGAGCGCCGGACCCTCGAAGGCGCCGTCGAGGCCCACCTTCCGTCCCCAAAGGTCCTCGACCGGGGCGGCGAGGTCCTCCTCGTTGATCGCCGACTTATCGACCTGATCCAGCATCCGCTCCCGCAGGGCGTTGCGCTCGACGTCGCGGCGGAGCTGCCAGCGCCCGAGGTTCACGGTCACCACGACGAAGACCAGCACGGCGACGGTGGGCACGGGGCGCGGGCGGAAGGAGCGCACACGCGCCGGTATGCCGAGCGGGACGGTGGGCAACCCCGACGCCCGGGACGCCGCAGCGCGATGACCGAGCGTTGATACGGCCCGTGGAGAAGTCCAAGCATACTCCCTGCATGTTCGACTCCATCGCCCAAGACCGGGAGGCGAGCCGGCCGCGCCGTGGCGCCGCCATGCTCCTCTCCACCCTCTCCCTCGCCTCCGCCGTCGGGCTGGGGCTCCTCCTCGGCCCGACGGTCGCTCCGCCCGAGCTCGAGTCGCTCCCGGTCATGGTGTGGCCTGGGGAGCTGGCGCTGCCCGCGCCGGGTGGCGGTGGCGGCGTCCCCGCGCCCAAGCCGTCGGCGAAGCCTCGCGCCCGCCCGGCCACCCCCGCGCCGGCGATCAGCCCCCAGCCGCCAACGCCGGACTCGCTGATCGTCCTCGACCCGGCGCCCGCCCCCGAAGCCGCGGTGCCAGCGGAGGACGGCCCGACGACCGACGGGCAGCCCCCCGGCGGCGGAGGCCAAGGTCCCGGCAAGGGACCCGGCACCGGGACCGGGCCCGGAACGGGCAACGGCCCCGGCGGCGAGGGCGGCGGCCAGAAGATTCGCGACGTCACCGGCGACGTGGCCGTGCCGCGCGTCCGGGCGGTGCCGCGCTGGCCCGCCGCCGCGACGTCCGCCGGGATTCGCGAGGGGCTGTGCGTCACCGAGGTGGTGATCGACGAGGCGGGCGCCCCGGCCGACATCCACTTCCGCGACTGCCCGGTGGTCTTCCAGGCCGAAGCGCGCGCCGCGGCCGCGAAGTGGCGCTGGAACCCCGTGATCGAGGACGAGCACCCGATCCGCGCTCGCTTCCTGCTGAACTTCCGCTTCGTGCGCTGAGCGGCGGCCGGGCGCCACCCCCAAGATGCCGCCCGCCCCCCGGTGGACTACGCTCGGGGTCCCCCGATGCCGACCGCCGCCGACGCCCTCGCCGCCCTGCCCCGCCTCGGGCTCATCGACGGGCCGTCCCCGCTGGAGGCGGCCCCGGCCCTCGGCACGAAGCTCGGGGCGCCCGGGCTGCGGCTGAAGCGGGACGATCTGCTCCCCGCGCTCCACGGCGGCACCAAGCTGCGCAAGCTCGACCTCGGCCTCGCGGAGGAGCCCTACCGCTCCGCCACTGCGTGGCAGGTGGTCGGGGCGGTCGGCTCCGGGCAGGTCGCCGCGGTGGTGGACGTGGGGCGAGCCCACGGGCGGCCGGTCCACGCGCACCTCTTCCGCACGCCGCTCGGCGCCCACGGCCGCGAGAACCTCGCCTGGACCGCGTCGTTCGCCACGACGCTCCACGCCTACCGCGACCGCGTCGACCTCGCCCTGCGCAGCCCGCTCCTCCTCCTCGGCTTCAGCTCGGCCGCCGGGGTCCCGGTCCCCCTGGGCGCCACCTCCGTCCGCGGGATGCTCGGGTGCGTGCTCGGCGGGCTGGAGCTCGCGGGGCAGCTCGCTACGGCGCCGGCGGACGCGATCTACGTCCCGTACGGCTCCGGCGGCACGGCCGCGGGCCTCGCGGTGGGCCTGGCGCTCGGCGGGTGTACGGCGCCCGTGCGGGCGGTCGCCGTGGTGGAGCGGGTGTACGCGCCCGACCTGCGCCTGTTCTCGCTCGTTCGGCAAGCCCAGAGCGCGCTCCGCGCCCTGGGCGTCGCGCCGGCGCCGGTGAACCTCCAGGTCGTCCGCTCCCAGCTGGGTGGCGGCTACGCCCACGCCACGGCGGCGTCGATCGCCGCGGCCGAAGCCCTGAACGCCGCGGGCATCGCCGGCGAGCCGGTCTACACCGGAAAGGCCCTCGCGGCGCTCGCGGCCGACGCCGCCGCGGGCCGCACCCGGGCCCCCGTCTTCTGGGTGACCGTCCGTCGCGGCGGCCTCGAACCCCGCGACGACTGGCAGACCCGCCTGCCCCCTCCCCTCCGCGATCTCGCCGTAGACGGCGACGCGCCCACCGCCCCGAGCCGCCGCGGCCTCCTCCTCGGCCTGGGCGCCGCGGCCGCCGTCGTCGGCGCCGCCCGCCTCACCGGCTACCCCGGCCCCGCTGGCGAGGTGCTCGGCGCCGCCGAGCTGGCCGTCGTCCGCGCGACGGCCGAAGCCCTCTTCCCCGACGCCACCGCCGCGCAGCTCGACGCCGTCCCCACCCGCGTGGACCGCTACGTCCTCGCCTTCCCCGCGGAGCTCCGCGCGCAGGTGCACGGGCTGTTCTTCGCAGTCGAACAGTCGTTGCCGTTCTCGGTGGGGCTCGACCGCTTCACCACGCTCTCTCCGGCCGACCGGCTGCTCGCTTTGGAGCGGATCGCCGCGCTCGGCCCGCCGGGACTGCTCATCGCCCGCTCGATCCGCGACCTCGTGCTCCTCGGCTGGTACCAGTCGCCGGAAGCGTGGGCGGACGTGGGCTACGAAGGCCCGATGGTCGACGCCGCGCCGCGCCCGACGTCGTACGACGCGCTCCGGGCCCCGGCGGGCTGGGTGCCGTTCGAGGGGTCGCGATGATCGTCAACGCGCCCGACCTGAGCGTCTCCACGATCCGCGCCGATCTCTGCGTGATCGGGACAGGCCCCGGCGGCGCGACGGTCGCCGCGATGGCGGCGGAGGCGGGACTGAAGGTGGTGGCGCTGGAGGCGGGGGCGTTCGTCACCCCGGGCGAGATGAACCAGCGCGAAGCGGACATGTTCCCGAGGCTCCTCTGGGAGTCCGGCGGGCGCACCACCTTCGACAAGGCGATCCGCATCCACCAGGGCCACGGCGTCGGCGGATCGGCATTGCACAACCTGAACCTCTGCAAGCGTGTGCCGGCGGAGATCCGGGCGCGCTGGGTCGCGGAGCGCGGCGAGGGCCCCCCGTGGGACAGCCTCTACGACGAGGTGGAGGCGCTCCTCGAGGTGAAGAACGTCGACCCCACCATGGTCAACCGCCACAATCAGCTCCTCGCGGACGGCGCCGCGAAGCTCGGCTGGCGGCACGGCCTGCTCCGGCACAACCGCACCGGCTGTGTGGGCGCCGGCTACTGTGAGGTCGGCTGCGCGTTCGACGCGAAGAACAACGCCCTGAAGAAGCTGATCCCGCGGGCGGTCACCGCCGGCGGGGCCATCGTGGCGCTCGCCCAGGCCGTGCGGATTGATCACGCGGGTGGGCGCGTCCGCGGGGTGGACGCCGTCCGCCTCGACCCGCGCACCCGCCAGCCCGTCGGCACGCTGCGGATCGAGGCGTCCCGCGTGTGCGTCTCCGCGTCCGCGACCGGCACGCCCGCGTTGCTGCTCCGCTCCAGCGTCCCCGATCCTTCGGATTCGACCGGCAATACACTCCGCATCCACCCGGCGGTGGTGGCGGCCGGCGACTTCGCGGACCCGGTCTACGCCTGGCGCGGCGTGCCCCAGTCGGTGGAGTGCACGGAGCACCTGCACCTGGAGGACGAAGCCGGGCCGCGCACCTGGATCGTCCCCGCGTTCGCCCACCCGGTCGGCGTGGCCACGCTGGTCCCCGGGTTCGGCGCTGACCATCGCGCCGCCATGCGCCGGTTCCCCCATCTCGCGGCGCTCACCGCGATGATCCACGATCGAAGCTGCGGTTCGGTGCGTCCGCTCGGCGACCTGGGGCTGCGCATCCACTACACGCCCGACGCCGAGGACGCCGCCGAGCTCCGCCGCGGCCTCGCCGCCGCCGCCCGCCTGCTCTTCGCGGCCGGCGCCACGCGGGTCATCGTCCCGGCGGGACAGGCGATCGAGCTGAAGAACCCGGCGGAGATCGAGGCGAGGCTGGCGATCGACGCCGAGCTCTCCGCGGTGCACCCGATGGGCAGCGTGCCGATGGGCACCGATCCCAAGAAGGCCGCGGTCGGCCCGGACGGCAAGCACCACCACCTCGACGGGCTCTGGGTCGCGGACGCGTCGGTCTTCCCGACCTCGATCGGCGTTCCTCCTCAGCTCTCCGTCTACGCCTTCGGGCTGCACGCGGGGCGGGCGATCGCCGCGAGCTGAGCGGCGACGAAGACGACGCAGGTAGGCTCACCTCCCGGCCCTCCTCCACCCTCGCGAGCCACGACCGGCGTCGGGAGGAGAGGGCGTGCGGCGGGGCACCGACCTGAGGCGACCAGAGCGCCCGCCGAGCCAGGGCCCGGGGCGTTGCGGGGCGGGAGCCCCGCCCCAAAAAAACAAGCTTCGTCCTTCTGGACCTACCCGCCCTCAGCCCGCCGCGCCAGCACCCAGGCCCCGAGCTTCTGGTCCGTCAGCAGAATGTGCCGGGTGAGCCAATCCGTCAGGAAGTCGAGGAGCTCCTCGGCCGGCACCGCGCCCCCGGACTTGAGCTCCTCGCGAAACGCCACGACCTTCCAGGAGAAGCCGCGGTGCTGCTCCAGGTGATCAGCCACCTCCGCGGGGCTACCCTCCCGGTACCCGTAGCGTCGCATCAGCTTCTCTTCGGCCTCGAAGTGGTAGAGCGCGTACCCCAGCAGATCGTGAGTGATGCGCTCCACCGTGGCCGCCGTGGTGTCGCCCGCCACGCGCACCGCGGCTTCGTTGAGCATGCTCACCAGGATCAGGTGCTGCTCGTCGATCTCCGGGACCCCGGTGGCGAATTCTTCACGCCATTCCATTCCCTTGGGCGCCGTGGTCATGCGTCCCCCTCCCGGATGCGATGGATGGGTTGCCTCGAACGTTCGGAGAGCGCCGCCCGGACGGCGTCCAGTCGGGCGATCAACGCGCGGTTGGCCTCGGCGACGGCCTCCCCCGACGCGCCCGCCTCCTCCGACGCGTGCACCGCGCGATGGAGCGCCACGAGCTCGGGCAGCGCGAGCCGCGGCGAGTCAGCGCTGTGCTCGGCGTCGTCGAGCCATCGGGTGAGCCGACAACGCGCGAGGTCGGCCCGCGTCCCCGCCGCCTCGTGGGTGAGCCAGTGCCGATGGGTCACCGAGTGGAGCAGCAGATCAAACTCCCGACGACGGGGGAAGTTGAGCCGGGCCGCACGCCACCGTGGATCGGGCTGGAACGACCGCACCCACGCTTCGAACTCCTCCGCCGGCATCGCAGGCGCGATCGCGTAGCCTTGCAGCTCGTCGCAGCCGAGCTCCAGGAGCACCAGCGCCTGCTCGATGGACTCCACCCCTTCCGCGACAACCCGGCACCCGAACGCGTCCGCAAGCCCCACCACCCCGTGGACGATGGCGAGGTCCCCAGGGTCCTCCAGCATGTCGCGGACGAAGGTGTGGTCGATCTTCAGCGCGTCCACCCCGAGGCGTTTGAGTTGTACGAGCGACGAGAAGCCGGTCCCGAAGTCGTCGAGCGCGAACGACACCCCCTCCTTCCGGTACGACTCCACCAGCCGCATGACGGCGCCGAGGTCCTCGTGGGCGGCCGATTCGACGATCTCCACGCCGAGGCGCCGGGACCGATCGGCGGGGTAGGCGGCGAGGACGGCGCCGAGACCGGCCTCGAGGCTGCCGTGGGCGAGGTGCCGGGCGGCGATGTTCACGCTCACCCGCAGGTCGAGGCCCGCGGCCGTCCACCGGTCGAGTCGGGAGACGGCTTCGCGAATCACCCAGTCCCCGATCCGAATGATGACGTCGTCGTGCTCGACGAGCGGCAGGAACTCCCCGGGGGAGCGCAGCCCGAGCACCGGGTGCTCCCAGCGGATCAGCGCCTCCGCGCCCACCACGCGGCCCGCCCGCGCGTCGACCTGCGGCTGGAAGTGCAGACGCAGCTCGCCGTCCCGAAGCGCCTCCTCCACCCGGGTGACGATGGTGCGGTTGGCCCGGGTGCGCAGGGCCACCGCGGCATCGTAGACGTGGAACCGGTTCTTCCCCTCCGCCTTCGCCTTGTACATCGCCTGGTCGGCGCGGCGGAGCAGGGTGTCGGGGTCCTCGGCGTCGCTGGGGAAGAGCGCCACGCCGATACTGGCGGTCACCTGCACGGTTTTGGCGCCCAGGGTCACGGGCGCAGCCACCGCCTCGAGCACCCGGCGGAGCGCGAGCGACCAGTCGCCCGAGCCCCGGAAGCCGCCGAGCAGGAGCGCGAACTCGTCGCCCCCGAAACGTGCGACGGTGTCCTCCCGGCGCACCACCTCCTCGAGGCGCCGGGCGATCTCCTGGAGGAGCTGGTCTCCCGCCTTGTGACCGAACGAGTCGTTCACCGCCTTGAACCCGTCGAGGTCGAGCATGCACACGGCGAGGGTCTCCCCCGTTCGGCGCGCCCGAGCCAACGCGAGCGGGGCGCGGTCGGCGAAGAGCACCCGGTTCGGGAGCCCGGTGAGCGAGTCGGTGTGGGCCTGCGCCCGAAGCCCGCGTTCCCGGCGGACCAGCTCGGTCACCTCCACCGTCGTGCACACCACGCCCCGCGTCCGCCCCACGAGGGAGAGCGGCTGCGCCGTCATGCGCACCCACCGCGGGGCCGCGCCCGGCACCTGCACAACCTCGGCGTGCGGACCGGGCCGCCCGACAGCGCAGCGAAGCGGCGGGAACTCGCCAGCCGCGAGGGCGCGGCCCTCCTCGTCGAGGCAGGCGGCCGCCAACGCCGCGGCCGTGAGCGCGGGACGACCGAGGATCAGCCCGAACTGCGCCTCCGCGGACGGGTTCGCGTACACCAGCACGCCGGCCTCGTCCCACACGATCACCCCGGTCTCCGCCGCGAGGCAGAGCGCGCCGAGGTCGATGGGCCGGCACCCCAGCCGCTCCACCGCGCGTGACGCTTCCTCGAGCTCGGCAGCGGGGCTACGGGACGGGGCCACTCGGTCCTCCGGGGGGTACGGCGCGCGACACTCCTCTACGTCAAGGGAGACGTAGCGCGCCGGCACAGTCCGGACATCGGGCGAATGACCGACCATCCACGACGATCCGCGAGGCGGCGTTCCCCGTTGCCTCGCGGCGCGGTAGCCTGCGCCATGCTCCTGCTCCTCGGTCTGCACGCCGCCTTCGCGGGCCCCGCCCACGCCGCCGCCCCCTCGGCGAGCCTGCCCGCGCCCGACCCCCGGGATGCCTTCGTGCGCGACCGCAATTTCGACATGGTCCGGCTGGAGCTCGACCTCTCGCTCGACCTGACGGCCCACACCGTCGCCGGCGCCGCGACGTGGGAGGTGTCGCGCCTCGCGCCGGGCGACCTGCGGCTGGACGCCGTCGCCTTCGCGGAGGTGAGCGCCACCGTCGACGGCGCGTTCGCCGCGGTGACCGTGGCCGACGACGAGCTGGTCGTGTCCATGCCCGCCGACGCCGCCGCGGGCGCCCACCACACGGTGAAGGTGCGATACAAGGCGGCCCCCGAGCTTGGGCTCCACTGGCGGGGGCCGCCCGGCGCGGGCGGGCCCGCCGACTCGCCGGACGCCTTCGCCGAGGTCTACAGCCAGGGCGAGCTCCAGGACAACCGCTACTGGTTCCCCAGCTACGACCATCCGGATGACCGCTTCGCCTACCAGGGCCGCTTCACGGTGGCCGGCGCCCCTGCAGGCGCGACGGTGATCACCAACTCGGGCGAGGACCTCCCCAGCTACCTGGTGATGGTGGCGGCCGCGCCCTACGCCACCGTGGCCGGGCCCGCCGGACCGGTCCTCACCCGCGCGATGGTCGCCCCGAAGACGCCGGAGAGCTGGGTCCGCCCGGTGCTCGACCCGCTCCCGGACATGATGGCCTGGTTCGCGGAGCGCAGCGGGGTCCCCTATGCGTGGGGCCGCTACGACCAGTCGTTCGTCCAGCGTTTCATCTACGGCGGCATGGAGAACACCGGCTCCACCATCGAGACCTCCGGGATGATCGCTCCGCCGTCCGTCCAGGCGACGCGCCAGTGGATCCCGTCGATCGTGGCGCATGAGCTGGCCCACCAGTGGTTCGGCGATCTGCTCACCGCCCGGACCGACCGGGAGATGTGGCTCAACGAGGGGTTCGCAACCTTCTTCGCGGGCGACTGGGAGGTACACGATCGCCGCGTCCGCGAGGGCGACGCCGCGGCCGACGCGCTCGCTGCCTCCATGACCGACGGCTGGCGCCGGGCCAGCCTCGACCGGGGCGGGCTCGCCGGGCGGTGGTACACCGGCGGCGGGGGCCGGGTGGAGGGCGGGGAAGCGCTCGGCGAGTCCAACCACAACGTCTACAACAAGGGCGCGATCACCCTGACGATGCTCCGGGTGTACCTCGGGGAGGAGGCCTTCTGGGCGGGCATGCACGACTACGTGCGCGCCCACGTGCACCAGTCGGTGGACACCCTCGATCTCCAGCGCGCCCTCGAAGCCCGCTCCGGCCGCGATCTCGGGTGGTTCTTCCAACAATGGACGGAGCTCCCCGGCGTCCCGAAGCTCACCACCTCCTGGCGCTGGGAAGCGACCGCGGGGGGCGGCACCCTCTCCGTGGAGGTGGACCAGAGCCCGGCGGAAGGGAGCCCGCTCTACACGCTCCCCGTCGACGTCTCCGCCGACGGCGCCGCGCCCACGCGCGGGTGGCTCACCGGCGAGCACCTCACGGTCACGCTGCCGCTGGCGAAGGCGCCGACGTTCGTGGCGATCGACCCCCGCGGCGGACTGCTCGTGGACTGGGACCAGCACCAGCCGATCGACGCGTGGAACGCCCAACTCCGCGACGGCTCCCCATACGCCCGGCTCCTGGCCGCACACGCCCTCGCGAAGCTCCGCCCGGCGGACGACGACGCGTTGGAGGAGCTCTTCGTCGCCCCCAATACGCCCGAGCCGCTCCGTGCTGTGCTCGCTGGCGCCCTCGGGGAACGCCGCACCTGCGCGCCGCTCCTCCCCGCCGTCCGCGAGGACGCCGACGCGCGCATCCGCCTGGCCGCCGCCGGCGCCCTCGGGAGTTGCCCCGATCCGGGCCTCGCCCCGCTGCTCGTGCAGCGCCTCGGCGCCGAGCCCAACGGGGACATCCGCGCCGCCCTCCTCGGCGCGATCCGCGACCTCGACGCCCCCGCGGGCCTCGCGGTCGCGCGGCGAACCCTCGGCCGTGAGGACGTGCTCGTCAACGAGCGCGCCGCCGCCGCCGAGCTCATCGGCGCCGCCGGGGTCCCCAGCGATGTGTCGTCGCTCCTGAAAACCCCCGCGGAGCGCGACCTCCGCCTCTCCGGCCTGCGCGCGGCCGCGCACATCGTCCAGCGCCAACCCCTCGGCGACGCCCGCGAGAAGCTCCGCCGCGCCGTCGCCGCCAGCGCCGAGCGGCAGCTCGATGACCTCGATCTACGCGGCCTCCAAGGCGGGATGTCCGTGCTCCGCGACGTCGGCGATCGCGGGAGCGTCGCCCTCCTCGAAGCGCTGGCGCGGCGCTCGACGGTGCCCGACACGGCGAAGTCCGCACGCGACACGGCCGAGGCGATCCGCGGTCGGAAGGACGTCGTGGTTCCCCCGGGCGCCCCGGCGGAGGACGCGCGCATGAAGGAGCTGGAGGCCCGGGTGAAGGCGCTGGAGGCGGCCAAGGCAGAGAAACACTGAGGCTACGGCGAGGGCGTCCCCAAACTCAGGTTCAGTCCAACCGCCCGCTGGCCGATTCGCGGGGTGAACCACGCCTTGCCCCACCCTCCACCCGTCCCCGAGGCCGCCATGATGGACGCCGGCTTCCGCGTATCCGAAGCGCCGATCGTCACCGTGACGGTCGCGCCCGACGGGCTCTCCGCCGCCGCCGTCGCGCCGCGCGGTGCGCCGATCCCTCGCGAGTTCCTGCTCGACGCCTTCCGCCGCGCCGGCGTGACCTTCGGGGTGGACCCCGCGGCCGTGGCGCTGCTCGCCAGCGGCGCCCACGCCGGGGAAGTGACGTTCGCCCGAGGCGTCGCCGCGGTCGACGGTGAAGACAGCCGCGTGGAGCACCTCACCGCCGAGCTGGCGGGGGCCGGCTTCACGGCGGTCGAGGACCAGACCGGCACGGTGGACCTGCGCGGCGGACACGTCGCCCAGCACGTCACCCCCGGACAGGTGCTCGCGAAGAAACACCCGGCCACCCCCGGCACGCCGGGACGGAAGGTCACCGGTGAGCCGATCGCTCCGCGCGTGGGCAAGGACATCGCGGCGCTCGTGGCTGGCAACGGGGCCGGGCTCTCGCCCGACCGCCTGAGCATCGTGGCCAAGGTGGGCGGGCTGCCGAAGCTCGTCGGCGCCGCGCTCACGGTGTGCAGCGCCTGCGAGGTCAAGAACGTCGACTTCCACACCGGCGACATCCACTTCGTCGGCTCCGTGACCGTCGACGGCGACGTGCTCCACGGCTTCACCGTGGAGGCGACCGAAGACATCGTCGTCCGCGGCCACGTCGACGGCGGCAAGCTCCGCGCCGGCGGCAAGATCACGGTCAACGGGGGCGTGCGCCGGGCCGCCGACATCGACGCGCTGGGGGACGTCGCGGTCCGCTTTGTCGACCCGCTGTGCACCCTCAAGAGCCGCCACGACGTCTCGGTGCTGGAGAGCGCGCTTCAGTGCACCCTGACCGGCCGTCGGGTCACCGTCGGCCGGCAGCTCTCCGCGGGCACCACCACCGCGTGGGACCGCATCGAAGCCCAGACCATCGGCAGCGCCAACGAGGTCGCCACCCACCTACACCTGCGCATCGACCCCACGCCCCCGAGTGGTCCGGCCCTGGACCAGGCCCGCGCCTCCCTCGAACACGCCCGCGCCGACCTTGAGAAGGTGCGCAAAAGCGAGGCCACCGCGGGCCCCGATGCGCGGCTGCTCACCAGCCTCACGCTCCGCGAGGTCTCGCTCGCCCTCACCGTGCATCGGCTCGAAGAGCAGCTCGCCGAGGTTGGCGCGCCGCGCCCCGCCGACCCCCATCACGCCCTGGTGGTGGTGAAGCACACGATGTTCCCCAACGTCGTGCTGCACTTCTACACGCTCACCCGGAAGATCACGGCACCCCTGCACAACCAGACCGTGCGGATGACGGGCGATCACCTCAATGTGTAGCGCCTGAGCTGTCCGCTGGCGGCGAGCCCACGATCGGGCGGAGCTGCTCCAGCGTGCGCAGGGGGCTCGCGACCACCGCTGAATACTCCGCGGCCGCAGCCGCCATCCCGGCCGCATCGCCGTGGGCACGCGCCAGGTACCACTCCGTGGCGGACCAGTCTTCGTCGCCGACGTCCGGGTTCTCGGCGGCGAGGGTGTCCGCGGCGGCGAGGTCCCCCACATCGACGGCGATGCGCACACGAATCGCGTCCGCGGCCGCGCTCTCGACCGTGCCGTTGAGGAGCGAGCTGAGCTGTCGCGTCGCTTCCGAAGGACGCCCCATCCGGCGGAGGGACTCCGCCAGGATGATCCGCGCCTCCTCCCCGCGGCGCACGCGGCGGAGGCCCAGGAACGTCCGCACCGCCTGCCCCGGATCGTTGAGGTCCAACCACGACTGAGCCTGGAGACGTGCGAGCTCAAGGGGCGAGCGACCCTCGCGGTTCCACTGATCAACCAAGGCGTCGAACTCGTCGATGTCGCCGCGGTTGAGCGCCAGCGCCGCCTCCGCGAAGAGCGACTCGTCCTGCGCCGCGCTCACGTACCAGAGGTACTCCAGGGCCATGTCGCGCACGACCGACTCTCCCGCACGATGGGCGTCGAGCGCCACCCGGGTCAGGGCCGTCCGACTCGTGGGGTATCGCTCCTGCGCCACGAGGTCGAAAACCAGCGCGTCCGCGGCGAAGCCTTGCTGCGCCGCACATCCGGCCGCGAGGAGCGCGTGGCGCATGCCGAACGCCCTCGCGTCGGACCAATGGACGAACTCGTCGAGCGCCGCGTCACACCTTCCGAGGCGCGCCTGTGCGGAGCCGAGCCCGATGTGGGCCTCCGGATCCTCCGGAAACCGGGTGATCACCCCCTGAAATGCCTCGACCGCCGCCCGATAATACCCTTGGCGGAGGTAGGCGTTTCCACGCCGGAGCCCCGGACGGACGCCACCGCTCCCGACGGCCGGGCGCTCAGGTTCACCCTGCTGAAGCCGCGGCGCGCCGCCGCTCCCCGCCTTCGCCGCCGGCCCCTTCAGGGGACCCGCGAGCGCCATCAGCGGAACCAGCAGGAGGAGCAATACGCCCGTCCTCACTTCCCGCCCCCCGGCGTCGCGAGGGTGTTCTCCGGCGTTCGGGGCGCGGCGCCGGGCTCAGGGGCCGCCACTGCGGCATTCCCAGACGGAGCGGCCTCTCCGGTCTGCGCCCGCTTCAGCGCGAACGCCCGCTCGGCGGTCTTCGCCGCCTCCGCGTCCTTGCCCTCCTTCTTCAGGAGGTTGGCGTTGAGCAGCACGATGTCAGGATCGTCCGGAGCCATGGTGAGGGCGACGTCGAGCTCAGCGCGGGCGCCGGGGTAGTCCGCGAGGTTGAACAAGCACTGCGCGAGGGCGCGGAGGGCGTCCGGGTTCTTTCCATCCAGCTGCTTGAGGATGCGGAGCTCGTCGAGCTGCGCGAGATAGTCGCGCTCATCGCCGTGGAGGCGGGCGAGGGCGCGGTGCGCGAGCACACTGCGGGGGAAGTCGCCGATCTCCGCCTCGAGGAGCGTGTACGCTCCGGCGCGGTCCCCGCTGGTGAGCGCCAGCGCGGCCAGCTCCACCCGGGAGCCCGTGTGGGGGTTGGCGCCGGAGGTGGCGGCGGTGAGGTACCGCTTCGCCTGCTCGTAGTCGTTGCGGAGCAGGAAGAAACGACCGAGCACCGCGGCGAGGCCGATGTTGCCAGGATCGTCGTCGAACCAGGCCTTGCCAGAGGCGATGGCGTCGTCGACCAGGCCCGAGGTGAGCTGGGCGGTGACCGAGAGCTCCCGAGCGGAGCGGTTCTTGGGGTCCACGTCGAGCGCACGGCCCGCGTAGACCAGGGCCTGGGCCGGGTCCCGGTCGGCCATCGCCATGCTCGCGAGCTGCACGAAGGCGCGGGCGTCATCCGGGAAGAGCTTCGCGGTCTCCTCGACGAATTTCTTCCCTCCCGCCACGTCTCCGGACTGGGTCAGCATCCGGGACTTCCGCATGCGGAGCTCGAACGCATCGGGCTTGCGAGCGAGGAGCGCGTCGAGCTTCTTGCGTACCGCCTCCGGCGAGGGAGGGCCGGCGGGACCGGGCGCCCCCAACGCGGCGGCCTCGGCGACGAAGTCCGCAAAGTCCGCCGGGTCCGGGAGCGACTGGGGGTCCACCTTGGCGCCGCACCCGCCCGTGACGTACCCGAGGGCGGTGAGCTGGGCGATCGTCGCCGCGTCGGCCGGCGCGTCATCGCAGCCGGGGGGCGTGGCGCCGAGGGCGTCGTAGAGCGCCTGGAGCCGCGCCACATCGGCGGGGCGGGAGGCGGCGAGGTTGGTGGTCTCCCCCGGGTCGGCCACGACGTCGTAGAGCTCCGGCTTCGGCTTGGAGATGAGCTTGAGGTTGCCCTCGACCACCATCCGGTGGGGCGCGAGCCGATAGCGGTCGACCAACTGGTAGCTCTCGGCGTAGGGGACCGTCTTTCCCCCCGGCTGCACGTGGCCGTCGATCCCGGTGGGCGCCGGCAGCCCGGCCAGAGACAGCAAGGTGGGCAGGACGTCCGCGCTGGAGACGGGGTCCTCCACGACCGCCGGGCTCACCCCGGTCCCCGAGAGAATCCACGGGACCCGCTGCGTGGCGTCGTAGTCGTACATCCCGTGATCCCGCTCGCCGTGGTCGCCGAGGCTCTCGCCGTGGTCCCCGACCAGCGCGAAGACGGTCTTGCGCCCAGCGAACGCCTCGACCACGCGGGCGACCTGATCATCGACGTACGCCAGCTCGGCGTCGTAAGGGTGCCCGGGGAGGCGCTCGGCGTACGCGCGGGGGGGCTGGTAGGGGTAGTGTGCGTCGTAGAGGTGCACCCACAAGAAGACCGGCTGGTCCGTCGGTACGGTGCCGAGCCAGGCCAACGCATCGTCCACCACGGACTCGCCGGGCCGCTCGGTGTGCCAGTAGTTCTGCGTAGCGGTGGCCGGCTGGTCGGTGCGGGGCGGCATCTCGTCGTAGAAGCCGTCGAACCCCTGGGAGAAGCCCCACTGGCGAGTGGTCACGAACGCACCGGAGCTCCCGCCGGTGGCGTAGCCGCCCTGCTTGAAGTACTCGGCCATGGTGGTGAACGACTCGGCGAGCACGCCGGCGCCGTTGTCGCGCACGTTGGTGTGGAAGGGGTACAGGCCGGTGAAAATCGTGGAGTGGGCCGGAATCGTGAGCGGCAGCACGCTGTAGGCGTGGTTGAACCGAATCCCTTCGGCGGCCAGCTTGTCGATGGTGTCGGTCTCGGCGCCGTCGCGGCCGTAGGCGCCGATGTGGTCGGCCCGCGTCGTGTCCAGCGTGATGATCACCACGTCGGGGTGGGCGGGAGCGGCCACAACCGGGGCCTTCGCGGCCGGCGGCGGCGCCGCGGAGTCACACGCAACGAGCCACACCAGCACCACATCGCCTCCCGAGCGGGGCCGGACCGTAGCCGCGCGACCTGCCGGCGGCAACGGCCGCCCCGGTCAGGGAATGTCCGTGCGGACCGTCGCTCCCTCGGATAGCGCCCCGCCGTGCTTGTCCTGGTCGCCGCCGCCCTCGCCGCCCCACCTGCCACCCAGCTCACGAGCCGGGGCTTCGCGGTCGGGGTCGCCGCCACCGGGCAAGCCGGGGAGGAGCTGCTCACCGATCCCGACTGTGTGGAGGGCGGCGCCTGCGAGGCGATCCGCCACCATTCGGGCTGGGGCGGGCAGCTCACCTTGCAGGTGGCGCCGTTCGTGATCGGCTGGGTCGAGGGCGGCACCGACGAGGTGAAGGCCCCGGCGTTGGAGTACGAAGCCGCCGGCTTCCGGGTCAACGGCGGAGTGCTCGGCATCGTGCGCCCCAAGCAGGAGATCGGTGGGCTCGGCTGGGCAAACGTCGACTACGGCACCAGCGGCAACGACTCCGCCGCGCACGCGCACCGTTGGGTCGCCAACGTCGGCGGCGGCGCCCGCTTCGGCCGGCCGGATGCGCTGCTCACCTCCTGGGTGGGCGCCGAGGTGGTGGTCTCCGGGGAGGATGTCACCTCCACGCTCACCGGCGCGCTCGACGTGCCGATGCAGCCCACCGTCCCGTTCAACGTGGTCGCGGGCTTCCAGCTCTTCTCGGCGCCGCTCGCGGGCCCCGGCTCCGACGCGCCGTTGTTGTTCTTGTCGTGCGCGGGCTCGGCGGGGTCACAGCTCGGGGTCCGGTTCTCCCTGGGCGCAGCGCTGTAACGTCGGCGGGATCGCCCACCCCGCCATTCTCGCCGCCCGGGGCTCCTCGACCGCCGACGCCGGCCGTGGGGCAGGTCGGCCTCGCGCCACCCGCCCCTTCGCGTCCTCACCGAGGGCACAACGGCGGCCGCCCGGCTCCCCCCGCGCCGGCCGCTACGGCAGCTCGTACTTGACCTCGGTCGCCCAGCCGCTGCCCGACGCCTGCCCCGGCCATTCGCGCGTGACGCCGTCGATCGTGTCCGCGCCGTCGAGCGCCAGCTCGTGCTTCTCGTCCGTGACGTGCCAGGTGACCTCGCCCGCCGTCGGCACTGGCGCCGTGGACGGCGACCAGGTGAGCACCGAGTCGCCCCCGCCGGTAATCGCCACTTCTTCCGCGACCTCGTCGGCGCGGGTACGGGTGCCGGTGCCGGCGATGGAGGCGAGCGTGGCGGGGCCGCCGGCGACGTCCGCCTGGCAGTCGGAGAGCGAATAGTTGGCGGTGAAAACCGCGTCCGCGCCGCCGAAGCGGGCGGTCCAGGCCTTGCGGTTCGCGTCGCTGGTGAGCGTGAGGTCGCCCCCGTCGGTCCCGAAGACGACGGTGCCGTAGCTGTAGGTGTGCGTGCCGTCTTCCGCGAGCTCCACCTGGGGGGTCGTGACCCGAAGCGCGCGGTTGCCCTCGCCGGTGAGCACGTACGCGTCGACCGTGTCCTGATCGCAGGGTTCGGCGATGATCGCGGCGATGCTGATGAAGAGGCCGAGGCCGGGGCTCGCTTCGTCCACCAGGGAGCCACCGTAGGCGTCGGCCACCTTGTCGAGCAGCGGAGGGTCGGCACACGCGAATAGGAACAGGATCATCACGCCTCCCCGGCGATGAGCGCGAGCGCAGCCGCCTCGTCCATCACCGGTACCCCAAGTTCAACGGCCTTGTCGAGCTTGCTGCCCGCCTCGGCGCCCGCCACCACGTAGTCGGTCTTCTTCGAGACGCTCCCCGAGACCTTGCCCCCGGCCGCCTCAAGCTTCGCCTTCATCTCCTCGCGCCCCATCGTCGGCAGGGTGCCGGTGAGCACAAAAGTCTTCCCCGCGAGGGTGCCCGCCGCCGGCGCGGCCGGCGGCACGAAGCGCACCCCCGCCGCCTGCAACGCCGCGATCTCTGCCCGATTGCCCTCGTCTTCGAAGAAGCCCCGGATCGCCGTGGCGGTGGTGAGCGCGATGTTGGGCACCGCGTCGAGCGCGGCGACGTCCGCGGCCACGATCGCGTCCATCCCGCGGAACGCGCGGGCCAGCTCCTTCGCCGTGCTCTCGCCGACCATCGGCACACCGAGCGCCATCAGGCCGCGCTCCAGCGGGCGACCCTTGCTCACCTCGATCGCGTCCAGGAGGTTCTGCGCCGAGGTCTCGCCCATGCGCTCCAGCGCCACGAGCTGCGCCTTCTTCTCGGCGAGCCGGTAGAGGTCGCTCGGGCGCTTCGCGAGGTCGGCGGCGACGAGCTGCTCGACGAGCTTCTCGCCCAGGCCCTCGATGTCCATGGCGAGGCGGGAGGCGAAGTGGCGGAGCGCGCCCTCCACTTGCGCGGGGCAGCCGAAGCTGTTGGGGCAGCGGATCTGCACCATGTCGGGCTTGGACTCGTCCGCCAACGAGCGTACGAGGGGATGCCCGCAGTCGGGGCACTCGTTCGGGTACTCGATGAACGGACGGTCTTCCCGCCCGGGCTCGTCCACCGCGCCCACCACCTCGGGGATCACGTCCCCGGCGCGCTGAATGGTCACGGTGTCGCCCACGCGGAGCCCGAGCACCCGACGCATCTGGTGTTCGTTGTGGAGCGAGGCGTTGCGGACCGTGACGCCACCGACGCGCGCCGGCTCCAGCTGCGCCACCGGCGTGACCTGCCCGGTGCGACCGACGCTGAACAAGACGCTGTTGAGCCGCGTGCGCACCTGCGCCGGCAGGTACTTGAACGCCAGCGCCCAGCGGGGGCTGCGGGTGACGAACCCGAGCGCCTCCTGGAGCGCCACCTCGTCCACCTTCACCACGGCGCCGTCGATCTCGTAGGGCAGGTCGGCGCGCTGCGCCTCGATGACCTTCACCGCCTCGATCGCGGCGTCGATCCCTTCGCACCGGCGCACCAGCGGGCTCACCGTGAAGCCCCAGGCCCGGAACTGCTCCAGCAGCTCGCTATGGCGCGCGGGCGGCTCGGGGTGTTCGCCCGCGGAGTGGGCGAAGAACTGCAGTGGACGGTCCTTGGCGAGCCGGGGATCGAGCTGCCGCATCGTGCCGGCGGCGCTGTTCCGGGGGTTCTCGAAGCGCTTCTCGCCGCGGGCCTCCCGCTCGGCGTTCATCCGTTCGAAGCCGGCGAGGTCGAACAGCACCTCGCCGCGGACGGTGATGCGCCCGGCGGGTGCGCCGGTGAGGCGCTTCGGGAGGTTCTGGATGGTGCGGAGGTTGTGGGAGACATCCTCGCCGACCGTGCCGTCGCCGCGGGTGCCGCCGGCCACGAAGGCGCCGTCCTGGTACACGAGCTCCATCGCCAGCCCGTCGAGCTTGGGCTCCACGACATAGGCGATCGCCTCCGGGGCGTCGGCGCCGAGCACCCGGCGGAGGCCGCCGAGGCGGTCGGGCTTGCCGCGCTCCCACTCCAGGAGGTCCTCCCAGGGGCCGCCCCAGGCCGGCTCGGCCTTGTGGTAGCCGTTCTGCAAGGAGAGCATCGGCACCGCGTGGACGAACGGCTGGAGCTCGGACACCGGGGCGCTGCCCACCTTGCGGGTAGGACTGTCGGCGCGAACCAGCAGCGGGAGCTGGGCTTCGAGCGCCTCGAGCTCGCGGAACAGCCGGTCGTACTCCAGGTCGGAGATCTCGGGGGCGTTCTGCTCGTGGTAGAGCCGGTTGTGGCGGAGCAGCTCGTCGACGAGCACGTTCATCCGGGCGATCGGGTCCGACATGGAGCGGGAGCTAACCGGACCCGCCGCGCTCCGCCGCGCGCACGCCCCCGCCAATTGCGCCGCGATCGGCGTCGGAGGTGGCCGGGCGGCCGCGGACCCGGTAAACTGACCCGCGCAAGGGCGCCGCGGAGTGCAGTCGCTCTCGCCAGGCTCGCCATGGCTTCCCCCGACGCGCTGATCGCCGAGATGTCCCGACGCTACGTGCCCGGGAAGGTGCCGCGGGCGCTCACCTACTACCTGAGCATCGGCGAGCACAAGTACACGATGCGGCTCGATCCGGCCGCCTGCACGATCACCCCTGGGAAGACCGAGAACGCCGACTGCGTGATCAAGTCCGACCCCACCGTCTTCGAGAACCTCGTGCTCAAGCGGAAGGCCCCCGGCGCGTTCGACATCGCCCGTGGCAAGTTCAAGACCAGCGACGTGGCCCTGCTCTCCCTTTTGTCGGACTGCTTCCGGTAGACTCTCGGCGCTCCTCCCCGCGCCCCCCTCCCCCGGGCGCACCCTCCCCTCCCCTCCCCGCCGCCCGATGCCCACCCCCGACCCCACCACGCTGCGCGCGCTCGCCCTCCCCGAGCTGGTGCAGACCGCGCGCTCCCTCAACGTGGAGAACGCCTCCAGCCTGCGCCGGCAGGAGCTGATCGCCGCGGTGCTCCGCACGTCCTCGAGCGCGGCCACCAGCGATGGCGAAGGGGTCCTGGAGATCCTCGCCGACGGCTTCGGGTTCCTCCGCGCGGCCGAGTACGGCTACCTCCCCGGCGCCGACGACATCTATGTGTCGCCTTCCCAGATCCGCCGCTTCAACCTCCGCACGGGCGATGTGGTGAGCGGCCAGGTGCGCGCCCCGAAGGAGAACGAGCGCTACTTCGCGCTCATCAAGGTCGAAGGGGTCAACGGCGAGGGTCCGGACGGCGCGCGGGACAAGGTCTTCTTCGACAACCTCACCCCGATCCACGCGAAGCGGCGGCTGCTCCTCGGCGCTGGCTCCCAGTCGGGCGATCCGGTCCGGGTGATCGACCAGGTGGCGCCCATCGGCTTCGGGCAGCGCTCGTTCCTGCGGGCGCGCGGCCGGTCCGGCGTGGCCGACGTGCTCCACGCCATCGCCGCCGGCGTACACCGCAACCACGCCGAGGCGGCGCTGTTCTCCCTCATCCTGGCCGAGCGCCCGGAGGACGTCACCGAGGCCCACCGCACGCTCCCCGGCGAGGTGGCCGCCACCACGTTCGACGAAGCGGAGTCCCGCCACCTCCAGGTCGCCGAGATGGTGATCGAGCGGGCGAAGCGCCGGGCAGAGGCCCGGGGGGACGCCGTGGTGCTCTTCGACTCCGTCACCCGCCTGATCCGCGCGGGGGCCGGCGCCGTGCCGCCCACCGGCCGCGTCGTCGCCGGGGTGGACGCCGCGATCGTCCAGCGCGCGCGAAAACTACTGGCCGCCGCGCGCAACCTCGAAGAAGGCGGTAGCCTCACGATGGTCGCCGTGGTCGACGACGACGACGCCGTCTCCGCCGAGCTCGCGGGAATTCCCAACCACCAGCTCGTGCTCGACGCCCGCGGTGAGCTCGATGGCGCCCAGTCCCGCACGGAACGGCGCGAGCTCCTTGACAAGTCCGCCCGATCAGGTGAATAGGCGCCGCTTCCGTCTCCGAGGATCCCCATGAAGGCCGACATCCACCCCTCCCTCCACCCGGTCGTCTTCGTCGATACGGGCGCTGGCATCGAGTTCATCTCGCGGTCCACGCTCAGCTCGAAGCAGACCCGCAACATCGATGGGGTGGAGCACCACGTGATCTTCGTCGACATCAGCTCGGCGAGCCACCCGTTCTACACCGGCAAGCAGCGCGCCATCAGCGTCGCCGGCCGCGTGGAGCGCTTCAACAAGAAGTACAACATCGCGAAGTAACTGCGGGTTGTCGAGGCCCCCGCGCGCCGATCCGGCGCCGGGGGCTTCGTGCTTTGCAGGGGAGCGTCCCCCGTGTTCCGTCTTGAGGAATTCGAAGCGCGCCTGGAGGAGCTGGACCGTCAGTTGATGGACCCGTCCCTCGCCGGCCAACGGGATCGTTACAAGACGATCAGCCGGGAGCACGCGTCCGTCAGCAAGATGGTGGAGCTGGCCCGTGAGGTCACCAAGCTCGAGACCGAGCGGGCCGATCTGAAGGAGATGCTCGCCGATCCCGACATGCGCGCGGATGCGGAAGAGGAGAAGGCGAGGATCGATGCTCGCATCCCCGAGCTGGAGCATGAGCTCCGCCTGATGATGCTCCCGCAGGATCGGTACGAAGGCCGGCCGATCCTCCTTGAGATCCGCGCCGGAACCGGCGGCGATGAAGCCGGCCTCTTCGCGGCCGATCTCTTCCGCATGTACACCCGCTATGCCGACAAGATGGGCTGGAAGGTCGATCTCATCTCGGCCAGCGAGCTCTTCGTGGGCACCACCGCCGGGTACAAGGAGGTCATCGCCTCCGTCACCGGCGATACGGCGTACCGCTTCCTCAAGTACGAAGCGGGCGTGCACCGGGTGCAGCGCGTGCCCCTCACCGAGACGCAGGGCCGCATCCACACCTCCGCCGCCACCGTGGCGATCCTCCCCGAGCCGGAGGAGGTGGAGATCAAGATCGGCGAGAAGGACCTGCGGATCGACGTTTTCCGGGCCGGTGGTCCGGGTGGCCAGTCGGTCAACACCACGGACTCCGCGGTGCGCATCGTGCACATCCCCAGCGGCCTCGTGGTCATCTGCCAGGACGAGAAGTCCCAGACCAAGAACAAGGCCAAGGCGATGAAGGTGCTCTCGGCTCGCCTGCTGGAGAAGGAGCGGAGCGAGCGGGATGCCGCCGAGGCGGCCGACCGCAAGGCCCAGGTGGGCTCCGGCGATCGCAGCGAGCGCATCCGCACCTACAACTACCCGCAGAACCGGGTCACCGACCACCGCGTAACCGGTTCGGACGGGAGCACCTTCACCTTGTACAAGCTCGACAAGATCGTCGAAGGCGATCTGGACGAGCTGCTCGGCGGCGTGCTCGGGTACTTCCAGGCCGAGGCGCTGCGCCAGGCCGAAGGTCGATAGGCCCCTCCCGGTGAAGCCTCTCGTCGAGGTGCTTTTGGCGACCACGGAGTTCTTCCGCGGCCGCGGCATCCCCTCCGCCCGACTCGACGCGGAGCTGCTCATCGGCCACGCCCTCGGGCTGGATCGGGTGAGGGTGTACCTCAACTTCGACCGCCCGATGCGCGACGAGGAGCTCGAGCCCATCCGCGCGCTGGTGCGCCGGCGCGGCAACCGCGAGCCCCTCGCCTGGATCGTCGGGAAGAAGGAGTTCTACGGTCGGGACTTCGCGGTCGGCCCCGGGGTGCTCGTCCCCCGCCCCGACACCGAGACCCTCATCGAGGCCCTCCTCCCCCTGCTCGGCGACGCCGACCCGCTCTTCGTGGCGGACGTCGGGTCGGGCACCGGCTGCATCGGCCTCACCCTCGCGATGGAGAAGCCCGGGCTGCGGCTCTTCGCGATCGACAAGGGCGAAGCCCCGCTCGCGTTCACCAAGCAGAACGTGGAGGCGCTCGGGCTCAAGGAGCGGGTGGCGGTGCTCCGCGGCGAGCTGCTCGACGCCGTGCCGCCCTCCCGTCCGCTCGACTGGATCGTGTCGAACCCGCCGTACATCCCCAGCGGCGAGCTCGCCGGCCTGGAGTCCGAGGTCCGCGATCACGAACCTCGCCTCGCCCTCGACGGCGGCGCCGATGGCCTCGAAGTGTACCGGCGCCTCGTCCCCGCCGCGTGCACGCGGGCCCGGGTCGGGGTGGCGTTCGAAGTCGGGTCGGGCCAGGCGCCTGCCGTGGCCGAGATGGTCGCGAAGGCCGGGCTCACCCCCACGATCCACAAGGACCTCGGGGGGATCGAGCGGGTCGTGATCGGGCAGAAGGAGCCGGCGGCGGGCTGAACCGGCTTCCCCGAGCGCACGATCGCTGGCGGCAGGACCCAGCGCCGACACTCCCTGTTTCCGCGGCTACAACGGTGAGACTTACGGCGGCGGGAATCCCGCCCCGCCGGCGCCGCGTCCTCGCCGGGCGAGCGGTGATCCGGACCGCACCGTATGAGTCACGACGAAGCGACTCAAGTCCGTCCCGCGCTGACCGAAGCCGGCCCATGCTCACGTTCCCTCTGGTCTTCCTCGCCGGCTGCGCCGGCTCTTCCGAATCTGTCGACGCCGAGGCCTCACCGCTCACGACACCGTCGACCGGCCCCGATTGTGACGACGCGATCGGCCTCGCCGAGCAGGCCGCCGTCGACATCGACGCGCACGTGGCCCTCCGGGCGACCGTCTTCGACGCGGTGGAGAACCTCGTGGCGATGAAGGCGCTCGCCGCGCGCGCCGCGACGGGCACGTTGCCCCGCGCCGACCGCCAGGCCCTCCAGCTCGAATTCGCCGCCCGCCTCCAGGAGGCCCAGGCCTTCGCCACCACCGATCCCGCCCTGGACCCCACCACGCTCGGCGTCGCCGGCACCCACGTGGACGCCCGGGTGAATGCCGCCCGCAGCTACGTGGCGCTGGATCGCGCGATCCTCGCCCTCGGTTCACACCTCGCCACGGTGGACGTCGAGGTCGGCACGTTGGTGCGGACCGCCGAACGTGTCGCCGCGCACGCGCCCGACTGCGAGCTCTCCTCGCCTGAGGTCGATCTCCCTGCGGTCGACACCGAAGCGCCCGTGGACGCCGCCCTCGCCGACAACGCCACCGAAGGCCTCGCCTGGGTGTCAGACGTCCGGGAGACCACCGACACCGCGCACGACATCCTCCAGGAGCTTCGCATCCTCGCCTTCCACTCCGCCGACGAGACGGTGAGCCCGAACGCCCGCGCCGGCATCCAGGCGAAGTTCATCGCGCTCTCCGCCGAGCTCGACACGCTGGCCGACACCTCCGAGTTCGAAGGCGCGCCCTACGGGGACGGCTCCCGCTGGGTGGCCCGGGCGTGGTTCGGCCCGGAGCGCGGGCGCATGATCGAGGTGATTCTGCCCGACCTCCGCGCGCGCGTCCTCGGCGTCGACTCCGGTTCGTTGGACCTCACCAGCGCCGGGACGGCGTCCTGCGCGATCACGGGCATCGACGCTGCGCTCCGGACCGTAGAGTCCGAGCAGGACTGGCTCGACGCCGCCGAGGTGGCGCTCACCATCGAGCAGGAGCGGTATACGGCGGACCCTGAGTCTGAGTGAGGGGCGGGCAGCGATAGCCACATACGACGTAGTACTTAGAAGGGTTCCCCCTCCCGGCCCCCCTCCACCGTCGCGAGCCAAGACAGACGTCGGCGGCCAACACCCCGCCCTCGCGGCCCCACCGCCCGCCCCGCCATTCTCGCCGACGGTCGCCCCTCGACCGCCGGCGCGAACGTGCGGCAAGCCGGTGGGGCGCCACCAGCCCCTCGACACCGGCCTTCAGCCTAAGAGGCCCCGCGTCACTGCGACCCACGCCCGGTCCACCGTGGCGGTGCCCGCCGCCAACTCTCCGAACTTCACCAACGCCATCAGCGTGCCGAGGATCATCACCGCCAATTCGCGGACCGGGAGCCCGGCCGGGAGCTGACCGGCCGCGACCGCCTCGTCGAGGCAGGCCTGCACGAACTCCAGGGAACGGTCCTTCCACCGCCGCACCTTGAGCGCGCCCGCCTGCCCCGCGGCGTGCGGCAGCTCGTCGGAGAACGCCAGCCGGGCGATGATCGGGTTGGCGCCCACCAGGGCCGCGCGGAACCGGAAGAACGCCTCCAGGCGGCGCAGGGGGTCGGGGTCCGCGGGCGGGAAGCCCTCGAAGAGCCGCTCCTCCACCCGGTCGAGCGCCGCGAGGACGATCTCCTCCTTGCTCCCGAAGTGCCGGAACAACGTGCCGTCGGTGATGCCCACCTCCGCCGCGATGGCCTGCGTGGTGAAGCGCCCGAGCCCCTGCTCGGAGATCACCTTGAGCGCGGCGTCCGCGATCTGCACGCGGCGGGCTTCGGTCGGCTGGCGGGGGGTCATGCGGGGGCTCCGGGGCGACGGGTGAGCACGCCGTCTTCCATCTCGTGGATCGTATCGAAGACGTCGAGCGTGCGGTGGTCGTGGGTGACGACCACCACGGCCGCGCCCCGGTCGTGGGCGATGCGCTTGAGCAGCTCCATCACCTCGCGGCCGCGGTGGCTGTCGAGCGCCGCGGTGGGCTCGTCCGCGAGGATCAACGGGGGTTCGTTGGCGAGCGCCCGGGCGATGGCCACCCGCTGTTGTTGTCCGCCCGAGAGCGCCTCGGGCAGGTGGTCGGCGCGGCCCGCGAGGCCGAGCTCCCCGAGGAGGGAGACGGCGCGCGCCGCCGCGGCGCGCCCCACCCGATCGTTGAGCTGCATCGCGAGGAGCACGTTCTCGCGCGCGGTGAGGAAGGGGATCAGGTTCGCCTTCTGGAAGACGAAGCCGATCGAGCCGCGGCGCACGGCCGCGAGGTCCACCTGGGCGACCCCCTCCGCCACCACCAGGCGGTCGCGGAGCCAGATGCTGCCGCGCTCCGGGAGGTTGAGCAGCCCGAGGGCGGTGAGCAGCGTGGACTTCCCCGAGCCGCTCGGCCCGAGGAGCGCCGCCACCTCGCCGGCCTCCACCACGAAGTTCACGTGGTTGAGCGCGACAAGCTCGGTGTCCCCCTGCCCATAGGTCTTCACCAGGGCTTCGGCGCGGAGGATGGGGTGGTCCATGGTCAACCCGCGAGGATGAGGGTGGGCGGGATGCGCAGCGCTCGGGCGATGCCGGCGATGCTGGCGAGGATCGTGATGGTCGCGATGAGCAGCGCGAGCCCGGCGAAGTCTTCGGCCGTCACGATGACGCGGCGGGGGAAGTGGTCGAACGCCACGCTCGCGAGGGTGACCGCCACGCCGTAGCCGATGGCGCCGAGGAGCAGCGCCTGCTGAAGGATCATCCCCACGACCACGCGGGTGCGACCGCCGAGGAGCTTCACCAGGGCGATCTCGTGGCTCTTCGCCACCGTCATGTTGTAGAGGATCAGCGCCACGATGATCGCCGAGACCGCGGTGAGGAGCACCCGGAAGAGCCCGATCTGCTTGCGCGCCTTGTCGATCACGCCTTGGAGGAGGAGCCCGTGCTGTTCGTCCGCGGTCCACACCGTAACGTCGGGCCAGGCGGCGAGGCGGGCCTGCACCGCGGCGGGGTCTTCACCGGGGAGGAGCCGCACCAGCACGGCGCTCGGGGGCGCCTCGGCGCCGGCGCGGGGGTCCATCCGTCGGGACTCCGGCGCGAGCCAGCCGAGGATCGCAGCGGCGTCCCGCTCGGTGGCGAAGGCCAGGGGGTCACCGCCGGAGGCGACAAAACCGTGGGTGAGCCCGACGACGGTGTACGTGTCATCCCCAAGGGGGAGCGTGGCGCCGAGGGGCAGGCCGAGCGAGTCGTCGACCACGAGCTCCCGGTGGGCCTGCGTCAGCGCGCGACCGGCCACCAGCGGCAGGGACTGGCCGTGGTTCCCCGGCCACGCGAGCCCGACCACGCCGATGCGCATCGGGTGCGCCACGTCGCCGCGCTGGATGGTCGCGAAGGTGAAGCTCTCGGCGTCGGCCACGCCGTCCACGACGCGGAGGCGATCGTCCAGGCCGCGCGGCACCACCGACCGTTCGGCGAAGGGCCCCCGGGTGTCGCGCTGGACGACCCACAGGTCGGCGCGCATCGCGTCCGTGAGCACCGTCGCCTCGACCACCATGCCCCGGTAGATCCCGCCCATCGCCAGGACGATGGTGAAGAGCAGGCCGAGGCCGACGCCGGTGAGCAGGAAGCGCACTCCCTGTCGGCGGATGTCCTTCCAGGCGAGGTTCATTGTGGCATCTCCGCGTGGACGCGCCGGCCGAGCGGGGCATCGGGCGCGAGCACCACGTCCCCGGGCTGGAGCCCGGCGGCCACCTCTACGCGCTCCCGGCCGACGAGGCCGAGGGTCACCGGGCGGAGGATGCTGCGGCCATCCTCGACGACCTTGCAGCCCCCTTCACACCAGCTGCGGGGCACCGACAGCGCGGATTCGACACGACCCACCTCGATGAACGCGTCGGCCCGCTGACCGACGGCGAAGTTCTTCGGGAGCTCGAGTGCGGTCACGTCGACCACCAGCTCGTGGGTGGCCCGGTCCACCTCGCGGCCGATGCGCTCGACCCGCCCGGGGTAGCTCGTCTGGGGCTCCGACCGGAAGACCAGACGCGCCGGCTGCCCGACCGCCAGCCGCGAGAGCGCGGTCTCGTCCACCCACGCGCTCACCCGCATGCTCTCGGTGGCGACGATGGTGAAGGCGGGCGCCCCCCGGGCGACCTGCTCCCCGACCTCCCCGTGCCGGGCGACGACGAGCCCCGCGATCGGGCTCCGAAGGACACCATCGTCGACGGCGGCGGCCCGGACGCCGGAGGCGCGCTCAGCGCCGTCCCGAGCGTGGTGGGCCTGGAGCAACGCCGCTTCCAAGGCGCTCACCTCGGCGGCGGCGCCGGTCTCTCCTTCCACCGCGGCGTCGTGCGCGGCGACGGAGATGTCGCCGGCGGCGAAGACGGCGTCGGCGCGGGAACGGTCAGCGCGGGCACGGGCGAGGGCCGCACGACCGCGGGCGAGCTCGGCCTCGGCTCGACTCACTCCGGCCGAAGCGACGCTCTCGGCGGCGCCGGCGACCGCGAGATCGCGCCCGGCGTCCGCCGCGTCGAGGCGGCCGAGCTCGTCGCCGACGTTCACCACCGCGCCCTCGTCCACCGCCAGTGCGATGATCCGCCCGGCGGCTTCGAAGCCGACATCCACTTCGCTGATGCTCTCGAGGGCGCCGACGCCGAGCACCTCCGCCACGACCGCGTCGGCCTTCACGGCCTCACCCGGCACAGAGATCGGCATCTGCCGGGCCACGAGGGCGACGGACCCGCCGACGATGGGGACGAGCAGCCAGAGCAGGGAACGGGGGAAACGCATGCAGGCTCCGAAGGCCCGACTGATGTAAGCAAGCACTTGCTTACCGTCAAGGAGGCGCCGCTCGCCAGGCCGACGACCCATACACGGACAGCGGCGACGCACCCCGAGGGGCGGCCGCGCCCGACGGCGAGGCCCATCCAGTTCTCGGCGTTCATCTTGGGGCGGGGGGCTGTCGCCCCCCGCAACGCCCCCCGGCTCCCGCCCGCCGCACGCCGCGACTCCTCGGGCGGGAGGCCCACGCTTCCCGACAAAACCACTCAAGTCATCGGTCGTATGACCGAAGGCAACGCATGCTCACCTTCCCCCTGGTCTTCCTCGCCGGCTGTGCTGGCTCTTCCGAATCTGTGAACGCCGAGAACTCCGCGCTGTCGGTGGCTCCCGGAAATCCTGATTGTGACAAGGCGGTGGACGATGTCGAGGGCATCGTGACGGTCATCGAGGCCGGGATCGCCACGCACGACAACGCCTTCGAAGCCGCGGAGAACCTCCTCGCGATGCAGGCGCTCGCCGCCCGCGCCGCCACCGGCACCCTCGGGCGAGCCGACCGCGCCGCCCTCCAGATGGAGTTCGCGGCGCGCCTCCACGAGGCCGACCGCTTCGCCGAGGACGACGCGGACCTCGACCCCGGCGCGCTCGGCGTCGCCGACACCCACATCGACACCCGCGTCCACGCCGGGCGCAGCTTCGTGGCGCTCGATCGGGCGCTCCTCGCCCTGGGCTCCCACCTGGCCACGGTCGAGGCCGACCTCGACACCGAGGTTCGATCGATCGAACGGGCCCAGACCCGCAAGCCAGCCTGCACGCTCCCGACGGTCGAGGTGGAGCTCCCCGACCTCGACGCCGCCACGCCGGTCGACGAGGCCCTGGCCGCCAACGTCGCCGACGGGCTGGCGCTGGTCGAGGAGGTCCGCGGCACCACCGAGCTCGCCAACGACATCCTGCACCAGATCCGCACCCTGGCCATCGCCTCCGCAAGCGAGACCATGGGCACGGAGGGGAGGATGCGGCTGCAGCAGCAGTACACCGCCCTGGCCCTTGAGCTGGAGCGAGTGGCCGACACCTCCACGTTCGCGGGGATGTGGATCGCCGACGGCTCCCACCCAGGGATGACCGTGTGGCTCCGCCCCGACCCCGACGCCAACCTCCGCATCGCCCTGGCCGATCTCCGCGCGACCACCCTCGCCGTCGACACCGGCTCCATCGATCTGAGCACGGCCGCCAACGCTTCGACCGCGCTCACGGCCATCGACTCCGCACTGTACACGGTGGGGGCCGAGCAGAGCGCGCTCGCCGCGGCGACGACCGTACTCACCATCGAGCAGGAGCGCTACGCCGACGATCCCGCCGAGGAGTGAGCCGCCGGAGACGCAACTCCCGACCTCCGTGGTCCAACGGTGACACGCCCGCCGGGATTTGACCGACACCGCGGTCTCCCCGACTTACGTTCGGCCGATGGACGACCTCTGGTCGGGAATCTGCTGCGGAGTGGCGACGGTCCTGCCCGCGTTCGTCGTGGCGGTGATCGCGCTCCTCTCCGGGCTGGATGCGCGTCGTCGCGTCGTGGCCCTCGAAGCCCAGGTCGGCGGCCTCCGCGCGCAGCTCGGCGCCCTCGCCGCGCGAGGAATCGCGCCGGGGGCGGCCGCAGCCGCCTCTGCCCAGGTCGAAGCCCAGAAATCCCCGGGCACCGTCAGCTCCGCCGCGGGCGCCGCTCCGGTCGCCGGGGCGCCCACCCTCCCGACCGCCGCCGCCCCGACCGGCGCCGC
>CAIXRH010000243.1 GCA_903921785.1 uncultured Pseudomonadota bacterium
ACCGCGCCACCACCTCTTCGGGAGTCAGATGTGGCGAAACTCTCAGGATCGAAGGCATCTTTACCTCAGATGCGGCCGTAATCCGGTTCCCAGCGATTGTCTAGGTTGTTTCACGATCTTCTTCAGGCTCAGGCCGTATCAGCCGATCAATTCGGCCGGGTGGCCGCGAAGCTCGGGCGCTGGTTCACCCTGTCGAACCACGCGGCGAGGTGGGGCAGGTCGTCCGTGTAGCGGTCCGCACCCGTCAACCCCGCTCCCGACGCGACGATCGGCGCGAGCAGCCAGTCCGCCAGCGTGGGACGGTCGCCGGCGAGCCATACGGTGTGGGTGAGCGCCGCGTCGAACACCGCCAGGGCAGCTTTGGCCTTCTCGGCCGAAGCGTGCACCTTGGCGTCGTCCACCGGCAGCCCGCGCGGCGCGAGGACGAACCGAGGGATGAGCACCCCGCGGACGGCAGCCGGGGCGACGTAGTCGTTGATCGCGCTCATCCACTGGGTCATGCGCGCGCGCTCGCGGGGGTCGGCCGGCTGAAGGGCCGGGCCGGCGAAGGCCTCGTCCACGTACCGCATCACCGCCGCGGCTTCGTATACGCGGAAGCCGTCGTGCTCCAGCACCGGCATCTTCCGCCAGGGGTGCAGCTCCGCGTACTCGGCGGCGCGCAGGTTGGCGGGGACCAGCTCGTAGGGAACCCCCTTCTCGGCGAGGGCGAGGCGGGCGGAGCGGGTGAAGGTGGAAGCGGCCGAGCCGTGGAGCAGGAGGGGCATGCGCGCAGGCTAACGCGGCGCTTCCGGCTTCCCGCTGCCATCCCACGCGGGGCTCACCGCGATGTGGTCGGACCACGGCTCGATCACCTGCACGGCGAGGACCTTGCCGTTCCAGCGGGCCACGACGTCGGTCTCCGCGAGGGGGAGCCATGCGCCGAACGCGGAGTAGTCCAGCTCGTAGCGGCCGCAGGGCTCGCCGGGCTTGGGCTCCTTGGCGCAGGCATGGTCGAGGGTCTGGGCGACCGGGTCGAACCATTCGGGCGAGAAACGACCCTCGTCGAGCCACTCGGGGCGCAGCGTGAGCGCGTAGACGCGGCCGACGGGCTGCTTGGCCAAAACGTCCGCGGTGGGGACGGCGGAGAGGGGCGCGGCGGTTTCGGCGGTGGACAAGCCGGCGAGGAAGCGGCGGCGAAGGGGCACGCTCGCCTCGGAGGCGGAGTAGTCCTTGCGTCCCAGCGGGTCCACGTCGCCCAGGTAGAACGGATCGAGCCAGAGCTCGTGGCCGGAGGCGGTGCGGATCACATCGGAGGCGAGGCGCTCCACCGGCTCACCGCCCGGCAGCAGCACGGGCGCCGTCCACTTCGGGTCGTCGAGCGGGAAGCCGAGGGTCGGGTGCTCACCGGCCTGTCGCGTCCACGCCCCGCCGGTGGATGGCGCCTTGCCCCACGAGGGCGTCGGGGGGGAGGTGCTCAGCGCGCGGGTCGGGACGTAGAACGCCTGGAACCGCGGCTGCGAGTAGCCGGGAACCTCGAAGCGGATGAAGCTCCATTCTTTCCCACACGCTTCCCGCGCGGGCGTCACGTTGCCGCGGAGGCCCCGGGGCAGGGTACGCCCGGTCGCCGGATCTGGCGCGCAGCCGGTCGTGTGCCCCTCCTGGTACGCCGGGCTGTCTTCGGCGATCCACATGACGGTGGGCGTCTCGGGGCTCATCGGTACTCCCCGGAGGCGAACGAATCCAGGTCCTTCTGGCGGCGCGCTTCGTCGTCGGCGTCGCGGGCGGGGAAGGCGGCTTGGAGGTCAAGGAGGTTGGCGAGGCGCTGGTCGGCGTAGACGCCGCCGTGCCAGAGGTTGTCCGCCCGGGAGCACCACGCCTCTGCGAGCTCCCGATACTCGCGTGCGGTGCGGATGTCCTTGTAGAACCCAGCCTTCACCCGCGCCTGGAATGCGAGGTAGCCGGATCGGACGTGGGCGGGGTCGTCGATGAGCGAGCGCATGGCCCGGAGCTCGTCTGCGGCGAACCGGGCGTCGGCGACCTTCGTGCTCCGAAAGCGCGGCTGAAAAGCCTCCCATGCCGCACGTTTCTCGTGGGCCTCCCGGGCGTCCTCGATCGCCTCCTCCAGCGCCTTGAGCCCGCGGGAAGCCCCCTGGACGTCCCCGCGGAGCTGCGCCTGCGTGAGCCGCTGCTTCTTGCCGATCACGAAGAGGTCGAACTGGCCATGGCGCTCCGCCCAGTCGGTGGGATCGCGAGGCCGAGCGGTGGGGCTCGCCGTGGGCCCCGGGTGCTGGTAGTTCGCGATGACCAGGGCGGTCGCTTCGTCGAGGCGGCCGAGGATCACCAGCACCTCCGCCATCTGAAGGCGAACCTCCCACGGCCACACGCTCACGTCGCCGAGGACGCGGCTCTGCACCGAGCTCACCGAGGAGCTCCGCCGCACCTCCTCCAGGAACTTGCCCTGCGCCTTGGTGTGTTCGCGGGTGGTGGCCGCCACGCGCGCCGTCTCCAGCTTGAGGTACCCCTCGAGGTCGCCGCGGACGAGCCGCATCTTGGCGCGGACCGCGGCGCGGGCGAGGTCTTCGACGGTGGGGGAAGCGGGCAGCTCTCCGGCGACGGCCTTCTCCACCGCGTCCCAGGCTTCGTGGGTGCGGGTGATCGCGTCGTTGGCGTAGCGGGCGCGGGTGCCGGCCACCTCGGCGGCGAGCCGGGCGAGCGCGGCTTCCCCGAGCTTGAACCCAGGCTCTGTGGCCATGGCCCGACTGAGGTCGGCCTCGGCGGCGGCGGTGTCGCCCCGATCGAGCGCCGAGAGCGCGCGGCCGTAGGCTTCGACGGTGCCGAGCTGCTGCACGTCCACCTGGCTCAGCTCGATGCGGTCGCGGGCGGCGAGCTGCACCTGGAGCGCATCCACGAGGCGGAAGGTGGCGTCGTCCACCAGGACGAAGAACTCCTCGCCGTGGTCGCCGATCTGGCCGACGACGTCGGTTGCGGCGACGACCCGTCCGGTCTCCACCTCGATCACCTGGAGGTTCACGGCGAGCGTCGGCAGCTTCACCGACACGATGTCGCCCGTGACGATGTGGGTGGCGCCGAGGAGCTTCCCCGCCTTCGCGGCGGTGGCGGGGTCGAGCACCCCGGCGTCGGCGAGCTTGAGCTCCGCGAGGACGGCCTCGAGCTGGCTGCGCTCCACGACCTGCAGGTTGTCCACGCGCACCAGCTTCGCGACGAGGATGCCCGCGAGGCCGGGCCCCGCCCCGTCGAGCGATGCGTCGCCGGTGTGGTTGGCCAGGTCGGTGACCGCGACGCGGGGCGTGGCGGCGGCGAGACCAGCGGCCAGGAGGAGGGCGAACATCGTCGCCGAGATAACGCGGGGCGAAGGGGAGAGAAGGGGCGCCAGCCACCCTCGGCGCTCCGGTCCACCCTCCGGCGGCGCCGCCGGGCGGCCGGGCCGCCCGGCGTGAACGGTCGGCGCTTCGGTCCGCCGTTCTTCGCCGCCGCGGGGATACGGTGTCCGCCTCGCCATTCTCGCCGCCCATCGCCCCTCGACCACCGACGTGGGCTGGCGGGCAGGCCGATGGAGCGCCACCAGCCCGTTGGCATCTCTCTACAAACAACCCCCGATCAGCTCGTCCGCCCGGCCGTCGCCGTCGAAGTCGCCGAGGAGCAAGTCGGCGAACCCCTCGCGCTGGTAGCGGATGGTGGCCCAGGAGGTGCGCCCGCTGCGGGACCAGCGGAGGGTCTCGCCGTTGTCGTCGAGCACGTCGGTGATGTGGTCGCCGTCCAGATCGGCGAAAGCCAAGGTCGAAACACCCTCGGAGGAGCTGGCGAGGTTGGCCCACGAGGCGGTGCCGGACTTCGACCAACGCCAGTGGCTGCCGTCGGCGGAGAAGACGTCCGAGACGCCGTCGCCGTCGAAGTCGCCAAGGCGAAGCTCGCTCATCGCGTCGCTGGAGCTGGCGAGCGCGACGGCGGCGCCGGAGCCGTTCGGGTAGTAGTACCAGCGCCCGCCCTCGGTGGTGAACACGTCGGCGGCGCCGTCGCCGTTGAAGTCCCCGAGCTGCACCGCCGAACGTTGGAGGGTGGAGCTGCGGAGCGTGGCCCAGGAGCTGCTGCCGCTCTTCGACCACATCCACGCGCTGCCGCTGGCGTAGAAGACGTCGTCGATGCCGTCGCCGTCGAGGTCCGCGAGGGCGAGGTCGGTCAGTGAGACGCCGGAAGAAGCGAGGTTGGTCCAGGAGCCGCCGTCGGGGTTGGCGTAGCGCCAGCCGCTGCCGGTGGAGTCGAAGACGTCGTCGTGGCCGTCGCCGTCGAGGTCGCCGACCAGGAGCTCGCTGGCCGGGGTGCCGCTCGCTGAGCCGTAGCGCTGGGCGCCGGTGGCGCCGTCGCGCAGGCACCAGTGGAGGGTGCCGCAGTCCCCTGGGGATTGCCCGTAGGCGTTGGGGGCGGGGGCGCCGGCGGGGTCCACGTCCACGTAGAAGTTGCCGGTGTAATACCGCTGGTCGTAGGCCTCGCTCTTGGCGGGGGCCAGGCAGTTGTCGTAGAGCCAGGCGCCCACGGTGGGCCGGCCGCGCACGACGAAGCTGTACTGGTCCTCGGTGAGCACCACGTTCTGGTAGACGCGGATGTCGCCGCCGGCGGCGCTGCTTCCGTCGTCCGCGGCCTCGTTCTCCCCGTGCATGTCGAAGATGTGCCCGATCGACGAACCTTCCATGAGGTTGTCGCGGGCGATGTAGTCGGTGCCCGGGTAGCCCTGACCGGCCACCGCGTGGCGGATGGCATCGAAGCGGTTCCCGCGGATCGTGGCGCTCGGACCTCCGGTCCCGTAGAGCACCACCCCGTAGCCGAGCCCCTCGCGCCAGTCGTGGTGAAGGTGGTTGTGGTGCACGTCCGCGTCCGGGGCGTCCTTCACGGCCACCGCGGCGTAGGTCCACCCCGACATCTCGTTGTTGTCCACTTCCAGGCCGGAGAAGCCGACGGTGCGGATGCCCACGGCCGTCTGGGTGCAGTAGGCGCAGTTGGCGTCGCCGGAGACGTCCTCGGGGCAACGGTCGGGCCACTCGGGCGGACAGGTCTCGGGATCGGGGCCGCGGATGCGGAGTCCCGTGATGCGGACGCCGGCGCCGCACGCCTCGAGGATCGGGTCGGCGCTGCCCTCGGTCGCGTAGAGGAGGCCCCCCGCCTCGCCGCCCACGCCACGCCCACCCGCGACCCACACGCCCGCCGGCACGCAGAGGGACTGGCCGGTCAGGTCGATCTCGGCGTCGTTCGCCACGAAGACCACGTCGCCCGCGGTCGCGCCCGCCAGTGCGGCGGCGAGGGAGGCGGCGTCGGTGATCACGGTGACCACGGGCCAGGTGGGGTCGACCACGTCGGGGTAGCCGACTCCGCCGCCCCAACGCCAACTGTCGGTGACCGCGGGGTGGTCGGTGTCGGCGCGGTCGGGGCGCGTCCATGGGGCGGTGTCGGTGCTGTCCACGGGGTCCGCGCTGTCCGAGACGCTGGTGTCCGCGGTGTCCACGCCGGTGTCCGGCCCGGAGTCGGCGGAGCCTTGAGCCCCGGAATCAGTGGGCGAAGCACTGTCTTCGCCGGTTCCCGCGCCGGCGTGGAGTGTGTCGCCGGTGGAGCAGGCGAGGGCGACGAGCAGCGGGGCGAAGCGGGGGAGGGGAGGCGGGGCCACGTCCGCCTCTACCACGGGTCGGTTCGCGAGGCCGATCTGGGCGATCCGCGGATCACGGTCCGCGCGGGTGCGTCGGGAGCGGGGTGCGGATCGCGGCGCCGAGGGGGCGCTCTGGTCCTCCGCTCATCCTCCCGTTTGAAGATAGACCCGCTCCTCACTCCGCTTCCCGGCGACGCCGGGGAGGGAGAGGAGCGGCTCGAAGGGCAACCAGTCGCCACCTGCGCCTTCGCAGCAGATGACGTCGCCGGGGCAGGCGCGCACCCAGGCGGCGAGGGCGTCGTAGTCCAGGGCGCCGCTGCCGTGGGCGTAGCCCGTGCCGGGACCGTGGCGGTAGGGCGGGTCCACGAACCAGGTCGCCTCGATCTGGGGCGCCAACGTGTAGTCGCCGCAGATGATCTCCCAGTGTCTCACCTTGTGGAGGTTCGCGGCGAAGGTGCGCCGGCTGATCTCCCAGTTTCGGGCGAGCACCGGGGTCACCTTGATGGTGCGGTACTTGAACGCCATCTTGGTGGCGGCGTGGAGGATGTGGAGGAACTCGGAGCTCTTCTGGCCCACCGAGAGCTCGGGGAGGGCGGCGATGGAGGCCGGGGTGGCTTCGTGGATGAGCCACTCCCAGACCGCGGCCACCCGGGCGTCCTTCTCCACGAGGATCACCCTTCGCTGCCAATGATCCGCGTGCAGCGCGTAGGCCGCCGAGCCCGCGAACGGCTCGATGATCACCTCCTGCCGCGGCGGCGGATAGTGGCGGGCGATCTGCTTTTTCCGTCCGTAGTAGTAGAACACGCTCAGTATACGTCCGGACCCGTGACCTGCCGCGGCGGCCCTCCGCCGGTGGTGTACATCTCGTACACCGCCGGCTTCCCGTCGTGGTCCACGTCGATCGTGCCGGTGACCGTGCAGCCGTTCGGACCCACCGTGACCTCGTAGCTACCCCGGAGCTTGCCTGTGGGCTTCCAGCCGAGCGCGCCCCAAGCGGAGCTCGCCTCCCAGGCCACCTGGGCGCCGTCGACCTTCGACGGCGGGCGCGGGGCGGAAGGGAGGGGGAGGCAGCCGCCGCCGGTGGTCTGGTCGTAGGTACGCTCCGCCGCGATGATCGCCTCCACCGTGGCCGGCGCCTCGCCGCGCTGCGAGCGGTGCTCCATCTCGACGAAGTTCGGGAGGAACTTGTCGGCGAGGAGGCTGGAGAGCAGGGCCGCGCCCTGGCTGTCGGGGTCGTCGATCCGCACGCCGAGCTCCACCTGACGACCGGAGACGCGAGCCCCGGCGAACGCCCGGAGGGAGGGCGCCTTCAACGCGCTCCCGTCGGCGACGAGCGCCACCGGCCACTCGTCATTCCACGCCGTGAGCTCGGGGGTGTACCAGGGCTGCCCCCGTTCAGCGGCGACCTCGGCGACCCGTTCGGCGTTGTTTCCGATCAGCATCGAGCTTCGCCCGGCAGCGAGGAAGATCCCCCCGCTCTCTCCGAACGCGTAGACGCCCGGGAAACCCGCGGCGGGGGGCATCTTCTCGGCGAGGACCTTTTGGAGCCGGCCGCGGGGGACACGGAACCCATGCGGGCCGGTGATCGGGACGACCGCGACGAAAGCGGGCGTGCCCTCCTCCGAGAACGCCGCGACCGTGGTGCCGGGCATGAGGTGGAGGAGCGAGCCGAGCTCGGCGAACTGCGCCTCGGTGTCCGGGGCGAGCCAGGTGACCAGGGTGTCCAGGGGAAAGCGGCTCACCAGCACAGCGAACGGCGCGCTCTCGCTGCGAGGGGAGGGGCGGCGGGGGCCGACCTTCAGCGGGGGCACGCCGTCGAGCTCGCCGCGGAGGAGCAGCGGCGCGTCACCCCCCAAGGGCACGTACATCGTGAGGTTCTCGGGGACCGGGTCCTTGAGCTTCGCGAACCACATCATGCAGCCCGGGCCCTGGGGGAGCCCCTGGAGCGCGGGGGGAACGCCCGCGCCGCTGTCGGCGTCCGAGCCGCCGACCCGGAGGTGCCCCCCGGAGAGGCGGGCGAATTCCGGACCGTGATCCGGCGTGACCTCCCAGCCGCCGGTCGTGGGCGTCACGTCGTCGTAGAGCACGCGGAGCAGGGCCTCGGCCTGGGCGGGGGTGCCAGAGAACGCAAGGTCCAGCTCGCTGTGGTCGCCGCCCTCGCCGGGGGTGCCGGTGAGGAGGATGCCGCCTTGGACGTCGATGCCCGCGGCGACCGCCGCGCTGGTGTGCAGGAGGGTCCAAACCGCGTTTCCACGCGGCTCCTTCGCCAGCTCGGCCTGGAGGTCGGGAGGGAGCGGCAGCCCGTCCACCTTCCCGGTGAGCGCGCCGATCGGCGCGCAGGTGATGATCCCGGTGGGGACGCCGTGGGTGAACGCCGACTGTACCTCATCAAGGGGGGTCGCGAGGGCGAGCGGGACGAGGAGGGGGAGCACGGCTATTCGCCGCGGACAAAGTGGGGGTTCTGCAACAGGCCGAGCACGTTGCCGAAGGGATCGCGGACGCTGCTGAACCAGATCTCGCCGCCCACCTCGTGGGGCGCCTCGACCTCGACGGCTCCGCACGACAAGAACCACGCGTGGGCCGCCTGGATCTCCGCGACGCCCCACGCCACGCCACCCGTGTTGAGCGGGACGTCCGGCACCAGCCCGAGCTCGTAGCCGCCAACCTGGTAGCCCACGTAGAACGGCTGGTCGAAGTACGGCTCCACGCCGAGGGCGCGGGAGTACCAGTCGCGGACCGCGGGGACGTCCTCGGCGCGGTAGAAGGCGGTACGCAGGCCGAGGAGGGGCTTCACGGGGGCTCCGGGGTGCGGGAGAGGGTAATCGCCGCGGCGGCGCCGCGGCAGGGACCGAACGGAGGCCCGGAGGGCCGCAGGGAGGGCCCGGCGACCGCCGAAGGCGGGCGGCCGCCGCTGGAATTCCGGTTACGAGGCGGCATGCTCTTCGCCCTCACGCTGGCTTCCGCCTTCGCGCTCCCTCCCGATCCCGCGCTCGGGCCCTCGTTCGGGAAGGGGTGTGACCTGCGGGACACGCACCCGGAACCGAGGCGCTACTACCTGTCCGCCGTCCACCGCACGATCGACTTTGTTTTCCGCCCGGCGCACTCGCCACTTGTCTCCGACGCCGGCGTCGTCGATGGCGCCACGCCCATCGCGGTGACGTGGATCGAGAACGAGCGGTCCACCGACCTCGCGCAGTACGTCGACGGGGTTCGGATGGTTCGGAGCGGGTTCTTGTACTGAACAGGCGGATGCCGGGGGGCCGCGGCGCGACACCCGCCAGCCCGGCCGGACCCGTCGGCGGTCGAGGTGCCACGGTCGGCGAAACAAGGGCGTGGGGCGGGAGTCGCGCCGGACGGCGGGCGCCGCGCGCGCGTCTCACGCCGGCAGCTCAATCCAGAACCGCGCCCCGCGGGTCGGCGAACGCTCCACCCCGAGGTGTCCGCCATGGGCCCGGACCACCTCGCGGGCGATGTAGAGCCCGAGCCCGGCGCCCTCGCTCGTCTCGCCTTCGCCGCGGACGAAGGGCTCGAAGATCCGCTCACGGTCGGCGCGGGGCACGCCGGGACCGTCGTCGTCGACCTCCAGGCGAAGGCGACCCTCGACGCGGTGGGCGCGGAGGATCACCCGCCCTCCGGTGGGGCTGTGCCGGATCGCGTTGGTCGCGAGGTTCACCAGCGCCACGCGCATCCGGGTCCGGTCCACGGAGAGCGCCGCGAGGCCATCGTCGACCTCCGTGGCCACCGTCGCCCCCCGCGCATCGGCCTGGGTACGGACCGTGTCCACCACCTCGGCGAGCAGCTCTGCCGGGGGCACCAGCGCCACCTCTGCCGTTCGGCCGGCCTGAAGTCGGGACAGGTCGAGGAGGTCCTCCACGAGCGTGCGCAGCCGACGGGTGTCGTCCCGGGCGGCGGTGAGGAGGTCGAGCAGGCGCGGCTCCAACGGGCCGCTGACCCGCTCGTCCAGGGCGAGGTGCAGCGCCATCCCCAACGACGTGAGCGGCGTCCGCAGCTCGTGCGCCACGGTGTGGACGAAGTTGCCCTTGAGCTCGTCGAGGTGCCGCAGCCGGGTGACGTCCTGCAGCAGCACGGTCACGCCGACCATCTCCCCCGTCACCGCGTCGTTCACGGGGGTGGCGTGGGCGAGGAATGCACGGTCGCCGGCGTCGCCGGGGACGAGCACGGCGGTGGAGAAGTCGCGAGGGAGCACGGGGCGGCCGTCGGCGACGACCTTGGCGTGCGCGCCGGCCACCGCCTCAAGGAGCGCGGGATCGCCCGCCGACAGCCGACGGGCTCTCGGCTCAATGCCCACCACTCGCCGCGCGGCCTCGTTCGTGGCCCGGACTTCCCCCTTCACCGTGAGCACCAGGACCGGGTCCACGAGGCTCTCGATCGCCGCCTGGGCGGCTTCCCGGGTGCGCGAGAGCTCGCTGTCTGCGGCGCGCCGGTACAGTCGCAGCCGCTCGGCCATCTGGTTGAACGCCCGCGCCACGGCGTCGAGCTCAGTCACGGCGCTCTCGGGGAGGCGGGCTTCGAGCTGCCCTTCCCCGATCCGTTCCGCCGCTGCCGTGAACTGCCGGAGCGGCCCGGTGAGCCGTCCGGCCAGCGCCAGCCCAAGCCCCACCGCCGCGGCGAAGCCCAGGACCGCGCCCGCGATCCACGTTGACCTCGACCGCCGCGCGACCCCCTCCGAGGCGTCCGCCTTCGCCACCATCGCGTCCTGGTTGAGCGCGAGCACGCGATCACAACCTTCCTTCACCGCCAGGAACTGGGGGAGGAGCCGGTCGAAGTAGAGCGCGCGGGCCCCCTCGGGGGGCGCGGCTCGGAAGGCGTGGTAGCTCTCGGCGTAGATCGACCAGTCGGCGCGCAGGGTGCGTACGGCCTCGCCCTCGCCCGCCTCGGTCACGTTGCCCTCCTCCACGGCCAACTCCGCCTCGAACCGGGGCTGGTGCTCGGCTACCAGCGGGTCCGCGCGGTCGCAGGCATCGGCGAGGCAGAAGAGCGCGGCGCTGTCCAACCGCTCGATGGACTCCTTCATCCGCTGCGCGGCGACCACCGAGCGGTAGTTCTCCCCGAGCACCGCCCGCCCTTGTCCGGCGAGCCGGTCGAGGGTCACGGAGCCGAAGCCTACCAGTAGTACCACCACGACGAGCGCGGGAAGCTGCGCGAGCAGTACCCGAAGCTGTAGTTTCACCCTCCCTCCCTGGCGGTCGCGCCCATGGGCACGATCTGGATGTCGATGTCAGTGGCACCCCGGATGAGCCGCGAGATCGGCCCCTCGTTCCACAGCTCCTGCCATCGGCTGCGCAGGCTTCCCCCGACGAGGATGTGCACGACGCCGTGCTCGCGGGCGAAGCCGAGGATCGACGCCACCACGTCGGCGCCGTCGAGCTGCACCAGCTCGGCGCCCATCCGCTGCGCCGTCTCGAAGCTGTCGTGGAGGCGCCGTTCGGCGGCGCTGTCGAGCCGGTGGCCCGCCTCCGCAGGAGTGCGTACATGCACCACGTACCAGTGCGTGTTGAGGCGGCCGGCGATGCGCGCCGCGCGCTCCACGATCCGCCCGGGGTTCGGACTCCGTGAGGCGAGGCACGCCAGCACCTTGCCTGCGCCGACCTGATCGCCGCGCGCGACCTGCCGGCGGTCGAGCGCTTCGGCGACCTCTCGGAGCGCCAGCTCCCGCAGGGTCTCCAGGTTCTCGGTGCGGAAGAACGAGGAGAGCGCCTGCTCCACCCGCTCGGGGGGGTAGATCTTTCCGGCGCGCAAGCGCTCCACGAGATCCTCGGCGCTCAAGTCGAGGTTCACCACCTGGTCGGCCTCGCGGAGGAAGGCGTCGGGCACGGTCTCGCGCACACGGACGCCCGTCGCCCGCTGTACCACCTCGCCGAGCGACTGCAGGTGTTGCACGTTCATCGCGCAGATCACGTGGATCCCGGCGTCGGCGAGGTCGGCGACATCCTGGTAGCGCCAACGGTTCTTGAAGCCGGGCGGGTTGGTGTGGGGCAGCTCGTCCACCAGCACCACGGCGGGCTTTCGGGCGCAGACCCCCTCAAGGTCGAGCTCGTCGAGGTCGAGATCGCGGTAGCGAACCCGCTTGGGCGAGACGACCGGCAGGTCCCGGAGCTGGGCGACGGTGTCCGCCCGCCCGTGGGTCTCGATGAACCCGATGACCACGTCCACCCCGCGCTCGCGGAGTTGGTGGGCCTCTTGGAGCATGCGGTAGGTCTTCCCCACGCCGGCGGAGGAGCCGATGTACACCTTCACCCGCCCGCGTTTGCCGCGTTGAACGAGCGCGAGGAAGTCCTCCGCCCGCCGGTCCCGGCCTTCCTGTTCCGTCACCGAGCCTCCGGGAAACGTCGGTCCAGCGCGAGGTTCACCGCGAGGACGTTGACCCGGGGCTCGCCGAGGAAGCCGAGGTCGCGGCCGACGGTGAGCTCGTCGATGACCGCGCGGATGCGTGCCACGTCGACGCCGCGGGCGGCCGCGATGCGCGGCGCCTGCCAGAGCGCGGCGGCGGGGGGGAGCTCCGGGTCGAGGCCGGAGCCCGACGCGGTGAGGAGCAGCTCGGGCACGGGCCCAGGGGCCGCGGGGTTCTGCGCGAGCAGGGCGGCCTCGGTGGCCGCGCGACGATCGGCGAGCTTCTGGCTGGTCATCCCGAGGTTGGAGCCGCTGGAGGCGGCGGCGTCGTATCCTGCGCCGGCCGCGGACGGGCGCCCCTGGAGGTAGCCCGGGGAGCGGAACGCCTGCCCGATGAGCGACGAGCCGATCACGGCGCCGTCCTCGGCCCGAACGAGCGAGCCGTTCGCGGTTTCGGGGAGGGCGACCTGGGCGATCCCGGTGACCAGCGCGGGGTACACCAGACAGCAGAGCACGAGGAGGAGCGCAGTGGCGCGGAGGGACGCGGAGAGCATGTTCACACCAGACCGAGGGTGACGAGGCAGAGGTCGACCAGCTTGATACCGATGAAGGGTGCAACGAGACCGCCGACGCCGTACACCAAGACGTTACGCCGGAGCAGCGCCGGGGCGCCGAGGGCCCGGTAGGCCACGCCGCGCAGCGCGAGCGGGATCAGGACTACGATGATCACCGCGTTGAAGATGACCGCGGAGAGGATCGCGCTCTGGGGCGTGGCGAGGCGCATCACGTTGAGCGCGGCCATCCCGGGGAAGACCGTCACGAAGAGCGCCGGGAGGATCGCGAAGTACTTCGAGACGTCGTTGGCGACGGAGAACGTCGTGAGCGTGCCGCGGGTCATCAGCAGTTGTTTGCCGACCTCCACCACTTCGAGGAGCTTGGTCGGGTTGCTGTCCAGGTCCACCATGTTGCCGGCCTCGCGGGCGGCCTGGGTGCCGGTACCCATCGCCACGCCCACGTCCGCCTGGGCGAGCGCGGGGGCGTCGTTGGTGCCGTCGCCGGTCATCGCGACCATGTGGCCCTTGCCCTGCTCGTCCCGGATGCGGGCGAGCTTCATCTCGGGGGTGGCCTCCGCGATGAAGTCGTCCACGCCGGCCTCTCGGGCGATCACCGCGGCGGTGCGCGGGTTGTCGCCGGTGATCATCACGGTGCGGATGCCCATCGCCCGGAAGCGCTCGAAGCGCTCGCGGATCCCGCCCTTCACCACGTCGGTCAGGCGGATGACCCCGAGAATCCGCGCGTCGTCCGCGACGACAAGCGGGGTGCCGCCGAGGTCGCCGACAGCGTTGACCGCCGCGTCGACGGCCTGCGGGACACCGCCCCCGAGCGCGAGGACGTGGCGGCGCACCGCGTCCGCGGCGCCCTTGCGGAGCTGCCGCCCGTGCCAGTCGCAGCCGGACATCCGGGTGGCGGCGGTGAACGGCACGAAGGTCACGTGCGCCGGCTCCACGTCGCGGGCGCGGTAGCCGAACGTCTTGGCGAGCACGGCGATGGACCGGCCCTCCGGGGTGTCGTCGGCGATGGACGCGAGCTGCGCGGCGTCCGCGAGCGCCTCGGCGGTCACGCCGGGCGCCGGGATGAACTCCGTGGCCATGCGGTTGCCGAGGGTGATCGTGCCAGTCTTGTCGAGGAGGAGCACGTCCACGTCGCCGGCGGCCTCCACGGCGCGGCCGGAGAGCGCGAGCACGTTCTTACGGATGAGCCGGTCCATGCCGGCGATGCCGATGGCCGAGAGGAGCCCGCCGATGGTCGTGGGGATGAGGCACACCAGCAGCGCCACGGCGATCGACACGTCCAGGTGGAGCCCGGCGTAGGCGGCCGTGGGCATCAGGGTGACGACGGCGAGCAAAAACACGAGCGTGAGCGCCACCAGGAGGATGTGGAGCGCGAGCTCGTTGGGGGTCTTGCGGCGCTCAGCGCCTTCGACGAGGGAGATCATCCGGTCGAGGAAGCCCTCGCCGGGGTCCGCGGCCACCTTGATCACCACCCGATCGGAGAGCACGCGGGTGCCGCCGGTCACCGCGGAGCGGTCGCCGCCGGCTTCACGGACCACCGGCGCGGACTCGCCCGTCACCGCGGACTCGTCGACGGAGGCCACGCCCTCGACGATGTCGCCGTCGGCGGGGATGGGGTCGCCGGCTTCGCAGACGACGAGATCGCCCTTGCGGAGCTGACCGCTCGGTACGCGGTCTTCTTTCCCATCGACCAGGCGCCGCGCGGAGACGTCGCTACGCATCTTCCGGAGGGTGGCGGCCTGGGCCTTGCCCCTCCCCTCGGCGAGCGCTTCGGCGAAGTTGGCGAAGAGTACGGTGAACCACAACCAGACACTGACCGCGGCGGCGAACCCGTTGAGGTGCAGGCCGGCGAGCACGCTGGTGAGCAGCGCCCCGACGAACGTCACGAACATCACCGGGTTGCGGGCCTGCACGCGGGGGTCGAGCTTCACGAACGCGTCGCGGACGGCCGGACGCACGAGCTCGGCGGCGAACATCGACTGCGGAGGGGGCTTGGACATGTCAGTACCGGGTGGCGAGGGAGACGTGCTCGGCGATGGGGCCGAGCGCGAGGACCGGGAAGAACGTGAGCGCGCCGACGATGACGATCACCGAGGCGAGGAGCCCGGTGAACAGCGCGCCGTCCGTGGGGAAGGTGCCGGGGCCGGGGGCCACGGCGCGCTTGGCGGCGAGGTTCCCGGCGATGGCCAGCGCCGGGACCATCATGGCGAAGCGGCCGAAGAACATGGAGATCGCCAAGAGCGTGTCGTACCAGGGCGTGTTGGCGTTGAGCCCGGCGAACGCGGAGCCGTTGTTGCCGGTGGCGCTGGTGAACGCGTAGAGCAGCTCCGTCCAGCCGTGCGGCCCGGCGTTGTTGAGGCTCGACACGCCCCAGTCGGCGACGGAGGCCGAGCCCGCCGGAATGAGCACGAAAATGGGGAAGACGAGGATGTAGACCGCGGCGAGGGTCATCTCCCGCACCTCGATCTTCTTGCCGAGGAGCTCCGGGGTGCGGCCGACCATCAGGCCGGCGAGGAACACCGAGAGCACGACCATCACCAACACGCCGTAGAGGCCGGCGCCGACGCCGCCGAACACGACCTCGCCGAGGAGGATGTTCACCGCCGGTATGAGGCCGCCGAGCGGGGTGAAGCTGTCGTGCATCCCGTTGACCGCGCCGCAGGACGCGCTGGTGGTCACGCCGGCGAACAGGGAGCTGGCGGCCATCCCGAAGCGGGACTCCTTGCCTTCCCAGTTGCCGAGCCCGCCGAGCCACCCCGCTTCCGCCGCGTAGCAGGCGCCGGTGAGCACCAGGAACAGCCCGAACATCGACCCGAGGATGGCGTAGCCGTTCTTCACGTTCCGGCTCATCCGCCCGTAGGTGTGGACCAGCCCTGCCGGGATCAGGAAGATCGACACCATCTGGACGAGGTTGATCCAGGGAGAGGGGTCCTCGAACGGATGCGCGGCGTTGGCATTGAAGAAGCCGCCGCCGTTGGTGCCGAGCATCTTGATCGCCACCTGTGACGCGACGGGCCCCACGGCGAGCAGCTGGTCGGCGCCCTCAAGCGTGCGGGCGTGGACGTAGGCGGACCAGGTCTGCGGCGTGCCGCCGGTCACGAGCACCAACGCGTAGACGAAGCTCAGGGGGAGGAACACGTAGAGGTGCGCCCGCAGCAGGTCCCGCCAGAAGTTGCCCAGGGTCCCGGCGCGGTCCACGCGGGTGAGCCCGCGGGCCACCGCCATCGCCACCGCGAGCCCCACGGCTGCGGAGGTGAAGTTGTGGAACACCAGGCCGACCGCCTGGGAGAAGTACGAGAGGGTGCTCTCGCCGGCGTAGCTCTGCCAGTTGGTGTTGGTGGTGAAGCTGACCGCCGTGTTCAGCGCGAGGTGCCAGGAGAGGTCTCCGAAACCCTGCGGGTTGAACGGGAGGTGGGACTGGAAGCGCAGCACCACGAAGGTGAAAATCAGCCCGACCGCCGAGAACGTGAGCACCGAGCCCGTGTACTCGCGGAAGCTCATCTCCCGACTGGGGTCCACGCCGATGAGGCGGTAGCCGAGGACCTCCGCGCGGCGGAGGGCGCCGCCGACCGGGGCGTCGTGCTCCTCCATGACGCGGTGCAGCCAGAGCCCCACGGGGAACGCGAAGGCGAGCACGATCGCTGCGAAGGACCAGATCTGGAACCAGCCGTTGGCGTCCATCTTAGAACCTCTCGGGGAAGGCGAGGGCGTAGACGAGGTAGAGCGTGAGCCCGATGGCGGTGAGCGCGCCGAGGCAGAGATCGAGGTTCATGGCGACTCCGAAGGGTGAGCCCACCGCGCGAAGGCGAGGAGGCCGATGAGCACGAGGGCGAGGGTTGCCCAATCCACGGCGCGAGTCCCGGTAGCGGACGAGCCGGAGGCTGCGGGCATCGCGCCGGCGAGGACGCGGGGGACGATGACGAGCATGGTCGACCTCGTGCCCCCCCGACTGCACGGGTCATGCCACCGCCGTGGTCGGCTACGAACGCCCGCTATCCGTCAAGCGGCGCGCGCTGGTGGCCGCGAGTTGCAAGCCGCGGCCGCCGCCGGCCTTGCGTTTTGCACGGTGGCCGCGGCGGCCGGCGATGGAAGCGGAGGGCTGACGGTCGTTGCGCCTGACCCCATCCCCGCCGGGCACCCACGGTGGCTGGCGCCCAAAGCGACCTTGCCCTTGTCGAATACGCCGGCCGCCCGCCGCTAACCTTCCCCGACCTCCCACCGCTTTCGCTTGCGCCAGAGGGTGGCCGGATCGATGCCGAGCACCCGGGCCGCCTCCTCCGCGTGGGGATGCCGGGCGAGGACGCGGAGGATGTGTTCGCGCTCGATGGCCTCCACCGTGGCGTCGTCCCCGAGAGCGAGCGCGAGTGCAGGAGGGCGGAGGCCGAGAACGGCCGCGTCCACGACCGCGCCAGGAGCCAGGATGACCGCGCGCTCCACCACGTTGCGCAGCTCGCGGAGGTTGCCGGGCCAGGCGTGCGCGCGGAGGGAGGCGGCGGCGTCGGGGGTGAGCGTCATCGGGGGGCGCCGCTGGACCCTGGCGAAGTGCGCGAGGTACCGTTCGGCGAGGCGCACGAGGTCCTCGCGACGCTCGCGGAGCGGAGGCAGCCGGAGCTGGATCACGTTGAGGCGGTAGAGCAGGTCCTCTCGGAAGCGCCCGCGGCGCACCTCGTCGTCGAGGAGCCGGTTGGTGGCGGCGATCACCCGAACGTCGGCGGTGCGGGTGCGGGCTTCCCCGACCCGCTCGTACTGGTGGTCCTGGAGGAACCGGAGGAGGCGGGCCTGCACTGTCGGCGCGATCTCGGCGATCTCGTCGAGGAACAACGTGCCGCCTTCGGCGCTCGCCACGCGCCCGGGCGTGTCGCGCACCGCGCCCGTGAACGCCCCGCGGGCGTGCCCGAACAGCTCCGAGGCGAGGAGCTCCTCGGAGAGCGTCGGGCAGTTCACCACCGCGAAGGGCTGCGGCGAACGCCGGCTGTGGAGGTGGATGAACCGCGCCAGCACGCTCTTTCCGGTGCCGCTCTCGCCGGTGAGCAGCACCGACGCGTCGCTGGCCGCCACCCGCCGCGCGAGGTCGTATACGGCCGCCATCGCCGGGCTCTCGGTCTCGAAGTCCGCCTCCGGCACCTCGGCGACCCGCTCCTCCAGCTCCGCCACCCGCCGCACGAGGCCGCGCTCGTGGGCCAGGGTGTCGAGCAGCAGGCGGATCTGTTCGGGCTCGAAGGGCTTCGGGAGGTAGTCCCTCGCACCTCGGCGGATCGCCTCGATCGCCGTGGGGACGGTCGCGAAGGCGGTCATCAGGACCACGGCGCAGCCGGGCGCGGCGTCCAAGAGGCGAGGGAGGAGCTCCAACCCCGAGGCCTGCCCGAGCTTCAGGTCGAGGAGGATCACGTCGAACCGGCGCGCTTGCACCGCAGCCTCCGCCTCGGCGGCGCTCGCGGCCGCGCGGGCTTCGTGGCCCAGCGACTCCACGAGCGTCGTGAGCGTGAGGCGAATGTTGCGCTCGTCGTCGACGACCAGCACCCGCAGCGACGTGGACAGGGGCACCTCCGGCGCGGACGCCTCAGTTATCCGGCTTGTCCCACTCGGCGTTCGGCCACATCGGCTTCGCGTCCGAACCATCGGCCTGCGTGCAGCCGATGAACCGCTCGGGGTTGTTGAGCACGCGCACCACGGCGTCGATGCCGAAGCGGGCGCTCAGCCCGTGGTCGATCCGCTCGTCGTACGTGAAGCGGATGTGCAGGCGGGGGCGCACCTGCACCTGCCCGTCGATCACCATGGGGGCCAGCTCGGTCTTCCCGAACATGATGAACAGCGGGCAGTTGCCGTATTCGTACAGGTGGTGGTAGCCGGCGCCCATGTTGAGGCTGCCCAGGTTCGCGACGAAGATGCTGGTGTGCATCGGATCGTCCTTGATGAAGAACCCGGGGAGGATGTTGTAGTAGTTCAACATGTTGATCCCGCTCGCCGCGAGGACGAGCAGGGGGCGGGGGAGGAGGTTGAAGAGGTCGAGCTCCTTGTCGCCCGAGGTCTTCACGCCGCTGCGCTCTTCCTTGATGCCACCGTTGACCCGGGCGCACCAGTCCTTGAAGGTCTCGCCGTCGATGAACTCGCGCTTGATCGTGCCGATCTTCGCCTCACGGTCGAGGCGCTTGCGGAGCATCGAGAAGGTGAGCCAGCGGCCGGAGCGGGTGTAGAGCCGGCGGCCTTCGACGAACCGGTTCATCGCCGGGGTGGCGGAGAGGCCGATGCCCACGGCCGCGACCGTGGCGTGGGTGATGCCGGACTCGCAGGTGACCTTCACCTTCTCGAGCCAGGCGTTGAGCTTCGTCGCGTCGACGTACGCGTCGAAGTACACCATCGACTCGTTCTTCTTCGGCATCAGGTAGAACATGATGCGCCGGTAGGGCGGCACCTGGAGCAGCGTGCCGTCGGGACGGCTGGTCTTGAATTCCAGCAGCATCCAGAGGACGAAGACGACGACGCCGACGATTGCGTAGATGGACATCCGGCCAATCTACGCTGAAGAGCGGCGGCGGGCCACGTCGCCCGCCGCCGCGCTCACCCCCGAACGGTCACTGAATCGTGATGCTCGTGACCATCGAGCCCTTGATGTCGGCCCGGAGCGCCTGCTGGAGCTTCGTGTACATCCCCATGTTCTCCACGGCGTCTTCGCCGCCGGCCGTCGGCTCGTCCTGCTCGCGCACGGTGTACTTGAGCAGGTAGAACTCGACCTGCTCGCCGTCATCGAAGGTGAAGCGCCACTTGTTGCGGGTGTCGATCGTGCCCTTGGTGCCGTCCTTGAGCACGACCGTGGAGGTGGTGCGGATCGAACACTCGTACATGAACGGGTTGAAGTCGGAGCTGTAGGTGCAGTCGACGTCGTCGCCCATCTTGCCGGGGACGACGGAGACGGACTTCACGTCGGTCCAGGAGACGGCCTTCTCACCCTTGCCGGTGTCGACGTTGAACTTGAGGTCCTTGGCGTCGGTGGTCCAGCCGGCGTCGCCGTGGAAGTCGGACGACCGCTCCACGCCCTGCACGTGCTTGGTGATCGTGGTCTTGTCCATCCGGGTGACCGTGACCGAGAGGGCGAGGTTGTGCGCCTTGATGTCCACCGGCGGGGGAGGAGGCTCCTCGGGCGCCGGGGCGGGGGCCGGAGCGGCGACCGGAGGCGGATCGGCGGGCGGGGGGGCGGCGCCCGGCTTGGCCTTGGGGCCCGCGAACGCGAGGGTCGGGACGACGAGGAGAGTGAGGAGGATGGTGCGCATGGCGGCCACCTAACCAGTGACCGGCGCGCTTCCATCCCACAGTTCACGCTTCCGCCGCACGGATCCCGGATCCCTACGGACGCGGGGGCCGGTGCCGCTCAGCGCTGGGTCAGAACGGGGCGATGAACGGCCAGCTCATGACCCGCGTGGCGGTGACACAGCCCGCGAGCGGCTCGCCGTCGATGGCCAACTGCGCACACTCCCCGCAGAGCTCACCCGCGGCGCCGGTGGGGTTGGGGATGACGTTGGTGCTACCGCCACCGCCGCCGCCACCGCCACCGGCGGTGTCTCCGGTGTCTCCGGTGTTGGCCGTGTCGCCCGCCGCGGGGGGCGGAGGCGGACCGGTGGGCGCGGCCGCAACATCGGCGGCCTGAAAGGTGAAGTAGCCGTCGTTCTGGGCGAACAGCGCGATGTTGCCCGCGGCGTGCTCGCCGTAGGTGCACCCATTGACCAGCGAGAGGGGGACGCGGTTCACGTCCACCTCGGCGGTGCCCCAGTCGCCGATGCCGACGGTCCCGTTGAGGTGATCCACGTAGTAGGTGCCGCCGTAGAAGGCGAAGCCGCCGGTGGACTCGTTCCAGAAGTCGAGCGTGTCCCCCGGGCCGTAGCTGGTCACGGCGAGACGGCTGGTGACCTTCTCCCCGGAGCCGGAGCCGGTGGGGGTCAGCTGCAGGGAGCCGAGGGCTGTCCACGGGCTGGGCACCCCGGCGACCGGACCGAAGTCGTTGAATTCCAGGGCGATCGAGGACGACGTGAAGGTGGCGGAGGCCGTGCCCTGCCAGCGATAGCCCGCCGAGTCGAGGCAGCCGTCGGCCCCCCCGGCGTCGATGTAGACCTGGCTGTCCGTAAGGTAGACCAGGGGGCAATCCCGGTAGTCTTCCAAGGCGAGCTGCGCGAGCGCCGCCCACGGTACGACCACCAGGTCGGGGGACGAAGCCGTGAGCAGATCGGGCGCGATCTCCTCCGTGAGCTTCCCCGCCTCGGACGGGATGGAGTCGGGCAGGCCCCCGCACGACGTGCAGGCGCTGAGCCAGAGGAAGAACAGGGTCACTTTTGACCTTCGACCGTGGCGGTCACCGTCGGGTCGCCCTTTTCTTCGTCGCTCATCGCCTTGAGCGTGTTGGCGCGCGCGGCGAGCGCCTCTTCGCCGGAGATCGGGTAGGCGTCGTTCTTGACACTCTCACGATCCAGCGTGGCCTGGGTGTTGAGCGCTTCGTAGTACGAACGCCCGAAGTCGTACTGGAGGTGCGTCGGCTGGCCGCAGCCGAGGACGAAGAACAGCAGGGTCATGGAGAGCCCTCCTTGAGCAGACGGGAAAGGGCGACCACCGCGAGTGCGTGGCCGGGTTGGGCGGTGACGGCCGCCTGATAGCTGGTGAGCGCCGCCGCGCGGTCGCCGTGTTGTTCACAGGCGACGCCGAAATTGTAGCGGGCGTCAGGTTCGGCGGACGCGGCGCGGAACATCTCCAGGGCTTCGTCGTAGCGGTCGAGGCGTACGTAGGCGAAGCCGAGGTTGTTGCGGGCGCGCGTGGAGCTCGGGTCGGCGGCGAGGGCCGCCTGGAACGCGGGGATGGCCAGCTCCGGCTTGCCGACCGCGAGGAGCACGAACCCGTAGTTGTTCTGGATGTCAGGGTTCTTCGGTTCGAACTTCACGGCCTTGGAGAGGGAGGCCTCGGCGGCGGGGAGCTTGCCGAGATCGGCCTGGAGCACCCCGAGGGCGGACCACGCGTCCCCCGACCGGGGGGCTCGCTTCACGGCCGCTTCGAGTGCCCTCTCGGCGTCATGGTCGAGCCCGCGTTGGTGCATGGCGCGCCCCTGCGCGACGTCGATTCGCGGGTCGTCCGCGCCCTGCTTGTGCATCTCGGCCACCATGGCCATCGCCTGCTCGGCCATCCCGTTGTCCACCAGCGCATCGAGCACGTCGAGCTGCGTGGCCAGCCGAACCCGATCGTCGGAGAGGTCGGGCTGCGGGGACGCCTCGGGAGGTCCGGCCAGGGCCGCGGCAAAGGCGAGGAGGATCACGGTGCCACCCCGTGGGTCTGGGCGACGGGGAAGAGGATGTTCTTCACCTTCACCAGCGCCGGCCCGAGGAGGACGATGAGCAGCGTGGGGAGGATGAAGAGGATCATCACCACGGTGAGCTTCGGCGAGACCTGGGCGGCCTTCGTCTCGGCGCGCTGCATCCGCTTGACCCGGATGTGGCCGGAGTGGATGCGCAAGGCGCGAGCCACGGAGGAGCCGAAACGTTCCGCTTGGATGAGCACGTTCACCAGGGAAGTGACGTCGTCGATGCCGATGCGCTCATCCAGTCGCCGCAGCGCGTCCACCCGGGGGACACCCGCGGTGACCTCGTGGTTGACCAACTGGAGCTCCAGGGAGAGCTCGGGGGCCGCGATCTCCATCTCCTCGGCGACCCGGCGGAAGCCAGCGTCGAGCCCAAGGCCCGCTTCGACGGCGGAGACCAAAAGGTCGAGCGCGTCGGGGAACGCGGAGAGGATCTTCTCGCGTCGCTTCTGAAGGGTGTTCTGAACGTAAAGGTAGGGGGCGTAGTACCCCAGGGTAGCGCCACCGAACACCCCGAAGAGGTACCACACCACCCCCTTGAGCCGGGTGGCCACCGTGATCGTGGACTCAACGTCGAGGCTCGCGTCGATCGTGGCGTCGGGGTTGGGGTCGGCGCCGGTGCGGGACCGGAACCAGAGGACGAAGAGCAGCCCGATGAGCGCGACGGCCACCAGCCCGACCGTGCGGCTGGCGCTGTAGACCTCCACCGCGTTTCTCTGCCGGAACCCGGCTTGAGAGAGCCACTTTCGGGTCTGGGCGAGCTCGTCGACGCTGCCCTTGGAGAGGCTCGCGGCCGACCTCGTGAGGGCGTTGAGCCGGGTGGGAAGGCTCTCCCGCTCGGCGCCGCCAGTGAACTCGGCCAGACGATCCGCGGCGGTGCGTTCGGGCGAGACGTACTGCCAGAGCGCGTACATGAAGGCGAGGACGGCCACCACGGCCACCCCGAGCGCGAGGAGCACGGAGTTGTCCATCAGATCTCCACCTTTGAGATCTCGCCCATGATGAAGACCCCGATGACGAACCAGATGCCCCCGCCGATCGCCAACGCGAGGCCGAGCGGATCGCTGACGAGCGGGTGGAGGTAGGCCGGCGCCTTCATCATGATGATCAGCGCGATGACGAAGGGCAGCCCACCGAGAATCCACGCGGTGAACCGGGACTCGGAGGTGAGGGCCGACACCTTGCCGTGGAACACGAACCGCTCACGGATCATATGGGCGATGTTCTGCAGGATCTCCACGAGGTTGCCGCCAGTGTCCCGCTGGAGGAGCACCGAGCTCACAAAGATGCGCAGGTCGAAGCTCTGCGGGTTGCGCCGACAGAGGTTCTGGAAACACTCACGGGTGTCCCGGCCGAGGTTCTGTTCCTCGAAGACCCGCCCGAACTCGGAGGAGAGCGGCTCGGGCATCTCCTCGGAGACCAACCGGAGGCTCTCGCCGATGCCGTGGCCGGCCTGCAGGGAGCGGGCGAGGAGATCGAGCCCGTCGGGGAGCTGCTCGGTGAGGCGCTGAACCCTGGCGTTCGCGGCGCGGGAGAGCAGCCACAGCGGGATCACCCCGCAGAACACGCCGATCAGCGCGGCCGGGGACTTCAACCACACGAACAGCAGGATCGTGGGGGCGAGGCCGAAGAGCACGCAGCGACGGAGAAGGGTCCCTGCGGAGAACGGGCTGCCGGCGGAGCGGAGCGTCTCGTCGATCCAGCCGGAGAGGCCCGCCCGCGCGCCGCCCGCGCCGAAGCGCACCAGCGGCACCATCGCCTTGTCTGGGGCGGTGCCCAGTCGGCGGGCGATCTCCCGCTGCGCCTCTTCCTTCTGGGCGGTCCACGCCCAGAAGGCGAGCTGCCCGGCGAGGATGATCAGCGCGACGACGACCGCGATCGCCACGAGGGTGAAGAGGTTGCTGCTCTCAGACATCCTGCTCGAACCGGAAGAGTTCGTGGTGGAGATCGATGCCGTACTTCTTGAGCCGCGACGCGAACCGGGGCCGGACGCCGGTTGCCCGGAAGGTGCCGCGCACGCGCCCGTCTTCATCGATCGTCTTCTGATCGAAGGTGAAGATGTCCTGGGTGGTGACGACGTTGCCTTCCATGCCGATCACCTCGGTGACGGCCAGCACGCGACGGGAGCCGTCGTTGAGGCGATCGAGCTGGATGATCACGTCGACCGCGCGGGCGATCATCTCGCGGATGTTTTTGTCGGAGAGGTTGGGCATGCCCATGCCGACCATGGTCTCGAGGCGGGCGACGGCGTCCCGCGTGCTGTTCGCGTGCACCGTGGCGAGCGAACCATCGTGACCGGTGTTCATCGCCTGGAGCATGTCGATCGCCTCGCTCGAACGGATCTCACCGAGGATGATCCGGTCGGGTCGCATACGGAGGCAGTTCTTCACCAGGTCGCGCTGGGTGACTTCGCCCTTGCCCTCGACGTTGGGCGGGCGCGTTTCGAGGCGGACCACGTGGCTCTGCTGGAGCTGGAGCTCCGCCGAGTCCTCGATGGTGATCACCCGCTCGCCTTCGGGGATGAAGCCCGAGAGCACGTTGAGCATCGTGGTCTTTCCGGAGCCCGTGCCGCCGGAGATGATGCAGTTGAGCTTGCTCTTGACCACGCCCCGGAGGACTTCCATCATCGGCCGCGGGCACGAGCCGATGGCGATGAGGTCTTCGCTGGTGATCTGCCGGGTACCGAACCGGCGGATGGAGACTGCGGGACCTTCCAACGCCAGCGGCGGGATGATCGCGTTGAAGCGGCTCCCGTCGGCGAGGCGCGCGTCCACCATCGGGCTCGTCTCGTCGATGCGGCGGCCGACCGCGCTCACGATGCGCTCGATGACCTGCATCAGGTGGCGGTTGTCGTGGAACCGCGCATCCACCCGCTGGAGGAGGCCGCGCTTCTCCACCCACACCTGATCGTAGGCGTTGACCAGGATGTCGGAGATGTCGGGGTCCTTCAAAAGCGGCTCAAGCGGACCGAGGCCGAGGATGTCGTCGAGGATCTCTTCGACCAGCCGCTCCCGCTCCATGCGGTTGAGCGGGAGGGCGCGCCCCTCCACCTCGATGGTGAGGGTCTCCCTCAGCTTTTCGGCGAGCTCGTCCCGAGGGGTGGAGCCCACCTGCTCGAAGTCCAGCGACTCGATGATCTCGTTGTGGAGGGCGCGCTTGATGCGCTCGTACTCCTCCTGGGTGGTCGAACCAGGCGTCTGGCGGAATCGCGCCTGGGCGCCGCGGACACGATCGATGAGTCGGGAGGACACGTGGACCTACCTCAGCGCCCGAACAGGCGGCTCATGAAGCCCTGCGGCTTCGATTCATCCGCGATCTCCTCGCCGGTGACGAGGCCGACCATGCGCCCGATGTCCCGGGCCCCTTCCGACTTCCGATCGATCTCCCGGAGCAACGAGCCTTCGGCGATCGCTTTGAGGGCGCCCCGGTCGTCGGCCACGGTGATGTCCACCTTGCGACTCAGGTTCTGCTGGATGTCGTCCAGCGAGAGCTGGGCGGTGCGCTTGTCCCACCGGTTCACGACGAGGCGGATGCGCTCTTTCTCCAAGCCCAGCTTGTCGATGAATTGCAGGCGCCGCCAGGTGTCCTTCACGCTCGGGATGTCGGGCGTGGTGATCAGGAGGATGTGGTCGGCCACAGTGATCGCGGTGACGGAGGCTTCGTCCAGGGTGCTGCCGCAGTCGGCGACCACGTACTGGTAGGAGCGGGCGGCCGCGGTGACCACGCGCATGACGAGGTCTCCCCTGGGCTCTTCGCGCTGCTCCAGGTCGACGGGCTGGCCGAGGACATGGATCTTGCTGCCGTGCACCGCCACGCTGCCGGCCAACATGCGCTCATCGAGCCGGCCGATGTTGCGGAACACGTCGGCGATGCTCTGAGGGAGCGTGAGGTCGAGGAACGCGGCGACGTCGCCCATGGCGAAGTCCAGGTCGACCACGCAGACCCGATGCACCGGGCTGAGCTCGCCGGCGAGGTTGGTGGCGAGGAAGGTCGTGCCCACGCCGCCCTTGCTGCCCCACACCGCGACGACTTCTCCGGCATCTTCGTCGCGCCCGTCGGAGAACGTGGCTTCGTGGACCGCCTGGCGGAGGAGCTCCGCGTCGGCCGGGAGCACGACGAACTCCCGGTAGCCCGCGCGCATGGCCGCGCGGATCCGGTCCGGATCGGCGCCGGAGGAGAGCGCCACGAGGTGGATCTTGGCGCCCGCTTCGTTGAGGATCAGCGGCGCCAGGCGCACGGCTTCTTCCGGATCTCCGTCAAAACCCGTGATCACCACGTCCGGCCGCTGCCGGCGCACGGCGGTGAGCGCGTCGTCGTAGGAGACGGGGGTGGTGGGGAGGACGGCCTCGGTGCCGAGCGTCTCCCGGATCTGGCCCATGGCGCGTGCGTCGACACCGACGACGATGACCGAAGCTGCGTTGGAGGGGCCGCTGGGGTTCTGGGAACGCATCGGCTACCGCTTGAGCCCGTAGCTGCCGGTGGGCTGCGCGGTGCGGCTTCCCGCCTCCAGCAGCTGACCCATCATGAACAGCTCGAAGTCGTTGGGGTTGTAGCCCTCCGTCGTTCCCGGGGGCGGTGGGACCTCCCCGGCCGCCATCGGGCGTACCAGGGTGGGCGTGACGAAGACGACGAGCTCCGTCTCGCGCCGCTCATGCTTCACGTAGCGGAAGAGCGCGCCGACGATGGGTAGATCGCCGAGGAGCGGCACGGTGGCGCGGGTGGACTCCACGCGCTCGTCCAGCATGCCGGCCATCGCGAAGGTCTTCCCGCTGGCGATGCGCAGCTGGGTCTTCACCTTGCGCGAGATGAGGCCGGGGACCTCGATGCCGGACACGCGCGTTGCGGAGTTGGTGTCGATGTCGGACACCTCCACGTAGGTGCGCACGTCGATCACCTCGCCGTCGAGCACGGTGGGTACGAAGGTGAGCTTCACCCCGTATTCTTTGTACTCGATGGTGATGCGGTTGCCGACCTGGGAGACGGGGATCGGCACCTCGCCGCCGACGAGCGCCTCGGCCTGCTGGCCGGAGAGCGCGACCAGCGTGGGCTGGGCGAGGGTCTTCGCCAGGGAATACTGCTCCAGCACGCTGAGCACCGCCGCGATGTTCACTGCCCCGGTGACCATTCCGACGATGTTGAACGCGTCGGCCGAGGCGGCCTGGGCCACGCCGGAATTGATGTTCGGCGTGGTGTCGGCGCTCCAGAGCCGCGTATCGAGCGCGGAGGTGTTCGCCGGGCCCTGGACGGCGCCATAGCCGGTGCCCAGGCCGCCGATGACGTTGAGCCCCAGCTCCCGCATGCCGGTGCGGCTGAGCTCAGCGAAGACCACCTTGAGCTGCACCTGGTTGTCGCCCGAGACCTGGAGGAGGTTGATGAACTTCTCGTCGTACACCCGGGCGATCGACGCGACGCGCTCGAGGGTCTCCATGTCGGAGACGGTGCCTTCGACCACCAGGCGGTCGCGCAGCGGGTAGACCCGCGGCGGGGTGCCGGTGTGGACGGTCTCCCGGATGCGGCGCTCCATGTCGCTGAGGTCGTGGGTGACGATGACCCGGTAGGCCTTGGGGTGGGTCTCGTCGCCGCGGAACCACACGTAGAGGTCGGTGTTGCCGACCTGCAAGCCACGAACCTGGTATTGGCCCTCTTCGAGCAGCCGGAGCTCCGCGATCGAGGGGTCGCTCAGGAGCACCCGGGCGATCGGGCGACCTTCGTTCTTGATGACCGAGGTGCCGACCCCCGCGTCGATCACCGAGGGCTCTTCTGCCCACGCCGGCGCCGCGGCGACCATCGCCGCAGCCGCAACCGCCGTCCTCAGATGCCAGCTCATTTGTTCTTCCTCTTGGTACCGGAGGCGCTCTCAGTGGTGCCACTCGGGTTGAACTGCACGTCGGTGCGGCTGGATCCCTGGATGACGATGGCCCGGGGGCCGCCGTTGTCCACCGGGGCGGTGGCTTCGATCTTCTTCGGCGCTTCTGCAGGCTGCCCTTCGAGTCCCGGGATCAGCGTGCGGGAGGTCTTCACGCCTTCGTTGGCGTATTGCATGGTGTCGATGTCGCTACGAAGGACCACGTAGATGTCCCCCTGGGCGACGGCGAGGGCGAGCTTCTCGGCCTCGTCGGGCGTCACCTCGAGGGTGATGCTCGGCTTGAGCTTCACCACGGGGGCCTTGGGGTCCTTCTTCGCGACCTCCACCTTCTTCGTGCCATCCGCCTGGTTGGTCACCTTGGTGGGTGCGGGGGCGCTCCCCTGGTCGAGCGCGCCGCCGACCGCGAGCACCTTGATGGCCTGAAGGATGGTGTCGGTGACCCACTTGGCGCTGGTCGCGGTGGGGTCTTCCGGCTTGATGGTCACGATGATGTCGACGTAGTTGCCGGGCTGGAGCAGGCCGGCCACCGCGTCCTCGGTGTTGGTGGCGACGGTCATCGCCCGCTTGCTCGGCTGGACGATCGCGTTGAGGCCCACGCCTGCGTCGGGACGGGCGATGCGCTCGATACGGACGGGCTCATCGGCGAGGATTCGCTCCCGGGGGGTGCGCCCGACGAGGTCCGCGGCGAGGCTGTAGGTGCCTTCGGCGGGGATGCTCGAAGGCGCCAACGGGACGACCTTCACGTCCTCGGCGGTGATGGCCATGCCGACCATGAGGTCGTGGGTGGCGATGACGACGTCGGTCGTCTCTTTCGGCTTCTGGGCCTCGCGGAGCTGGTCCTGGTTCTGCTTGATGACCCGATACACGATCGCGGCCGCGAACACCGCCAGGAGAATGGAGCCCAGGAGGAAGAGCCCGGCTCGGGATCGTCCCTGGTTCTGCTGCCTTTGCATCTGCTGCTACTCCGTGAGCGCGGTTGGGCCGGGTGGGCCGCGCATGCGCGGCCCCAGTGTATGGGATTCCCTCCGCCCGCGCAATCATGACAGGAACGGAGGGACAGGGCCCAAAAACGACGAGGGCGGGCAGCCCTTGGGGCCGCCCGCCCAGGCGGCAGAGCCGACTAGCCCGCAGAGGCGCTGTCGACCGCGCCGGAGATCTGGGAGAAGAGCGCGTCGAGGCTGTCACCGAGCGCGGTGAGGGCCACGATGATCGCGACGGAGATGAGGCCGGCGATGAGGCCGTACTCGATCGCGGTGGCGCCGGTTTCGTCCTGGATGAGCTGCTTGATCATGGGAGTGTTCCTCACGTGGGGGTAGGCCGAGCCCTGGGGGCGGCCAAAGCATAGCCCATTCCACGCGGGTGCCAAACCGACCTTGTGCGCCTAAATCCAAAAACCACAAATATGTCTCAACGTAGTTGTGCACGGATCAGGCGACCGCTCGCCGTCATCAACAGGCGTTCTTCCAGGAGGTCTTGGAACTCGGGGCCCAGCGCCCGGCGCCGCCAGTTTTCAGAAAGTTTTTCTTCAAGAATGTAATTCAGCTCACTTTCTGTCAGCAGGAGATCGCCGGCGATGCCCCGGGACTCCGCGACGAGGCGGGCCGCGAGGCGCAGCGCGTCGACCCTCGGGCCCCGGGCGAGCGGGGGCGGCGGAATGGTCTCGGACGAACCTTGGAGAACCGCGAGAACCTCCTCTCCGTACTGCCGCCACACCTGCGAGGGCATGCGCCGGTTCTCGCGTAAGCGCTCCACGGTGGTCGGACGTCGGCGGACGAGGTCGAGCAGGACTGCGTCGGAGACGAGGTGCCCCGGCGCCGTGTCGAGCCCCCGGGCGCGAGCTTCCCGCCAGCCGGCCAGTTCTCGCAATGCGGCGCGTTCAGGGGGAGAAAGGAGGTGCGCTCCCGGCACGCGCCTCCACACGATGTCGTCGTCAGGCGGCGCGATGGACATCGTGAGCACTTCTGCTTGCGCCGCTGCGAAGATCTCCCAATTGCCAAAACGCTCGAGGCGAGCCTCCAGCGTCTCCACCAGCCCCGGGAGGACCCGGATGTCGTCCACCGCGTAGCCGAGTTGATCGGCAGAGAGCGGGCGACGGGACCAGTCCGAGAGGGTCTCGCCCTTCTCCAGCTCGGGGCCGCCCAGGGCGACCAGGAGGTCTTGCAGGCGGCGGGGGTACCCGAGCCCGGCGAAGCCAGCGGCGAGCTGGGTGTCGAACACCTCGGTGGGCACGGCGCCGAGCTCCCGCTGGATGAGCAGGAGGTCCTGAGCGCCGCCGTGCACCAGCAGTCGCTTCTTGGACAGCACCTCGCCGAGCAGGCGGAGGTTGACGGACCCCAGCGGGTCCACGATGATCGGTTCCCCGCCCACCGGGCCGAGCTGCACGAGCATCAGCTTCGGGAAGTAGGCCTTCTCGGGGTGAAACTCGGTGTCGAGGGCCAGGGCGGGCGCCGCCCACAGCGCCGGAAGCGCGGCACGGAGATCAGCGTCGGTGCGAAGGAGCGGCGGCATGGCGGTGCCGCGCCCTATAAGCCCGTGGGGCCATGTTGATCGCCGCCATCGGTCTGGGAATTGTCGCCCTGGGGCTCGCGAGCCAGACCACGCTCCCGGGGGACGCCCCCCCCGGGCTGCTCACCGGGCGCCTGGGGAGGGAGCTCGCGGGGGTGACGGTGTTCGCGGTGGCCACCCTCGCGACCGCGGCCGGGGTGGTGGATGTGGCAGCGCAGACCACGGAGTTCCCCCCGGGCCTCGCGCTGCTCGTCGGGTGGGTCCTGCTGCGCGCGCTCACCCGGAAGGATGCCTCGCGGCCGCGGGTGATGGCTGGCGCGGCGACGGTGTTGGTCGCGCTCGGGGTGGCCGAGGCGCTGGCCCGGATGCTCGCGGACTGACCGTAGCGGTCGACCCGGCGGCCTCCCGGCGGCTATATTGGCGCGGTGCTTCACCACGCCGCGCCTGTCGTGCCGGAGGGTCGGCTCGACCGCGCGGGTCGGGCTGCGCCGTCGTGCGTGCGGAGCCCCCAGGTGAGCCGGTGAGTGAACCGCTCCCGCCGGTGACGCCGATCCCCGGGCTGCTCGTCACCCGAGGGTGGTTCACGGACCGGGCGGTGGTCGCGGCGCTGCGGCCCGCCCCCGCGGAAGAGCTCTTCGTCGCCTGCGGCGCTGGGGATGTGGCGTTCGCCCTCGCGGCCGGTGGCGCAAAGGTGGAGGCGGTGGACGTGCGGCAGGCGCAGATCGCCTACGCCGAGCTCGAGCTCGCGGCGGTGAGGGAGCTGCCGCTGCAGAGCGTGCGAGCGCTCATGGGGCTCACCCCGTTTGGCCGGAGGGTGTGGTTCTACCACTTCCTCCGCCCGCGTCTCGGGGAGCACACCCGCTTGTTCTGGGACCCCAACGAGGCGGCGATCCGCGCCGGTCTCGTCGACCAGGGCTCGGTGGAGCGGCGCGTGGCGGCGATGCGATCCCGCGCGCTCCCCCTCGCGGTCCGCCGCGATGTGGTCGAGGCGGTCCTCGCCGCGTCATCCGTGGCGGCGCAGGCCGAGACCTTCGCCCAACGGTGGGACGGCTGGCGCTGGCACGCGGCGCTGCGGGTGGCGCTCACCCCGTTGAGCCTCGCCGTCCCAGCGGGGAACAACCGGCTCAACGCGCTCGGTCCGGACTACGCCTCTCGGGTGGGCGAGCGGGTGCGCGACGTGTTCACCGCCCACGCGGTCGGGCGCGATCCTCGGTTGCGCTGGGCGCTCACCGGGGAAGAAGGAGAGCCGGAGGCCGGCGCGATCTGGCTCACCGTCGAAGGGCACAAGCAGCTCGCCGCCAACCTGGACCGGATCCGGCTCGTCCACGGCCGGCTCTCCGACGCGCTGCACGAGCCGCCGGCCGGTGGCTGGGGCGGGTTCTTCCTCGGCGACGCGCTCGACGAGCTGGCTCCGGACAACGCCCACGAGCTCCTGGAGCGGGTGGTGCGCGCGGCCCGCCCGGGCGCTCGGGTGGTGAGCTACCGCCTCGGCCGGCCCTACGCGCGCCCCGCTGCCTTTGCCGGCCGCCTCGTGCGCGACGAAGCCGCGTCCCGCGCGCTCCTCGCCGCCGAGGTGATCCCCGCGTGGCTGGGCGCTGACGTGGAGATCGTGAGCTGATTACCCTGTGATCTTCGGCGGCCGCGCCCCGAAGATCGCCGAGCCCACGCGGACCAGCGTGGCCCCGTGGCGAACCGCCACCGGCCAATCGTGGCTCATGCCCATCGAGAGTTCGTGGAGCGGGAGCCCGTCGGCGCGGCCACGCGCGGCCAGCTCCGCCAGCTCGGCGAAGAACGGCGCGGCCCCTTCGGGGTCCTCGGAGGGGGGCGGGATGGTCATCAGGCCGCGGAGGATGACGCCGGGGACCCCGACGAGCGACCGGGCGAAGTCGAGCACCTCACCGGTCGGCACCCCGGACTTCTGCGCCTCGCCCATGTTCACCCCGATGAGGATGCCGGTGGGGGTGGCCCCGGAGCGTTTCCCGATCTCCTCGGCGAGCGCGAGGCTGTCCACGTCGTGCACGAGGGTGGCCCGGCCGACCACGTATTTGACCTTGTTGCGCTGGAGGCTGCCGATGAAGTGCCAACGCGGGCCGGTGCCGACCTCTTCGGCCTTGTCGCGCAGCTCCTGGGCGTAGTTCTCGCCGAAGTCCACCTGGCCGGCGGCGAGGGCCTCGCGGACGTCTGCCGCTGGGCGGGTCTTGCTCACCGCCACCAGGGTGACGTTCACGGGCAGCGCCGCACGGATGGCGGCGAGGTTCTCTCGGATGCTCATGCGGCCGCCTATCCCGCCGAAGGGGGGTGCCGACGAGGGCTCGCTGCCGGGTGAACCGGCGGGGATCGGCTGGCGCCCGCGCGGCGGGTGCTTAGATTCCGCGCCCGAGGCAAGGACGACCATGAGTCTGTGGGACACGATCAAGCCGCACGTCGGCGCTCAATTCCTCGACGTGCTGGAGTGGACGGACGATTCGACCAACACCCTGGTCTACCGGTTCCCCATCTTCCAGAAGGCCATCCAGGACGGCGGCAAGCTCGTCGTCCGCGAAGGGCAGGCCGGCGTCTTTGTTGCCGAGGGCAAGCTCAGCGAGGTCTTCCCGCCGGGCACCTACGAACTGAGCACGCGCACCAAGCCGATCATGGCGTTCTTCGAGAGCATCAAGTACGGCTTGAACATGCCCTACAAGGGAGACGTGTACTTCGTCTCCACGCGGCAGTTCACCGATCAGAAGTGGGGCACCGCGAACCCGATCCCCATCCGCGACGCGGACCTCGGCGTGGTCCGCATCCGCGGCTTCGGCAACTTCGCCTTCAAGATCAGCGATCCCGGGGTTTTCCTGAAGGAGGTGGTGGGAACCGCCGGCCTCTTCACGACCGAGGAGATCACCGGGCAGCTCAAGCGGAAGCTGGTGAGCGCCCTCGCCGACAGCATCGGGGAAGCCAAGATCCCCCTGCTCGATCTCGTGGCCCACTACCTCGACTTCGGCGATGAGCTCCGCCAGAAGCTCAACGGCTGGTTCCAGAGCAACTACGGCATCACCCTCACCGACTTCGTGGTGGAGAACATCTCCGTTCCGCCGGAAGTCGAGAAGATGATGGACAAGCGCAGCTCCATGGCGCTCGCCGGCGACATGAACCAGTACACCCAGTTCCAGGCCGCCAACGCCATCGAAGAGGTGGCGAAGCGCCCGGGCGGCGGGGGAAACAACATGTTCATGGACGCGGGCGTGGGCCTCGCCATGGGCCAGACCATCGGCGGCGCCATGGGTCGGCAGGCTTCCGGGCCGTTCAATCCGCAGGCCGGCCTCGGGGGGGGAGGCCCAGGCGGCCCGCCGCCGCCGCCGCTCCCGGGGGGGGCGAAGTTCCACTACAACGGCCCGGGCGGGCAGGGCGAGTTCGACGTGACGGCGATCGCCGGGTTCATCATGGCCAACCGCGCGGCGCAGCACCTGGTGTGGCAGGCCGGATGGCCGGGCTGGAAGCCGTGGGCCGAAGCGCCGGAGATCGCCCAGCGTGTGCCGCCCGCGCCCCCGCCGGTCGCGGCGCCGGTCATGTTCCACTACACCGGCCCCGACGGCGCCACGCAGCAGCTGCTCTCCACCGACATCGCCCCGCGGGTGAAGAGCCAGCCCGGCCGCCACCTCGTGTGGAAAGAAGGAATGCCCGGCTGGGCCGAAGCGCAGACGGTCCCCGAGATCGCGGCGCTCCTCAACAGCGGTCCGCCGCCGCTCCCGCCGGCGGGTGGGCCGCCGCCGCTGCCGTAGTCCAGACCGCGTGACGGAGTCGGGCGGGCGTCACCGGGTTCGGTGGCGCCCGGCGTGCTTCAGGACGACGAAGGTGCTGAAGGGAGGGTGGCGCGACCACCGTCCTTCCCGGCGGAGCCGTCGGCGGTCGAGGAGCCGCCCGGGCGAAAATGGCGAGGAGGATCAGCGCGCCAGCGGGAGGAGCGGCGTGATCGTGCGAGCGATCGCCTCGGCGAGGGCGCGGTGCCCGGCGGCGGTGGGGTGGATGCCGTCGGAGAAGAACGCCGTGTCGGAGAGGCCGCTGGCGTGGCGGGCGCGGGTGAGGGTGAGGTAGGTCACGCCCAGGCGGGCGGCGGTGTCGCGGAGGACGGGATCGGGCTCCGTCACCGCGTAGACGGGCTGGAGCACGACCAGGCGGCAGGCCGGCGCCGCGCATCCCTTCGCGATCCACTCCAGCGCGTAGGCCCGGTCGGTGTCGGGGACGCGGACCCGGGGCGCCGAGCCGGCCTCGCCCTTCCCGGCCTGCGGATCGCCGGCGTGGCGGAGGAGCCACCCGCGGGCGTAGAGGTACGCTCGGCTCTGGTAGGCGACGGAGAGGAATCCGCTCCACTGAAGCCGCGCTTCGTACATTTCGCGGTCGGTGCCGGAGACGCGGTACAGGTAGTTCTTGTCGTCGGTGATGCCGGCCGGGAGTTGGTCGTTGTGCTGGTGGTAGAACAGGACCACCTGCGGGTCCAGGGTCCGGCCCACCTCGTCGAACCACACGGCGCTCTGCCAGCTCGTGTAGCCGGGGACCGACGCGTTCACCGGCTCCACGTCGAGGAGCCGCGCGAGCTGCGCGGTGTAGGTCTCCTCCGCGCGGACCCCAGCCCCGAACGTGGACGACTCCCCGAGGGAGAGCACTCTTGGGCGTCGGTGCCCTGCGTCGAGCGGGGGGCTCCGGAGGCCGAGCTCGTTGGTGTGGACCTCCAGCCCGTCGTCGCGGATCACGTCCGCGTTCCGGCGCATCACCCAGAAGAGCGTCGGGTGGTTGCGGTAGAGGCGGCCCTCGGCGTCGTGGATCACGCCCTGGGGCACGTCAAGCGCTCGCGCCGCGACCTCCAGGCCGACGAGCAGCGCCGTCGTGACCGCGAGGCCCCCCAGCAAGGACCGAAGCCGGCGGCTCACGGGGCGGCCCGGCCACACGTGGGCTCACCCTCGTGCGGCCGGGGAGTTCGGACGCGCGCGTACACTCGGGAAGTATAGCGCGGGCGTCGCCGGTCGCTCCCCGGCAGGGGCCCGCCGGCGCGAACCGAGGCCACCGTGAGGCGGGGCGTCGTCGTTCAGCGGCAGACGAACTTGCCCGGACCGGTCCGATCCGTGAGGACCAGCGGACCCACGCTCAGCTCAGTGGGCACGCTGGCCGGGGTCACCTCGAAGCCCGGGAGGCGACAGTCCCCTTTGGCGTCGAGGCCCACGTCCTCCGCGTCGAAGGAGGCCACGACCTCGCCCCCGCCTTCGCAGTCACCACGCCGTCGACCAGCGACCAGGTCGAGGGCACGGGCGTGTAGAGCTCCAGGAACACCGACGCGTCCATCCCGTCGATGTCCTGATCGAACTGGAAGGGCAGGTCGAAGTCGGTCTCCGTCACGGTGAGGTCGTGGGTGCGGAGGGTCACGCCGGCGAGCGTCTCGAGGTGAACGGTGCCCTCGAGCAAGGAGGTGGTCGTGGTGGTGCAGGCGCCACCCTTCTCACAGGCGGTCGTCGTCCGGGGCGCGAACGCCGGGCCGCCGACTTCGATGGAGAAGTGCACGACCTTGTCGTTGTCGATCACGGCGCGCAGCCGGCGCACCTCCACCCCGTCGTCGCCGTGGGTGCACTCCCCGACCAGCACGGCCTTCCTGGCCGTCCCCGCGAGCGTACCGGCGGAGGGATTCAGCTGGCAGTAGAGCGGCTCCGCCGCGAGACCCCCGCCTTCCTCCTCCACGATCACTTCGAACACGTTCGCCGCCACCGCGGTCCAGGGCGGAGTGATGCCCACGTTGTCGTCGTCGTCCAGGATGGCGGTGTCGGTGTCGATGAAGATGTCCACGATGGGACCACCGGTGTCGTCACCGCTCTTGGCCTGCGCGCCGAAACCACCCGGATCGAGCGTCACCACATCGCGCCCCGTCGTCAGCGCGTCCCCGTCGTACACGTCCATCGCCGCGGAGACCTCGAGCTCACGTACGTCGCCCTGGATCGTGAGGGAGAAGCTGGCGTCCGAGCGGTCGATGAGGATGTCGGAGTTCTTGAGCACCACGCGCGGCGTCGCGGCGCTCTTCTTCTTCACCGCGCCGATGGGCTCCAGGTACGAGAGCGTCTCGTTCGCGACGGGGGTGCACGCCTGCTTGCTCCCGGGAATGCAGCCCTGGTTGTCGTAGAACGCGAGGTCCCACTGGAGCTCCGTGCCGGACTCCACGGTCCCGGCCGTGCTCACGGCGAGGCCCGACACGTTGAGCGAGCCCTCCAATTGCATCGTATACGTGTCCAGCGCGATGATCGTGTCCAGCGTGAGGTCCTGGAAGGCTGCGAAGATCGCGGCGTCCATCACGGTGAGGTCGGGGTTGGTCTTCAGGTCCGACCCGGAGGCGCTGTTGGTGAGCTCCTGGATGCCGAGGTAGGCGGCGTCGGCGCCGGAGTCCTGCACCGCCACCTTGGTGACCGAATCCTGGCCGAGGGTCGACTTCGATGCCTTCACCACCAGCGAGGCGAGGCGCGACGACGCGCCGCGCGCCGCCACCGTGCCGTTGCCGAGGTCATCGAACGACACGTCGACGACCTCGGGGTTGCCGAGCTCGTTGCCGTCCACGTCCAGCTAGTAGATCGCCCAGGTGCGGACGCTCCCCGCCGGGCTCTTCGCGAACGAGCCGTGGCGGTGGTGGTGGAGGAGGCGACCGCGGTTTCGCCGGGGACGATCTCCTCTTTGAAGGAGGCGCGCACGGGGATGGTGAGGGAGAAGGCAGGAAGCACGAGGGCGAGAAGCATGAGGGGTCTCGGGGTGACCCGCGGTTCGTACCTGAGCCCCCAGTCGCCGCCATCCCTCGCCGATCCCACACCCCACGTCTGGACGCCGACCGATGCAAGGACGCCCCGACGGTGAGGCCGGGGCGTCCAGACTTCTGCTTGAGGTACTCGGCCTTTCCGCCGCCCCCGCCCGCCCGCTACTCGAACAGGCCTTCCTCGAGCGGGCTCTCGTCGCCCGCCTGGATGGCCTTGGCGAGCGCCGTGGCTTTGGGGAGGATGTTCTTGCAGTAGAAGCGCGCGTTCGCGAGCTTGCCCTTGTAGAACTTCAGATCGTCGCCGGTGGCGCCGTCCTGGATCGCGGCGTGCGCGACGCGGGCCTGCCACACGCTGTGGAGGCCGAGGACCACCGTGCCGAACAACTCGAGGAACGGGGTGGCCTGGAGCATGGCGCCGCGGAGGTTGCCCTGCGCGCCGACCATGCCGAGGTGCATGGAGGTTTGACCGAGCTGATCGCGGGCCCGCTCGAGCGCGGCCACCTCGTCCGCCATCGCGGCGATGGGGCGACACCGCTCCAGCTCCTCGTTGGCCTCATTGAGCCACTGCATGAACAGCATGCCCTGGCCCTTGCGCATCTTCCGGCCCAGCAGGTCCATCGCCTGGATGCCGTTGGTGCCCTCGTAGATCGAGCAGATCTTCGAGTCCCGCACGTACTGCTCGGCCGGGTATTCCCCGATGTAGCCATAGCCGCCGTAGCACTGGAGCGCCGTGGAGGTGACGTCGTAGGCCACGTCGGAGCAGTGGGCCTTCACGATGGGGGTCATCAGCTCCACGAGGCCGAGCAGGTAGTCCTTCTCGGACTCTTCGCCGTGGTGCGTCTTGTCGAAGCGGTTGGCCACGCTGTAGACCAGCGAGCGCATCGCATCGACCTTGCAGCGCATGGAGAGCAGCATCCGCCGCACGTCGGGGTGCTGGTTGATGGTGATGCGCGGGGGATCGGCGTCGCGGAAGTTCTCCACCGGCGTGCCCTGCACGCGGTCCTTGCAGTAGGCGAGCGCGCCCTGGTAGGCGCCGCTGGCCAGGCCGAGGCTCTGGATGCCCACGCCGATGCGGGCCTCGTTCATCATGATGAACATGATCTCCATGCCCTGGCCGCCCTTCCCGAGGAGGTAGCCGACGCACGGCCCGGTGGCGCCGAGGGCGATCGTGCAGGTGGCGCTGCCGTTGATGCCCATCTTGTGTTCGATGCCGACGACCTTGGCGTCGTTGCGGGCCCCGAGCTTGCCGCTGCTGTCGAAGAGGAACTTGGGCACCACGAAGATCGACAGGCCCTTGGTGCCCGGGGGGGCGTCCGGCAGACGGGCGAGCACGAGGTGGATGATGTTCTCGGTGAGGTCCTGGTCGCCGCCGGAGATGAAGACCTTCTCCCCGGTGAGGTGGTAGACGCCTTCTTCGCCGGTGGGGACGGCCTTGGCGCGGTTGTCGCCGACGGCGGTGCCGGCGCCGGCTTCGGTGAGGCACATCGTGCCCGCCCACTGGCCGCCGAGCATGCGGGTGACCGCGGTGTCGCGGATCCAGGCGGGGGTGCCTTCCCAGGTGAGCAGGTTCGCCGCGGCGCGGGTGAGGCCCGGGTACATGTTGAACGCGGTGGCGGCGCCGGACAGCATCTCATGGGTGGCGATGTCGACCACGTGGGGGATGCCCTGGCCGCCGTGCTCAGGGTTCATCGAAGCGGCGATGAGGCCCGCCTCGGCGATCGCCTTGTACGCCGGCTTGAAGCAGGCGGGCGTCGTGATGTTGCCGTCCTTGTCGAGTTTTACGCCTTCCCGATCGCCGACCTTGTTGACCGGGGCGACGGTCTGCTCCGCGAGATCGGCCGCCATGTCGAGCACGGCCTGGTACATGTCGCGGTCGAACTCCTTGTAGCGGGGCACGCCGGCGAGCTGCTCGTGCACCTTGAGCTGCTCGAACAGGACGAAGTTGATGTCACGCTTGTCGACGACGTACTCGGTGGCGCTCATGCAAGACTCCAGGAATGAATGAATGGTCATTCATGTAGCCCGGGGAGCGCCGCGGGGGCAAGGGAGAACCGTCACGGCCGCGTCAGCCGGGTGACCGAGGGCGGGTTCGCCGGGCGGGGGCCGACGGGCTAACTCCGGGCCGTGGTCGCCCCGTCACCTCGCGCCCGGTTCTTCGAGTTTGGCGCCGCCGTGGTGGCGCTCGCGGCCACGATCCCGGTGCTCCTCGCCGTCGGCGGCGCGATCGCCACCCGGATCGACTACCCGGGGGACCTGGAGTGGATGGAGGGCGCCACCCTGATGTCGGCGCTGCGTGCGCACGAGGGGCTGGGGCTCTACGACGCCCCGACCCCCGAGTACATCCCCTTCATCTACCCGCCGCTCTACGCCTGGATCGTGGGGACGCTCGGCCACGTGGTGCCGCTGGGGTACACGCTGGGGCGGTCGGTGAGCGTGGTCGGGAGCCTCTCGGCGGCCGCGGCGCTGGTCTTCGGGGCGCGCCGGGAGGGCGCCAGTTGGCCGCTCTCGTTGGCCACGGTTGGGCTCTTCGCGGCCTGTTGGGACGACTCCGGCTCCTTCTTCGACCTCGTTCGCACCGACGGCCTCTCCATCGGCCTCCTCTCGTGGGCGCTGGTGCTGGCGCCGCAGCCGGGGTCGCGGGCGCCGGTGGCCTCCGGGGTGCTCCTCGCCATCGCATTCATGGCCAAGCAGCATGTGGCGATGTTGGGCGTGCCCCTGCTGGGGTGGTTGTGGGTGGTTCGTGGGCGGCAGGTCGCGCTGCGGTTCGCGGCGGCGAGCGTGGGCATCTCCCTGGTGTTCGTCGCGGGGATGGCGTTGGTCACCTCGGGGCGCTTCGTGGTGTGGTTGGTCGCGGTGCCGGCGGTGCACGGCCAGTCGGCCTCGCGACTTTTCCCCGGCGCGCAGCTCGAATGTTGGCATGCGCTGCCGATCACCACGACCGTCGCCCTCCTCGCGCTGCCCTGGTGGGCGAAGCGGCGTTCGTACTGGGCGTTGGTGGCGGGCGCCGCCTTGATCATCGTCTCGTTGATGCGGGGCCACACCGGCGGCTACCTCAACGTACTCATCCCGATGATGTGGGTACAATGCCTGCTCCCGGTGATCGCGGCGGGCGCCTTCGGCAGCCGCGCGGCGTGGGGGGTGGCCGGGCTCCTCGTCGCGCTGCAAGGCCTGGGCTGGAATACCGACTGGAACCTGCTCAGCCGCCGGCTCTCCGCCGGTCAGGCTCCCTGGACCGCCTGGGCGGACGCGCAGCTCTCCGTCAGCAAGTACGTCCCCACGGAGGCGGACCGCCGGCAGGTCGTGGAGTTTGTGGACGAGCTCCGCGATCTCCCCGACCCCATCCTCATCCCCCACGGCCCCTGGTACGCGGTGCTGGCGGGGAAGACACCCTCGTTCGCCCTCATCAGCCTCTGGGACATCGATCACGCCCATGGGCCATACCTGCGGGACGTCGAGCGGATCGACGCGGCGATCGCCAAGGAATTCCCGGTGGCGGTCATGCCCAACGACGACCTCAACCATGGATTCAAGTCCGGTTGGGTGCTCGACCATCGGCTGCCCGTGGCGTGTCCGTCCACGCGGACGGGGTGGCCGGTCACGTTGCGAATGGCGTATCGGCCGAAGCAGGCGGCGGCGCTCGGGGTGAAGGTGGCGCCGGTGATGCCGGTCAGCCCCCCATCCACCCCGCCGGCGTCCGCGCCTCCCCCGCCCGCACCGTCCACCGTACCGCCCGCATCGCCCGAAGGTCGCTGAGCGGGTCGCCCTCTACGACGACCAGATCCGCGGGGGAGCCCACCGTGATCCGGCCGAGCGGGAGCTCCAGCATCTCCGCCGCCGTCCGCGTTCCGGCCGTGAGCGCCTCGGCCGGGGTGAGCCCCGCGGTGTGGAGCAACTCCAGCTCGCGGAGCGTGGACGGCCCGTGGAAGAGGTACGGAATGAGCGGCCAATTGCCCGCGTCGCTGCCGAGGACGAGCGGGACGCCGCCGGCTCGGAGCGCCCGGATTGCCGCGTTCGCCTCGGCGACGTGGCTCCGCAACGCCGCTCGCATGAAACCCGGCCCCGCCACCCAACGGGCGAGGCCGGGGAGCATCTCCTGAAGCAGCGCCTCCGAGAAGCCTCGCGCTACCTCAGGATCGCGCGCGGTGATCAGCTCCGATGCCGGCACCCGCGCATCCAAGAACGGATCCGCGAGCCGCCCGAGGTCGGTGGCCGCCGCGAACGCGTCCGCGATCGCCAGGGTGGTGATGGTGTAGGTGCCCGCCGCCCGCAGCTGCCGCACCAGCCGCACATCGGGGCGCTCCATCGCGTGCACCATCGCCCGCGGGTGCAGCCAATCCAGCGCGATCGACTGCTCCTCCGGGGAGATCGCGTGGGCGTAGATGGGGAGGTTCCGTGCCGTCGCCCCGGCGCGGATCGCCCCGAAGACCTCCGGGGAATGCAGCGGGTAGCGGTTCACCAGGAAGCCGCGCTCCACGGTGACCTTGGCTCCGACGTCCCCGTCGCGGAGCAGCCCGTCGAGCTGCGCCTCCACCTCCGCGCGGTTCGACACTGTCGGAAACCCGGGGATCACCGCGGCGACGTAGCCACCGGGCGGCGAGAAGGGCGCGCCGAGGCTGAGGTAGCGCGGGCCCGGCGCGCCATCGGCGAGGAGCGCGCGGATCCGCGCTTCTTCCGCGGGGAGCACCGCGGGATCGAGCACCGTCGTGACGCCGCAGGCGAGGTACGCCGCGAGGTGGGCGCGCACCTGGGCAGCGTGGGTGGCGTCGTCGTCGTGGCGCCAGCCCGCGCCCGGGTCCATCGAGAGGTGCACGTGAGCGTCGATGAGGCCGGGGAGCACGGTGGCGCCGCTGGCGTCGAGGATCGTCGCACCCGGCGGCACACCGAGGCCGGCGCCGACGGCCTGAACCCGATCGTCGTGGACCCAGACGTCCGCGGAGGCGGCGGGCGCGCCGGAGCCATCCCACACGTGGCCGTGGACCAGCAGCACATCGGACGCCAGCGCGGCGGCGATCCACAGCACCGGGACGATTACCGAGCGGCCGCGGGGATCACGACCTCTCCCCAGACCCCCGCCACCTTGCACGCCCCGGCCTCGCCGTCGCCGTCGACCACGTAGCGGAGGTGGGTGTCGTCGCGCGGCCAGAGCCCCTCGGCGGAGGTGGGGAGGTCGACGCCGAGGTCGACGGGTGCGGCGTCGAGGGCCGGGAGCCACCAGAGGTGGTGGGGCGCCGCGCCGTCCACCGGCGGACCGGCGAGCACGAGGAGGCCGCCGCGGAAGGGGGTGAGCTCGCGAACGCCGAGCCCGTGGAGGTCGATGCGCGCGGTGCCCTCGATCGCCCCGGCCTTCGCTCCGCTTCGGGTGACCGTGAAGAGCATCGCCTTGCCGCCGTCGAGCGGGCTGCGCGCGCCGAGCACCAGCTTTCCCCCGAACACCGCGGCGCCTTCGAGGTTGAAGCCGCCATCGTTGGGGGCGTTCGGCTCCACGGCCATGCAGGCCGTGCAGGAGGAGAAGTCCAGGGCGTAGCTGGCCGCTCCGTCGAGGATGCGGCGGCGATCGGGCTTGAGCTTCGCCGACTTGTTGCGGCTGTGGCTGCCCATCACCACCAGCGCGGCGCCGTCGACCGCGAGCGCCTCGATGTCTTCGATACGCGAGGGGAGGGGACGCGCCGCGAGCGGGCGCATGGCCTCGTCGTACACGAAGAGGCGGTCCTCGGTCTCGTTGTCGCCGACGATCCAGGTGTCTCCGACGTGGACGAGGGCGGAGGGCTCGCAGGCGTCGGCGAGCGCGCCGCCGAGTGGCAGCGCGGCCGGGTCGTCGCCCTTGTCATGGGGCGGTGGCGCCGCGATGCCGCCGCCCGC
>CAIXRH010000244.1 GCA_903921785.1 uncultured Pseudomonadota bacterium
CGCCGGAAGCGGCCGCGGGGGCTCGGCCGGCGTCCGGGGCGGGTCGTCGAGGAACGCAGGACGCTGCACCTGGAGCAGCGTGTACTCCTCGGCGTCGGGCGAAGGCGGATCGGCCGTGCGCCCCGGGACCGGATCGGCGCCGCGGGGCGGCGCGGCGGGCAGGGGCATCGGGACCGGCGGGGCGGCGCCGGGGTTCGACGCACCCAGCGCGAGCTGAGCGGCGTCGGGCGCTTCGTCTTCCACCGTGACGGTCTGCCCGGCGAGGCCTACGGTGTCGTTGGCCTCGCGGCGGGCCTTTTCGATGGCCGGGGGCACGGCCGCGGCCGCCCAGCTCCGGAGCCCGGCGCCGGCGAGGCTGTCCGCGGCTTCGCCAAGCGCCCGCTCTACCTGGGCGGCCGCAGGGCGCGCCTGGGGGTCCCAGGCGAACATCGGCCGGAGCACCTCCGCGAGCTGGGCGTGGCTCGCGTCGAGCCGGGCGAGGCGCTCCTCCACCCGGCGCGTGTGCAGGTCGGCCTTGAGCTTGGGCTGCCCGAAGACCTCGCCGACGGCCGCCTCCCAGAGCGTGAGGGCGAGCCCGAAAACGTCCGCCGCGGGGGTGACCTCGCCGGTGATGATGTACTCGGGCGCCATGTAGTTGAGCGTGCCGAGCACGAACTGGCCGGTGCGGCTCTCCCGCGCCGCGAAGCGGGCCTGGGCGATGCCGAAGTCCAAAAGTTTCACGGTGCCGCGATCCGTGACCATCACGTTGGCGGGCTTCACGTCGCGATGCACGACGTTGAGCGGCTCGCCGCTCTGGGGATGTCGTGCGGTATGCGCGGCGTGCAACGCGCCGGCCACGGCCGCGCCGAGCTCCACGAGCGCGCGCGCCGACGGCCGGGCGCCGGCGCTCACGAGCGCGCCGAGGTCCATCCCCTCGACGTACTCCATCACCACCGCGTCCCGCTCCCCGACGCGCACCAGCTCAAGCACCTTGAGGATGTGCTCGTCGTGCAACAGGCCGAGGAGCCGCGCTTCGTCCCGCACACGCGACACGAAGTCTTCCGTGCCCGACTGCCCGGGAAGGAGCACCTTCACCGCGACGGAGCGCCGGAACCCTCGGGCGCCGACCAGATCGGCCAGGTACACGGTGCCGAACGCACCGGACCCGATCACGCGCTGGAAGGTGAGCTGACGCACGGCCGCTCACTAACACCGAGGATCGCGCAATTCGCCCCGGAATCGGGACAGGATCACCCGTGGCGGGAGCTGGACGGCGGCACGCCGGGGGCCAGCGGGTCCTGGGCGTTGTTGTACCCCGTGGGGAACACGCCGAGCTCGTAGGTCCACGGGGCCACCTTCGCCAGGGTGAACCTACGCCACTTGTGGTCCTTGGGGTCCTTGCCGGAGAGCACGAACGCAACCACCGAGGTGGGCGGGCCGTCGGTCCACCCGTCCACCACGTGATCGAGGTAGGGACGAGCCCGATCTTCGACGCGCACGGTGAGCGGCTTGCCACCGTCGGAGATGGCGCCGAGCTTCGGCAGGAGCGCTGCGAAGGAGACACCCTTGGCCAGGGCGGGAGCGAGAGCGTTGCTCATGTGCGGAAGACCTCCAGTCCGTCGTCGTGTTCGCCACCGCGGCTGTCGCTGCCCGCGGTGAGCATGGGCCCGAGCCAGATCGACCCTTCGGCCTCCCGCACCGCGAAGGTGGCGCGGGGGCGTTCGGGATCGGTGATGCAGGCTCCGGTGGTGAAGTCGTATTGCCAGTCGTGGTAGGGGCAACGTACGCAGTTGCCCTCCACCGCGCCTTCTCCGATCGGCCCGTCTTCGTGGGCGCAGGCGTTGTCGATCGCGTAGAGCCGGCCGTGGGCGCGGAAGACCGCCACGTTCAAGCCGGCGTGCGCATAGGTGCCGGGGCGCCCCTCGCGGACGGCGGCCGCCGGGGCGACGACCCGGAACGCACCCGGGGGCACCGCGGCTGGCGCGGCGGCGGTAGTCGGCAGGGCGGGTGCCGCCGGGACGGCAACCGGCACGTCCGCAGCGGCCGGTGCGGGTCCTGGCGCGTTTGCGCCGGGTTTTGCCGCCACCGACGGTGTCGTCGGGGCAGACGCGGGCGGCGGGGCGGGCCGCTCACCGAGCAGCACCGCCTTCACCCGGGACTTGAGCGCGTCCCGGAGGCCCATCTACGCGGGGGGGCCCGAGGGGAGCCACTCGGCGGACTTCGGGGGCTCCCACGCCAGGTCGAGCGCCTCGGTGGCCGCCCAGAGCATGAGGAAGACCATCGCCGCGTGGTCGGGGGGGATTTCCACCTCGTCCTTCTTCTTGTCTTCCCGCTCGAAGAGGGCGTGCAGCGCCTCGTCGAGGATGTGGGGCTGCGCGCGGTCCGCCACTTCGCGAACCCGGGCGGGGAAGCCTGCGTCGCCCGGGAGCAACCCCTTGGCGTGGGCCTGGATCTTGGCGGTTCCCGCCTCGATCTCCTTGGCGCCCGCACGGCTGAGCGTACCGCCCGCCCGCTGGTAGAGCCGTACCACCACCGCGAGGAGGTACAGCGCGACCTCGCCGGACTGGCCGGGCATCTGGGGGAGGTTGGACTTGAAGAACCGCGAGAGGCGGGACTGATCCTCGATGATGCGGCGGGCGACGGCCTGGAAGGCCAGGCCCTGCTCGGCACATTCTTCGGACCACTTGTGGACGGCGTCGCGGGGGAGTGCGGGGTTCATGGCGCCCGGGGGTAACCGGTTGCGGCGCCGATTGGCACGTCGCTCAGGGGCAGTGCTCCCACATGCCGGCTCCGTCTCGCTTGGCCGCGGCTTCGTCGGCCGCGAAGGTGTCCGCGTAGGTGGTGTTCGGGTCGACCGTGAGCGTCCACGCGTAGCCGAGCTGCAGAAGCTCGCGGTTGAAGAACCCGGCGTCGCCCTCGCCGCGGATGATGTAGGCCAGGGACCGGCCGTAGTAGTCGGTGCAGCCCTTGTCGAACGTGAGCCAGACGAGGTGTCCCGAGAGCTCCGCCGAGGTGTAGGCCATCGCCTCGTCCCCGTAGCAGTCGGCCGGGTCGGGGTCGTGGGCGATCTCCGGGGTGTCGATGCCGATGAAGCGTACCTTGAGCTCGGCGGAGCCATCGTCGGGCTGCACGTAGACGGTGTCGCCGTCGGTGATGTGCACGACGCGGGCGAGGAGCGGCTCGCGGCAGGTCGCGTCGCCCTCGGGGAGGTCGGTGAGGGCGCGGACGCGGGCGTCGTCCGCGGCGAGGGCGGTGTCGCCGCCGCTGGTGGTGTCTTCGGTGTCGGCGGAGTCGCCGGCGCCGGTGTCGGCGGGATCGGCGCTGTCGGTGGGGGCGCCGCCGAACCAGTCGCAGGCGGTGAAGGCGAAGAAGAAGAAGATCATGGTTCGACGTCCGCGGCGGAGGCAGGGGTGGCTTCGAGCGAAGCGAGGGCCTTCTCCGCCGTTTCCTGGAGGTTGGGCCGCGCGGCGGCGCGCGTGAGCGCTTCGCGGGCCAGATCGGTCTCGCCGGCCTGGAGCCAGCAGCCCGCGGCCGCGAGGTCCCCCTCGCCGGCGCGCGAGTCGAGCGCCGCGTGCTCGAACGCCTCGGCGCACGAGCGCGGGTCGTGCAGCTCGTCCTTGTAGAGGAGCCCGAGCTCGGTGAGGATGGCCGAGCGGCGTTCGGCCACCGGCTCGATCTCCGCCGCGTGTTCGTAGTCGCGGACGGCGCCCCGCACATCGCCTTGGCCACGGCGAATCATCCCCGCACGGCGCCACGCCTCGGCGCGGGTGCTCGGGGTTTGCCAGCTCTGGGCCACCGCTTCGTACCGGGAGATCGCCCCCTCGAGGTCGCCCCCCGCGTAGCGGGCGTTCGCGCTGTCCAACGCCAGCGGCGACCACGGCCCGCCCAGCACCAGCGCGCCCAGCGCCAAGACGCCCACGATGGGCGCGACGACGGGCAGAAGGAGCTCCCGGGCATGCATCCGGGGGGGCTAACTCCGCTCAGAACACCATGTAGATGAACGGGGCCACGTAGTGGATCGACTGCAAGAAGAGCAGCCCGACGCCGACGAATAGCAGCACGAGGACCAACGGCAACATCCACCAGCGCCCGCCGCGGGTGAGCATGGCGAGCAGCGCCCCGGCGGTGCCGAAGCGCATGAGCGTGGTCTCGAGCTTGGAAGGCTGGTAGTTCTCGCTCATCGGGGGCGTTCCACGCGGAAGTTGTCGATGTAGAGCAGGTCGAGGCCGCTGCGGACGAAGGACGCCATCGCGTCTACCGGAGAGGAGACCACCGGCTCGCCCTTGAGGTTGAAGGAGGTGTTGAGCACCACCGGAACTCCGGTCTCCGCACCGAACCGGGAGATGACGCGATGGTACCGGGGTGAGGTCCCGGCGTCGACCACCTGCACGCGCGCCGTGCCGTCGACGTGGGTGGTGGCGCCGAGGGTGGCACGCGCGGATTCACGCACCGGTCCGGTGGAGAGCATGAACCGGGCGGGCTCCCTGGAGGCGGCGGGGATGTCGAAATACTCGTCGGCGTGTTCGGCGACGACGCTGGGCGCGAACGGCCGAAACGGCTCCCGGTACTTCACCCGCACGTTCACCGCGTCGCGGGTCTCCGGGCGGCGGGGGTCCGCGAGGATCGAGCGATGGCCGAGGGCGCGCGGCCCCCACTCACAGCGCCCGTCCATCCACCCGATCACCTTGCCGGCGGCGAGGTCATCGCCCGCGCGTTCTGGGGCGTCGTCGCCGACGTCCTCGTAGCGGGCGCCAAGGTCGTCCAGGAGCTCGCGGGTGCGGTCGAGGGGGGTGTCGCGGCCGAGGTCTGCACGTTCGAGGGCGGGACCCCGCGGGTTGCCCAGGACGGAGTGCCACGCCCAGAGGGCCGCGCCGAGCGCGCCGCCCGCATCGCCGGCGGCGGGCTGGATCCACAGGTTGGCGAACGGACCTTCGGCGGCGACGCGGTGGTTCGCCACCGAGTTGAGCGCCACACCGCCGGCCACGCAGAGCGCTTCGGTGCCGACCTTCGCCTTGGCGTGCCGCGCGAGGTGGAGCATCGCCTCTTCGATCTGCTGCTGGGCGGTGGCGGCGAGGTCCGCGTAGCGCTGACTCGCGGCGATCTCCGCCTCTCCGGCCCCCTCGGGCGTGGCCCGGGGCGTGAACGGGGTGCCCGGGTAGCGCGGCGGGCCGAGCAGCTGTTCCAGCTTCGGCGAGGCCGCCTGGCTCGGGTGCCAATGCCACGCGAAGTAGTCGAGATCCAGGGAGAACCCGCCGTCGTCGAGCTTGAGGAGTCGGTCCATCTCGGCGCGGAACCGCGGCTGGCCGTACGCGGCCATGCCCATGACCTTGAACTCGCCCTCGTTCACGGCGAACCCGAGGTGGGCGGTGATCGCCGAGTAGTACAGCCCGAGCGAGTGGGGGAACCGCACCTCGGCGACCGGCTCGATGGCGGTGTCGCGGCCGCGCCAGAGGGATGTGGTCGCCCACTCCCCGACGCCATCGACGCAGAGGATGGCGGCGTCGCGGTGAGGGGAGGGGAAGAAGGCGCTCGCGGCGTGGGAGAGGTGGTGCTCGCAGAACAGCACCCGGTCGGGCCGGACGCCGAAGGCCTCGCAGAGGTTGCCGCGGAGCCAGAGTTTGTCGCCGAGCCACGCGCGCATGTGTCGTGGGAACGCGGCCCAGCTCTTGGGGAAGGTGGCCACGGACGTCGAGAGGATGCGGTCGAACTTGCGGAGCGGCTTCTCGTAGAAGACGAGCCACGCCACGTCCGCGATGGTGATGCCCGCGCGCGCCAGGCACCATCGTGCCGCCCGGACCGGCAGCGCCGGGTCGTGCTTGAGTCGCGAGAACCGCTCCTCCTGCACTGCCGCGACCACCTCGCCGTCGCGGAGCAGGACCGCGGCCGAATCATGGTAAAGGGCGCTGATCCCAAGGATGTAGGTCGGCATCAGCCTTCCATGCGCGCCGCGACGAGCGGGTCGCCACCGGGACGGCCGGCGGGGGTCTGCCAGCCGCCGGGCTCCAGCCGCGCGAGCAGGCGGAACGGTGCCATCACCAGGAGGTAGAGGACGCCCAGCCAGAACGCGCTCATGACCGCGCCGAAGTCGCGGGAGAACCGCAACCATCCCTCCCAGAGCCGCCGCAGCCGGAGGCGGGTGGCCCACCAGTCCACCGGCAGCCCCTCCTTCCGGTACCGATCCACCTCCGCCCGCGAATAGGAGACGTGGAAGGTCTCTTCCTTGAGGATCCCGCGGAGCTCGTCCTGGGTGCGCGTGTCGGGGAGGCCGCGGTCGAGGTACACCCTGAACTGCTCCACCGCGTCGGCCTCGGCCACGTAGACGAAGGTCAGGAACTCCGGCTCGCCGAGGCGCTCGAACAGCGTGCGCCCACCGACGATGCCCGCCTCCACCAGCTTCCCGCTGTCCTCAATCGCGGCCTCCGCGCGCCCGAGCTGGCCGAGCGCCCGCACCCGCTCCGCGAAGACCAGCGCGTGCCGCCCTTCGTCCAGCGCGTGGAGGAAGTACTTCTTGCGCAGCTCCCGGCGGTCGGTGGCTTCCACGGCGGCGAGCATGTCGAGCATGCTGCCGCGCTCCGCCAGCGCGAAGGCCGCGAGCAGCCGCTGCGGCCGCCCTGGGAGCCGCCACGAAACCTCGCTCGCCACCGTGAGCCACATCCGGCGGAGCACGCCCATCAGGCGCCCCCGTGTACGTTCACCTTGCGGCGCCACTCGTTCCAGTGCGGGCCGACGCCCTCGAAGCCGTCCTGCGCCTCGGCGAGCCCGACCAGGGCCCGGAGGCGCTCGCGTCCGTGCTTCCGGTCGTAGTGGTACTGCAGCTCGTCGGGACCGTAGCGGTGCTCCGGCGCCTTCGGGCACGCGGAGCGCGCGGAGCACGAGGCCTCGCAGGCGGTGGATTCGGCGTGGAAGGCCGAACAACGGTCCACACTCCACTGCCCGTTGACGAAGGCGCTCCCCGGGCAGGCCGCGACGCACGGCGCGGGGCAGCCGGCGCAGGGCTCGGCGTGGGCGGCCGGGGAGAACGGCACGGGGGCGGCCAGGAAGCAGGCGGCGCGCAACCCGAGCCAGAGCCCGAACTCGGGGTGGAGGAGCAGGCCCATTCGGCTCTTGCCGCCGAGCCCCGCGAGGTCGGCGAGGGCGCGGAAATCGAGGTGGAGCTCGGCGTCGGCGGCGGCGAAGAACCAGCGGCGAGGCACATCGCCGAGGAGCGGGTCCGCGGCAGCGACGGTGCGGCGCACGAAGGCGTCGAGCGGGTGGGCCTCCCCGGCGAGGTGCTCCGGGTGGCGGCGGAGGTCGGCGAGGAGCGCCTCCCACAGGCCGCCGCCGCCGCTGCCGAAGACCAGGATCGCCTGGGTGCCCGCCAGCAAGGCCTCCGTCTTCCGGGGCGGCCCCACCAGGGTGTCCCACCGCGCGGCGTCGGCCACACCGGCGGCGTTGAGGCCGGCGGCGGCCAGGGTGCGGGTCAGGGCGGGGACGTCCATGGGGTGCAGCGTACACCGCGGGGCGGGGCCGCGGGAAGCGGCGGCGGCTACCGGGACTGCGCTCCTCACTCCCGAAGCGTCGCCGCGACCTGCCATCCGCTCCAGATCACCGCGCTGAGGCTGCCGTCGCAGCCCCAGGCGCCGCCCAGGCCTGGCTGGGCCATGCCGGCCGCCTCCCCCGCCGCGTACAGCCCCGCGATCGGGGTGCCGTCCGCGGCGCGCACCTGCCCGGCGTCGTCCACGTCGAGGCCGCCGAAGGACTTGCTGGCGAGGCGGCCGGGCGGGAACGCGCACAGCTCGCCGGTGAGGTTGGGCAACGAGGGCGCGGCGCGGCCCCAGGCGTCCTTTCCGCCGCTCGCGCGTGCGCTCGCGGCCGCGGCGACTGTGTCCACGAACGCCTCGGAGTCGAGGCCCAGCGCCTCGGCGAGCGCGACGGGGGCGGGGGCGCAGCGGAGGGCGGGGGCGATGGCCGCCCAGTCCGCGGCGTCGACGGCGGGCTCCAGCTCCGCGGAGGCGGCGATGGCCCAGGTCGGGGCGTGCGCCTCGGCGGAGCTGGCGAGCGTGAGGCTCCAGCCCTGGGACTCGTCCACGAAGCGGGCGCCGGCCTCGTCCACCCAGATCCAGGGGTCGTTTCGGGCCCGGGTGGCCCCGCCCGCGGCGCCGGCGAGCCCGATGACGTTGGCGTTGGACCCCACGGCCTCGGGGTGGGCGACGCCGAGCCCTCCGGCGAGCGCCCAGTCAAGCGCCGCTCCCTCGCTGTAGGGGTCGTCTCCAATCGCCCACGAGCCCGCGGGCCAGGTGACGTACCGTGCGAGCAGGTCGGCGCGGTTGGCGAAGCCGCCGGTCGCCACGATGACGGTACGGGCGTCCATCGGCCCGGACTCCGTCTCGACCCCGACGACCTTCGCCCCGTCGAGGCGCAGCCCGGTGACGCGCGTGCCAGTTCGAATCTCCACGGACTCCGGGAGCGCTGCGACGAGCGCGTCCACCAGCGCGCGCCCCTCGCCCGCGATCATGTGAAGCCGGCGCCGGTGGAGCAACGGGTCGGGATCGGCGAGCGCGAAGCTCACTCCCAGGCCCCCCAGGCGGTCATGCACCGCCGCGGAGGCGGTGAGCCAGCGCTCGGTCGTGGCCGTGGCCGGCCCGCCCGTGAGCGTCGGCCAGTCCCCGACGGCGTCGCCCACCGAGTCGACCACGCCGGCCTCCTCCTGCTCGGGCGTGCCCACGAACTGCAAAACTGCGCCCGAATAAAGCGCCCGCCCGCCGGGGGCCTCGTCGGCCTCGAGCACCACGGCGCCGGGGAGGTCCATCGCGGCGGCGAGCCCGGCGGCGCCGGCGCCCACGATCACCACGTCCAGCGACTCCGTCGGTTCGCGAGAATCGCCGCTCTCCCGCGTCGAATCCGAGGTGCACGCCGCGAGCCCGCCCAGGAGCAGCGTCCCCGCGAGGGTGGCGCTTCGGCCCTGGCGAATCGCGGGAATCATCGCCCCAGCCCCGCGGGCGGCGCGAGCGGCGCCGCCGGACCGCGCCCGAGGGTCCATACCAGCGCGTCGCCGCCCTCTGCAGGCTCTCCCAACGACATCCGGAGCCACTCGCGGATGCGGAGGAGCCGCTCGGGCGGGACGAACGACGCGTCGACCACCAACCACCCGAACCCGGCGCGCGACCACCAGCCGGTGTCGGGGGTGAAGCTTGGCGAATGCCCGTAAAGGAGCGCGCAGAGGCCGGCGTCCAACGCCTGTTCGGGGGGCTGGGCGGCGCCCAGGGTGGCCGCGGTCCGATCGTCCCGGTAGCGATCGAGGTTGCCGAGCGGCTTGCCGAGCATGGCGAGGCGGGCCCACATCGCGCGATACGTACCCCGGTCGACGCCCGGGTAACACTCGTGGGGGAACGCCCAGACTCCCCGGGGCACGGGATCGGCGGCGATCGCGGCCAGGGGCGCGGGGAGCGCCAGCGCTTCGGGGCGCATCGGCCAGGGCGTGGGGCTGAAGACGGCCAGATCGAGGGCGAGGCCGAGCACCGCGACGCCGGCCAGGGCCCGCCGAGCGTCGACCGCGAGCCCGCCGAGCATCGCGAGCCCGAGCATCGCGATTGGGAGGGCGCGGTAGGTGGCGTAGACCGAACCAAGGGCAGGGATCAGCGCCTGCAAAAGGCCGAACGGGAGCAAGACCCCCTCGGTCGAGCCGATCGACGCCCGGAGGTGCGCACCGAGCGCGAGCGTGAGCCCGAGCGCGACCAGCGCCGCCCAGCCCGCCGCCTTCCGCCGGGCGCTCCACCCACCGACCGCAGCCAGCACCAGTGGGGCGAACCCCAGGAAGGAGACCTGGATGCTCTCGTGGTCCACCGTCACCTTGCCGGGGACGACGAAGCTGCGGAGGGTGGACGCCAACAGGTCCACGTCGCGTGCGGCGTCGGGCGGGCTGCCGCGCGCGGGGAGCCAGAGATGCCACGGCTCGGGGATGGCCTCCAAGCGGCCGAAGTAGTGGTGCAGCGGGACCAGCAGCGCGGCGCCGAGTGCGCCGATGATCGCCGCGCGAACGAACGCCGCCTGGCGCTCCGGTGCGTACCAGGCGAGCGCGGCGGTGTAGGCGCCCGCCGCCAACGCGAAGAAGACGCCGTAGTACGGCGTGGCCACGAACGCGGCCCCGAGCAGCAGCGGCGCGAGGACCAACCCGACCCGGTGCGGCCTGCGAAGCGCGGCGTGACAGGCGAGGAGCACCGCCGGGAGCAGCCCGTGCCAGAGGTTCGGCACCTCGCCGATGAACCCGATGGAGTGGGCGTAGGGGCTCCACGCATACAGGAGCGCCGCGGCGCCGGCCCCCCACGCGCCGAGCCCGTGGGCGCGGGCGAGTGCGGCGGCGGCGAGCCCCGCGAACGCGAACCGCAGCGCGATCACCAGGTTGAACGCGCCAGCCGCCCCGGCGAGCGGGGCGAGGACGAGGTGCAGTCCGAGCCCGAGCCAGTCGAGGAGCACCACCGCGCCGCCGGTGGGGTAGCCGAGCGCCCACGACCAGCCGGTCGCGAGCTCCGCGGCGCCGTCGCGCCGGGCCGCTTCCAGGATGAGCAGGTGCTGCCCACCGAACGCGCCGGCCTGAACGGTCGAGAACGGGTGCAGCGCCAGCGGCCACGTCGCGAACACCCCGAACGCGACGAACGTCGCGATCCAGGCGACCGAGACCGCGGTGGGGCGCCGAGGGAGCACGCTCCCTCCTACCACGGGTCCTCAGCGTCCGGTCCCCCGGCCGGCCAGTCCCCGTCGTCTGCCTTCCGTCGATCGGCGCCGCGCGCCCGTGAAAAATCTGTCGGTTCACCGCCGCTCCCCTTCCCCGTCCGGGCCGATTGTGGTTGGCTCGTTGCAGAGGATTCGGTCATGCGCGCCACCTTCCCCCTGATCTTGCTGATGGCCTGCGAGCCCATCTCCCTCGGCGGCGGCGACGCCGGCGCGGGCGTCGGCAGCGCGGACGACGTGACGAAGCTCTGCACCGAGCACAAGCCGCAGTCTACCAAGATCGACCTGTCGTTCGACGAATACTCCGGCGGCTGCCCCTGGGGGGAAGGCGACAATCTCAGCGAGCAGGACGGGTACTTCACCGCTCGCGTGGAAGACACGGAGAAGCTGGGGATGTCCTCGGACTCGGTCATCTGCGACGTGGACTACGACTTCCAGGTGGACCCCGACCAGACCCAGGTCATGCAGTACGACGACCACTTCCTCCTCACCTTCGTCGACTCGGTGATCGCCACCTCCAACGCCCAGCTCGTCGACCTGCTCGGCGAGGGTGACGACGGCCTCGTGCCCTGGGATTGGGCGAAGGTGGGTGGCGAGGCGATCGACTGGAACAACGCAGATAGTTGGTGCCTCGGCCAGGCGGACGGGCTCGCCGATTGCACCATCCCCCCGACCGAGACGCCGGGCGAGATGACCCTCGACTTCGACCCCACCATCGTCGCGAAGCTCTCCTACCGGGCCCAGCAGCTCAACCGGGTGGACTTCACGTTCATCACCATCGGCGACAACGACCCGGAGACGGACTGCTCCCACAACGCGTTCGGCTTCCAGGTGAATGTGTCGTACGTGGACCCCTAGCCCGCGAGATACGTTGTCCCCCCGCCGAGCCCGCCGTGATCTTCGCCCTCGCCCTCGCCGCCTGCCAGACCTCCGCCCCGCCCCCGGTCGACGCGCCGATGGCGCATTCGTGGAAGGACGAGGCCGAGCTGGTGGTGGATGGGCTGGAGGAGGTGAAGTCCCTGTGGGACCAACACCAGAAGTCCGCGGCGAAGACGCTGGCGGAGCGGGTCTACACGGAGCGTTTCGAGCCGCGAATCGAGTCGGCGCTCCGCGAGATGGAGGGCCCCATCGAGACCGCGAAGGTGGAGTATGCGTTCGGGCAGCTCCAGCTCGTGCTCGACGGGAAGGACCGAGGCGTGATCGAGGAGCAGATCAGCGACCTGGAGCGGCGCACGCGCGCCGTCGGGGAGGCCGCCGAGCGTGCTTTCCCGCCGCCGGGTCAAGCGGCCGCGCCCCCGCCCCCGCCCAAGGACGTCAAGCCGATCGTGCCGGATGTTCCTCCCGCCTGGGAGATCGACAAGATTCCCGCCCCAGCCGAAGACGGCGCGGCGAAGCCGGAGTAGTTCGGCGGAAGTCGAGCGGCGGCTCGCCTGGAGGGCGCTCATCTGGGCGCCAACCACCCGGGTTGCCGCCGACCCCCGTCCCAGGCGCAACGACCGTCAGCGCTCCACTTCAATCGCGGGCCGCCGCCGCGCTCGGGCCCGCCGGCCGCGCTACAGGCCGCCGATGGATCACGCCTTCGAGCTGGGCGGACAACGCGGGTGGGCGCACGACGCGGGTCATCGTTCCGGCTCCTTCCACACCTACGACGCGCTGGACGTGTCCCGCGCGTTCGGTCCCCGGAAGGTGCACATCTTCCTGCCGCGGGGCTGGGCCCAGGCCGGGCGGCGGTATCCGGTGCTCTACATGCACGACGGCCACACCGCGTTCTGGCCGGGCGGCGTGGCCCACCAGACCTGGGACGTGGCCGGCGTGCTCGACGAGCTCGACGACGACGTGGCGCCGCTCATCGTCGTGGCCGTGCACCCCTTGGACCGCGACGAGGAGTACACCCACGTCGACTGGTTCCCGCGCATGCGGTCCTGGGGGCGGCTCCCGGAGCACGCCGACTACTTCGCAGACGAGATCGTCGGCTTCGTGGATGCGAACTACCCGACGATGGCGCGAGCACCGGCGCGGGTGGTGCTCGGCAGCTCCCACGGGGGCCTCGCGTCGTTCTGGACCGCGACGCGGCGCCCGGAGGTCTTCGGGGGCGCCGGGTGTATGTCCCCCTCGTTCTTCTCCGGGATCGACTCGATGGTGGACGGGCTCCTCCCCGGTTCGCTCCAGGGCTCTGCGCTGCTTCACGGCCTGGAGCGGACGCTCTCCAACCGGGGGCGGCGGCCGCGGCTGTGGATCGACTGGGGGCTGGTGCGGGAAGGCGGCGAGCACAACGAGATCGTCGAGGCGCTGGCCACGATCCGGGGTCGGGAGATGGTGGGGCTCCTCGCCGGAGACTTCGGCTACCTCACGGAGTGGTTGTCCCCAGGGGAGGTCCCGGTGCCGGGGGCGGACCTGTTCGTGATGGAGGACCCGCTCGCGGGGCACGACGAGCGGGCGTGGCGCGCTCGCCTCGGCCCCTTCCTCACGGCGTTCTACGGGCGGTGACACCTTGGCGTGGCCGGATGGCGGCGCGGCGATACCCTGCGGCGTCGCCCAGAGGTCCCATGCGCCTGCTCCCCCTGATCGTCCTTTTTTCTGGCTGTGGTCCAGGAACGCTCACGCTCGACGAGGTGCCCCCCGGCCCGCCGGGTCCGCAGGAAGACACGGGGAAGTCGGGTGGTGGGGGTGACACGGGGACCGACTCGGGTGCGGACACCGGGAAGGACACGGCCGCGGACACCGGCTCGGACACCGACACCGCCCCGGCCCACGAAGTGAGCTGCAAGGCGTGGTTGGCGGCGGACCCGAAGTCCAAGTCCGGCGTGTACAGCATCGACCCTGACGGCACCGGCGGCGACCACGCCTTCGACGTGTACTGCGACATGGAGACCGACGGCGGCGGCTGGACACGCTTCTGGTGGTTCGACGCGGACGACAGCGTGGACTGGCGCAACGTGGACGACGTGCTCGGCAAGAACCTCAGCGCCTGCGATCCCACGGGCGCCTCCTGCTTCGCCCACATCCCCGACGACTCGGCGGGGGAGCTCCGCGCCTTCAACGGCACCGACTGGGCCACCTGGACCTTCGACGACCGCAACTCCACCAGCGCCCGCGCGTGGTCGGCCTTCGTGGACCAGAAGACCTCGGCCTACCAGCTCGACCTCTACCTCGACCCCTGGAACCCCGACCGCCAGAGCCACAAGGATCGCGACTTCACCGACCCCTACGCCTGCGACGCCGACCGTTCGATCGACTCCGACGGCGCGTGTCAGAACTTCTGGTACGACGACGCGCAGGGGCCCTACGGCACCGTGCGCTCGTTCAACCTCGACGACGACGGTGGCTACGGCCAGACCGCGTTCGGTGGGGGCACGGACAACTCGGGCGACGGCGTCGGCTGCGACGTGTTCGAGACCGACCTGGCGACGACGAACACGGACTGCACGGGGGAGCTCTACTACCGCTGAGCGCCGCGAAGGCGTCGCGTTGCACGGTACGCGCACATCGACGGCGAAGAGCCCGGCTCGCCGCCGGCATACGTCAGCGCCGTGCTCCGCGCTCGCCTCCTCGCCCTGGCCGCCGCCGCGCTCACCGTCGCGGCGGGGCTCGCTTCGCGCGCCCCGGGGCTCCCGGGCTTCGTGCACGCCTACGTCGGCGACGCGCTCTACGCGGTGCTGATCTACCTGTTGCTCCGCGTTGTTTTCCCGGTCCGCCGCGTCGCGGTCGCCGCCGTAGCGATCTGCTTCGGGATCGAAGCGTCCCAGGCGTGGCACCTCCCCGCGCTCGACGCGGCGAGGGCCACCCGGCTCGGCGCCTTGATCCTCGGCCGAGGCTTCGTCTGGAGCGACCTCGTCTGCTACGCCATCGGCGCAGCGGCCGCGGCGCTCGGGGAAGGCGGCGTACGCCGCATCGGCGCCGCGATGGCCGCCGGACCCCGCCTGAACAACGGCAGCGGGCCCGGGCCATCGCCCAGATGAAAATGGATTTCCCGAAGCACCCCGATCACGACGTGCGCCCCGGAACGAGCCGGCCCCACTCGGACGCGGGGCGCGAGAAGTCCACCCGGCCCGCGGCTTCGATCACCGCGAGGGCTTGTGCCTTCCGTTCGGCCCAGTCGCCCTCGATCGTCACGAATTCGGCGCCGGACGCGGCGAGCAGCGCCCGGAAGCGGGCGTCCATCGCCTCGCGGATCGCCTCGCCGTCCCGCCAACCGTCCTGCACGAAGGGGGCGCCACGAGTGCCCATTAGCAGGTAGAGTCGGCGGCCGGGGAGGTGCGCGATGGTCGGGGGAACCTCGGCGGTCAAGGAGCCGAGATAACGTTCCGCCCAGAGCGCGGTGGCAAAGGCATCGGTGTCGCAGACGAGCACCGGACCGCCTTCGCGGGCGGCCTCGACTTCGAACGCGCTCTGCGCCGCGGCGATGTGCGCGAAGTCGGCGGCGGTGAAGCCCTCGGGCCAGCCGGTGCCGGGATGCAGGGCGCGGTGGACGGCCACCCGGGTCGCCCACCACTCGCGGCCGTACTCCCGCACCACGCGGGTGGCGCCCCAGGCCCCGGTGCGTGCCCGCAAGGTTCGCGCCAGATCAAGCGCCAAGGTGGTCTTTCCGGTGGACTCGGCGCCGACGAGGATCACCCGGAGGGCGAGGCCGGCGCGCGTAGCCGGGGGGAGGTCCCACCATCCGCGCCCGAGGTCCTCGCGCACCCTGGTGCCGCTCAGCGTCACCGCTTCACGGTCAAGACGAACGTCGGCGGCGGAGAAACGCCGCGCGAGCTCCTCGCCGTAGGACTCCGCGGTGAAGACGGCGTCGGGCTGCCCGGCCTCCGGCCCGTCCGCGCCGAGCTGCGCCAACCCCCCCCGCATCAATGCCACCTGTGCGGCCCACACTTCGGGGGAGTCGTAGTCCACCGGCAGGTCGTCGTTCACGCCGGTCACCGCCACGTGGGGGGAAGCGGCGAAGGTCTCCGCCAGCCACTGCACGCGGCAGGCCAGCGGGATCGCTTCAGCCGCCGCCGCCATCACCACCACGCTCACCCGCTCGCACGCCGCCGCCGCCGAGCGGACCAGCGCCACGTGGCCCAGGTGTGGCGGGTAGAACTTCCCGATCACGAGGCCGTGGCGGAAGCGCCTCATGCCGGCACCTCCGCGACCCGCGCGATCGCGGCCTTCCGCCAGTCCCACGCGCCGCGGCACGCGATCCCCAGGAAGACCACGTACAAAAGCGCGATGAGGTAGAGCCCCTTGTAGGCGTAGACCGGCACCGAGAGCAGGTCCACCGCCACCCACAGGTACCAGCTCTCCACCTTCCGGCCGTTGAGGAGCACCTGCGCCACCACCGAGAGCCCGGTGATGGTCGCGTCGAAGACCGGCACGCTCCCCCGCGCCCACGTGAGCACGGGCACCAGCGCCGCGCTCAAGGCCACCGCCGCGGCCACCGCGATCGCTGATCCGCGAGGGCCGACCGACCGGATCGCCGCCTCCTCGGGTGTGCCCCCCCGGTACCACTGCCACCAACCCTGCACCCCGAGGGTGATGAAGAGCACCTGGAGCGTCGCGTCGGCGAACAGCCGCGCGTCGACGAACGTGACGAGCAGCAGCGCGCTGTTGAGGATGCCTACGGGGAAGTTGAGGATGTCCTTACGCGCCGCGAGCACGACGCACCACAGCCCGGTGGCGAAGCCGGCCGCTTCGCCCCAGGACATCGTGTAGCCCCAGGTGGTGAGCGCCGGGGTGGCGAGCGTCGCGACGAGCGTGCTCACCGCGCCTTCCGCGCCGCCCACTCCCGGTCGTAGATCACCTCGATCGTCGGGGCTACCACCTCCTCCTCCCCGAGGAGCACCCGGATGAGCGCGTAGCCGGCGTGGTGGCCGGTGGTGTCGATCCAGTTGGGGTGCCCGGGGTCGGTGTGGGCGAGGCAGAGCTCGTAGTTCCCCTCCGCGTCCGTCACCACCTGGGTGTGGTTGAGGCTCACCCGGTGGGTGCGGTACTCCAGGCTCTCCATCCAGGCGTTGTAGAGGCAGAAGCTCCAGTAGCGGGCCTTGGGCAGGCGGCCGCGCACGAACATCACCTGGTCGGCCCCGAAGCGGTACCAGCACGCCACGTAGGTGTTGTCCGGGGTCGGGAACAAGGCGGCGCCGTCCATCGCCATGAACCGGTTCAGCAGCCCCACGCTGGCGCCCTTCCAGGTGGCGAGCGTGCGGTCGAAGACGGCCTGGAGGTTGCGACGGGCGCGGTCGATCGACTTGGCCAGCACCGCCGCGTTGAGTTCGGTGGGGAGCACCTCGCCGAGGAACTCCACGTCGAGGGTGATCGGGGGCTCGGCCCGCCGGTCGGTGAAGTATTGGCGGACCATCATCGAGATCTCGTCGCCGTGGGCGCGGATGGTGGCGCCGGCCTCTGTGGAGATCGTCACCGAGAAGGTGCCGTCTGGCTGTACGAAGGCGCGGTCGTGGAGGTGGGCGCCGACCCGCCCGCCTTTGCGGTACAGGAGGATGCCCACGTACGCCGTGCCGGAGGGCACCCGCCCGAAGACCCGATACGTCCGGCCCGCGCCCAGGTGCACGGGGGCGCGCCAGTAGTCGGCGTCGGGGTTGTCCGCGAACATCTTCCGGGTGGGGCCTTCGGCGTGGTGGAACCGCGGATGGTCCACGTCGCCCTCTTCTACGAAGAGGTCCACGCTCGCGGAGATCATCCGGAGGAGGAAGCGGCGGCCTTCGAGGTTGTCCACGTCCGCGGGCATGCGGAGGTTGGCCTCGAGCTGCCGGGCGGTGTCCCACAGCGCGGTCATGGCGGCGGAGACGGCGGCGATCGGCGGTGGGGCCAGGGCGCCGAGGTCGTAGCCGAGCTCGCGGGCGAGGCCGTGGGTCTCCGGGGAGACGGAGGCGGGGTCGAAGCCCTCCAGCCAGGCGGAGGCCAGCTCGGGCTGGATCTTGCCGCGGCCGGCCATGTTGGGGTCGCCCACGGCGCGGGCGCCGCTCGGCCCCTCGCGCATCCGATCCCCTTCGTACGGGCGCTCCATCGCGTCGTGGTACTCCAGGCCGAGGTCCGCGCAGAGCTTCTGCAGCGCCTTGCGCGGCGCGGTGACCAGCGCTTCGTAGGTGACGGTGGTCTTGTGGCCCTCGGGGACGCCCGCGAGGAAGTTCTTCACGTTCTTGTTGGCGTGGAACCAGATGTCCCGGGCGTCGGGCGCGTAGCCCTGGAGCATGACCTCCGCCATCGGCATGTTCTCGATGCTCCGGGTGACGCTGCCGGGGTGGCGGACGATCCAGATGTACTTCGCGTCGGGGTACCAGCGGGCGAGCCGCTCCATCGCCGGCGGGTCGGCCGCGAGGTGCGGGCACTTGTCGACGAGCGTCCGCTCGCGGAGCTGCCCGGTGAGCCACGCGTAGACCTCCGGGACGGTCATGCCTTCGAGGCCGGCTTCGAGGGTCTTGGCGGCGTCGACCGAACACCCGCGTAGCTCCATGATGGTGCGGCGGAGCCCGCCCTTCTCCCAGAACCGTTCGTCGAGCTTCTTGCGCCGCTCGGCCATCGTCGCGAAGGGCGCGATGACCATCTCCGGGGGGGAGAACAACCCCGGGTGGCCGGCGAGCATCACGCGGAGGAGAGTGGTGCCGCTTCGCGGCGCGCCGAGGACGAAGATGGGAGAGGGCATGGGGGCTCCGGGGCCGCGCAACGTAGCGCGGGGCGGGATACCCAGCGTCCCCATGTCCTTGCTCCATCGGGGCGATCTACTCGCCGCTGCGCAGTGTCCCCGACGGGCGTGGCTCCAGCGAACTCCGCCTGACGACGTCCCCTTTGAGCAGAACTTCCCGCGCGCCGACGACCGGATGGCCGTCCGAGATGCCGCCCGTAGCCGTTTTCCGGGGGGCGTCGTGGTGGACAAGCGAGGGTCGGTCGAAGACCGATTGGTGGCGACGCGGGCCGCCATGGCGGACCCGAACGTCGCGGCCGTCTTCGACGCAACGTTCGTCGTGGATGGGCTGGAGGTGCGCGCCGCGATCCTCGAACGGGCGCCCGGCGGCTGGACGATCCTCGAGGCCAAGGGGGCGAACAGCGTCGGCGAGGCCCACGAGCGCGAGGTGGCGGCGGTGGCCTGGGTGGCGGTCGCCGCGGGGGTGCCCGTGGTGGGCCGACGCATCCTCCACCTCGACGCGGACTACGTCCGCGAGGCCGAGCTCGACGCGCGGGCCCTGTTCGTGACGGTCAACGTCCCGGCTCGGGACTTCACCTCGGCGTGGGAGGCGCTGTTTGAGGTGCTCGCGTGCGCGGAGGAGCCGCAGGACCTCCCCGGGGGGCACTGTACGTTCCCCCGAGAGTGCCCGTTCCGGGCGCATTGTACGCCGGTGAGCGGGCCCTGGTCGCTCGCGCGGCTGCCCCGCGCGGGGCGGCTGGTGGCGGAGCTCACGGAGCTGGGGATCGACGACGTGCGGCGGATCCCCAACCATGTCCGGATGAACCCGGCGCAACAACACGCCGTGTGGGCCCTGGTCAACGGGCGGGAGTACATCGGGCAGGGACTTCGGTCGGCGCTGCAGAACGTCCGATGGCCGCTGCGTTTCCTGGACTTCGAGGCGTGCCAGCCGGCGGTGCCGCGCTGGCCGGAGACCTCGCCGTTCCAGCAGCTGCCCACCCAGTGGTCCATGCACGTGCTCTACGAAGATGGCCGTGAAGAACACCGGGAGTTCCTCCATCGGGAGGACAGCGACCCGCGCTGGCCCTTCGTCCACAGCCTGGTGGAGGCGGCGGGCGCCGAGGGCACCATCGTGGTCTACAGCGGCTACGAGGCCACGACGCTGCGGGCGCTTCGGGACCGCACCCCCGAGCTCTGGTCGGACCTCGAGGGCCTCATCGGCCGGATCTTCGACCTCCTGCCGGTCATCCGGGATCACTACTACCACCCCGCGCTCGACGGGAGCTTCTCGATCAAGGCGGTGCTCCCCGCCGTGTGCCCCGATGTCGGCTACGCCGATCTGGAGGTGCACGACGGCGCGCGGGCGGCGCAGGAGTGGCTGCGGATGATCTCCGCGAACACACCCGCGGACGAACGCGAGCGGATCGCCTCGGCGCTCCTCAAATACTGCGAACGGGATACCTGGGCGATGCTCCGCGTACGCGAGGCGCTGTTGCAACGGGCAGGAGGGTAGGGTGCCACGGTTCATCGTCAACGCCGCGGGCGGGAAGCAGCAGGTTTTCGAGCTTCGAAATGGCGAGTACATCGTCGGGCGAGAGAACGACGCCACGCTTTTGTTGCCCAACGTGTCCGTCAGCCGTCATCACGCGAAGGTGGTGGTGGAAGGTCAGAACGTGACCTTGGAAGACCTCGGCTCCGGAAACGGCACCACCGTCAACGGCAACACGGTGCTCCAGGCCAAGCTCCAGTCGAAAGACGAGGTGAAGTTCGGGAAGTTCACCCTGATCTTCCTGAGCGACCAGCGCGTCGACGAGTTCTACAAGGGCCGCTGCGTGCGGTACATGTCGCTCTACGAGCCCCGCGCCGCCGAGGTCACCCACGAAGACACCTTCGTGCTCACCAAGGATGCGCTCCGGGCCCTGGCCACGCAGAGCCGCCTCGTGGAGACCGCGCGGGTTGTGCTCATCCGGGACCCCTCTAAGTTCTGGCACCCCGAAGATCGCCCGCTCACCTTCGGCGGCGCGGAGGCGATGGTCGGGGTCAACGGCTGGTTCATCTTTGGGAACGTCGCGGAGGTGGGGTGGGTGCAGGCGCGGCACGTGCTCCGGAAGAAGGCGTGGTGGGTCGGCGTGAAGATCAACGACGTGGCCATCAGCGAAGACACGCCGCTCAAGCACAACGACCGGATCAGCATCGGCGAGAGCCGCTTCCGCTACGAGGGGGAGAAGTAGCCAGGACCCGGGCCGCGCCGTTACAACGGGCCCATGCTCCTCGCCCTGCTCCTCGCCTGCTTCGGGATGTCCTCGGACCCCTGTGTCGACTACTGCGACATGGTCTGCGAGTGCGACCCGGGCGCCACCTGCGATGACTGCCACGCCGTGTACGACGGCGCCGACGCCCAGCTGCAGGACGAATGTGAAGCCGCCCTCTCCGAGTACACCTGCGACAGCGCGGGGTAGTCCGGTTCGGCGGAGTCGGCGTCCCCTGGGTTCAATGTCGCCGGGGACGTGGGCGGTGCGCGCCGCACCCGCCCCTCGGGGCGTTGTCTGCGCCGTTTCTTGACTCGAAAAGCCGCTTCCGGATCAGCGCGGATGGGCGTACACTTCGCGGGTACGCATCCTCCTGGAGCGCCCGTGATCGTCACTCTCCTCCTCGCTGCTTGCGCCAACGTCGCCGTGCCGATGCACGGGGGCGAGGCGCCGCCGCTCACCGGCTCGCCGATCGACGCGCCCACCGGCACCGCCGACTGGCACGTCGATGCCAACGGCTCGGGCGACTTCACCGACATCCAGGACGCGATCGACGCCGCCAGCTCCGGCGACTGGATCCTGGTGAAGGACGGCACCTACGGCCCGATCGACTATGCGGGGAAGTCGCTGTGGATCTCCAGCGTCAACGGCCCCAGCGCCACGATCATCGACGCGAAGTCGCGCGGCTACGGGGTCACGGCCACCCTGGGAGAAACCAGCCGCACCGCCCTGGTGGGCTTCACGGTGCAGAACTCCAGCGAAGCCGCGGTCTACACCGACTTCTCCTCGCTCCACCTTGAGGACGTCCGCCTCACCGACACCACTGGGAACTACGTGCTCTATGGGCACGGGTCCGACCTGGAGCTCCAGGACGTCACGATCGACAACAACGACGCCCGCACCGCCGTGTTCTACGTCTGGCGCGGCTCCACGCAGCTCAACAGCGTCACCGCCGAGTGCGGTCGCGGCGGCTACCTCGTCTACACCGGCCACGGGTACATCCAGATCGACTGGTCCGACCTGGAGTGTTCGGGGCGCGCGTCCACGGTGTTCTACTCCGAGCACACCACCGGCACGATCCTCCGCTCTCACCTCGTGGGCAACCTCGTCACCCTCAACGAGGACAAACACCCGGAAGACTCCGTCGATCTCTACAACACCCTCCTCGAGGGAAGCTACAGCACCACCTACGGGGGAATCCTCATCCGCAACTCGGTGGTGGACGGCGGGAAGGTCACCTACGTCAACAACGCCGACTACCCCGGCACGCCGGTGATCGAGAGCTCGATCCTGCTCAACAGCAGCTGTGCGTTCTCGTCGGACTCGCCGAGCGGCACGGTGCGCAACTCCAGCTTCTGGAACACCACCGCGAGCTGTGAGGGCGTGGAGTACGGCGGGGTGGATGGCAACCTCACCGACGATCCCGAGCTGGTCGACGCCGACGCCGGCGACTACCACCTCACCCCCGGCTCCCCGCTTCGAAACGCGGGGGTGGACGAGTCCGGCTACGAAGACGTAGACGGCTCCCGCAACGACATCGGCCTGTACGGCGGCATCTACTCGCAGGACGGGGGCTGGTAACCATGAAAACGTACCTCTGGCTCCCCGCGTCGTTCCTGGTCGGCTGCCAGCTCGCCCCAGGCAACATCATCATCGGCAGTGACGACACCGGCGGTGGCAACGACACCGACACCAGCGTTGACACCGACTCCGGCGCCGACACCGCCGACACGGCCGACACGGCCGAGGACCCCGACGTGGAGGAGACCCCTCCCGACGAGCTGGTCGACTGCGAAGGCAGCGGAGACTTCGAGACGATCCAGGAGGCGATCAACGCGGCGGTCTCCCCGGCGCGCATCGGCGTGAAGGCGTGCACCTACCACGAGCGGATCGACTTCCTCGGCAAGGTCATCGACCTCTACGGGATCGACGGCAGCGAAGAGACCATCCTCGAAGGCGACGGCTACGGCACCGTGGTCGACTTCGAGATGATCGAGTCGGGGTGGAGCCGCTTCGCCGGCTTCACCGTCACCAACGGGGTGGACGAGGCGGACGGCGCGGCGATGGAGCTCACGAAGTCCAGCGTGGAGCTGGAGGACGTGGTGTTCACCGACAACTACGGCCTCAACATCGTGCGCGGCGCCAACGCCAGCGTCGACATGCAGGACGTGGTCTTCGAAGGCAACACGGTGCTCGCCGAGGGCCAGGCCGTGAAGATCGACGGCGGCAACATCAACATGGTGAACACCACCATTGACTGCGACGGCGGCGCCCAGGCGCTCTGGCACCACGTCCAGGCGCTCATCTCCGACAGCACCATCGTCTGCGACAGCGGCTACGGCGTTCAGGATTACCACGGAGAGGATCGGATCATCCGCTCGTCGATCTGGGGCAGCACCAGCGGCTACATCGCGTACGACAACGAGAGCACCGTTGAGGAGCCCGACAGCCCGAGTGAGCGCTTCTACGTGGAGAACAGCGTGATCGGCGGCGGGAACATCGGCGCCGAGATCAAGTACATGCACCTCGAGCTCTCCAACAGCGTGTTCTACGGCGGGGCCAGCGGGCTCTCGATGACCGCGTGCGACACCGGGAGCTGGAGCATCAACAACGTGTACGCCGAGTCGGCCTGCGGGATCACCGGCGATCAGAACTTCAACGACCAGAATTCGGCCTACTGGAACAACGGCGAGAACGCCTGCGGGCTCACGCTGCGCCCGAGCGTCACCGCCGACCCGGAGTTCGTCTCCTGGCCCGACGATCTGCACCTCCAGGCGGGGTCCCCGCTCGTCGACGCCGGCTATCGCGCGTGGCAGGATACCGACGGTTCGGCCAGTGATATCGGCCGATACGGTGGGCCGCGGGGCGGGTACTAACCCGAGGGCGTGCCGGCTCCCGGTGGTCGCCGTCGGTCTCGCTGCGCGCTCGGTCCCGGCGCCGCGCGCGCCGGGACCGGCCGCGGCGTGGGGGTTGCTTCCCGCCGTTGCGCTCTGGAGAGCCGCGGCCGCGCTCCGTTCCCCCTCACGCGCCGCCCTTGCCAACGCTTTGCCCGCTTCAGACGAATGGCGGGCCGGGGAGCACCGTTCTCGGCTACACTCTCCGCGCGGTGCGCCTCCCCGGGGTTCCGCTGGAGCGTCGATGAGTCGTCTTCCCCTGTTCGCCGTGATGCTCGCCTTCCTGTTCGGCTGTCCCGACTCGAACGGCGGAAAGACCCCGGTCGACACCGGCACGAAGGACACCGCCGTCGAAGCGGTGGACGAAGACAGCGACGGCTACCTCCCCTCCGACGGGGACTGCGACGACTCCAACCCTGACGTACACCCCGACGCGGTGGAGCTGTGCGACGGGCTGGACAACAACTGCGATGAGGTGGTCGACGAGGGGGTTGCTACCTTCTATTACGTAGACGCAGACCTCGACGGCTTCGGC
>CAIXRH010000245.1 GCA_903921785.1 uncultured Pseudomonadota bacterium
CCGCTGGCCGGTGATCGATCCGCTCCCCACGTGGCTGCTCGGCGCGGCGGCGCACTTGGGGCGGCTGGGCAGCGGCGACGGGCTCACGCTGGCTTGGAACCTCCTGCCCGTCGCGGGGATCGTCCTGGCGGCGGTGGGCGGCGCGCGGCTTGCGCGAGCTTGGGGAGGAAACCCCGGCTTCGGGGCGGTCGCGGTGCCGCTGATGCCGATCTTCCTCGGCTCGCTCACCAGCGGCCTCACGGAGGACGCGCTCCTCGGGCTCGTGGCGTTCGCCCTTGCGTTTGCGCGCGAGCGGCGGTTCGCGGCGGCGGGGGTCGTGGTCGGGCTCACGGCGTGGTGCGGGCTGTACCTGGCGTGGTTCGCGGCGGCGGGGGTGGCGGCGGAGGCCGTGGTGGCGATCGTGGGCGGGTGGCGCGCGGGCGGCCCCGTCTCCTGGCGCGGCCTGCTGGGGGGAGCGCTCGTCGCGGCGCTCCTGGCGGGCGGCGCGGCGCTCCCGTTCGCCTCCCGCCTCGGCGGCGCCCCCGCGCGCGCGGCGAGCCCCGCCGTAGAGCCGCTCTGGCGCCTCGACCCCTGGCACGGCGCCGACGTCGCCAGCTTCGGGGCCCCGGGGAAGGCGGAGCTCGACGGCGCGCAGGTGCGAGAGCACCCGGTCTACCTTGGTTATGCCACGGTCGGGCTGGCGCTGCTCGGCGGGACACCCGGGGGCTGGCTGGCCGTGCTTGCCTGCGCCGCGGTGGCGCCGGGCGATGAGCTCCGGTTCGCCGGCGCTTCGCTCGGTGTGCACAACCCGGCCGCGGCGCTCCTCCACGCGCTCCCGCTCGGCGGAAACTTCAAGAACCACGCCCGGATCATGCTGCTCGGGCAGCTGGTGCTGGTAGCGATGGCGTCGCGGGGGGCGGCGCGCCTCGCACGACGGGATCTCCGCCTCGCGGCGGTAGCGGGGCTGGTCGTGGCCGCGGAGACCGTGTGGCTCAGCCCGGCGCGGGCGCCGCTGCCGGGCACGTCGTTGCGTCCGCCGGCGATCTACGCGGCGATCGAGGGACTGCCGGCGGAACTCCCGGTGCGGGTGGTTGGGGCGCACAACCCACAACAACCGATGTTCGACCAGCGCTTCTTCCACCGCGCGCTCCGCAACGATCCGAACCGCCCCGACCCGGGTCGGCCCCACCCGGACGACGAGATCGTCGTGGGGTTCAACGAGGCGGTGCCACGGCTCACCGAGGAGCTGGGGCCTCCGGACGCGACGGTGGACGGGGCCGCGGCCTGGTGGCCCGACCCGGCATGACGCCCAGCAGCGCCCGCCCACTCCCGCAAGCCCTCGGGCGACCGGGAGGGAGCAGACCGGGAGCCCGACGAGGCTTATCCGTGCAAATTGTGTTCGTTGTTCCCCCTCCCGGCCCAGCTCCACCGTCGCGAGCCGGGACAAGCGTCGGCGGTGGGGGCTAGAGAGCCGCCTCCACCGCGGGCAGCAGGACCGCCGCGAGGCGCTCGCCGCCCTCCGGGGAGAGGTGGTTCCGGTCGGTCATCAGCCCGTCGAGCTCGGGGCCGATCGCGGCGCGGGCGTCCACTACCGTGGTTCCCGGGAGCTGGCCGCCGAGCCGATTAAGCATCTCTGCGTAGGATTGCACCTCCGCGGCCTCCGCCGCGCGCGTGAGCTCGGGGACCAGCACCACCCGGCCCCCCTGCGCCACCGCCGCCGCCACGATCGCCCGGACGTTCTCCTCCGCGTCCGCCAGCGGCACCGCCGCGACCATCTTCGCCTCGGCGTGGGGCCGCACGACCAGCCCCAGCCCGGTGATGAGCCGCGACCCCGACGAGACCCGGTCCACGAGGCCCAGCGCCTCCGGGCGCGACGTGAGCAGCGCGGCGCGTTGTTTGCGGGTCATCGGCGAATCGACGGTGAGGAGATCGTTCACGCCCAGGTAGAGGACCACCACGGCCGGGGGCGCCTTCGCGAAGAGCGTCGGGGCGGCCTGGGCGATGTCGAAGCTGTCGCGGCCGCCTTCGCCGTAGTTGAGCGTCTCCACCGCATGGCCCGCCGCGCAGAGCTGCGCGTGGAGGCGGGCGGGGAAGAAGGCACCCGGCTGGCCGCGGTACTGCCAGGCCCCGCCGGTGGAGCTCCCGCCGAACGCGTAGACGCGCGCCCGGGGCTCGGCGCCGCAGCCGTCCGTCCAGAAGGCGCTCGCCACCTCCACCGTGGCCGTCCCGCCGACCGAGGCGCCGGCGAGGACCGTGGGGTCCCAGGTGTGGAGGAGGACGGTGCCGCGGAGCGCGGTCTCCGCGCCGAGCGGGGTGACCAGGAGCAGCACCAAGAGGGCGTCAGCGCCGGATTGGGCGCCTTTGCGGAGGAAACCCGGCACGTCCACGCTGAGGCAGAGCAGCCGCCAGAGGGCGGCGGGGAGCAGGCCGAGGCCCCAGCCGAAGACCGCGGGGACCAGGAGCGCGGGGAGGTCGCGGAGGAGCGCCGCGGCGGGCGCCTGGCCCAGGTCGCGGGAGGCGCGCCAGGGGAGCCACGCGGCGAGCGCGCCGACGGGGAGCAGCGCCCAGCCCCACCCGGAGAGGTCCCGGGCGGCGAGGAGGCTGGCGACCGCGACCGCGACGGCGGCGGCGGCGCCGGGGAGCTCGGGAGCCCGTGCGCGCTCCAGGTCGAGGAGGCCGGAGGCACGGAGGGTGGAGGCCGCGAGCGGCACCAGCGCGGCGGCGAAGGCGAAGGTGCGCAGCGCGCCGACGTCGAGCTGCGCGAGGTACAGCCGCTCCACGACCGCCATCCAGGCGCCGTAGGGGAGCGCGAGCACGAACAGCGCGAACGCCGCTTCGACGAGCAGCACCAGCCGACCGGTCCAGGTGGTGCGGGCGCCGGCGGCGACGGCGGCCGCCGCGGCGACGGCGCCGAAGAAGGCCCACCCCGCCCGCTGCGGCAACGTAGCGGTAGGCGAGAAGTCGTCCGCGAGGAGGGTGGCGCCGGTCGCGTCCGCGAGGCGGATCCGGCGGATTCCGGCGTGCCCCTGGGGAGCGAGCTCCACGCCCCCGCCGGCGGCGCGCGCGGCCATCACCCCGTCCACGAGCGCCTGCCCGTCCGCGAACGTGAAGTGTGCGACGTGCGCCTCGGCGTATGCGCGCGGCTCGCCGTTGGCCGAGAGCCACCCGTCCGGCAGGAGCGTGGCCACCTGTACCTGCATCCCGTCGGCCGCGCGGGCGTTGACCACCACCGGGTCGGAGCCGGCGGCGAGCTCCACGTCCATCGTGGCCACGCCGCTCGCCTGGGGAACAAGCCGCTCGGGGGCGCCGAACGCGCGGGTCTCCAGGACGAGCTGCCCGTCCGCCACCCCGGTCTTCGCCACGGCTGCGAGGCTCGCCCCGGTGACCTTCACGCCGGGCACGACCACCTGGTAGCGGTCGGGGTCGAGGAGCGCTCGGCCCTGCGTATGGGCGACGGCCCACGGCGCGCCGAGGCCGCCCGCGAGGAGCCCGACCACGGCGGCGAGCGCAATCAGCGCGCCCGATCCGTCGCCGTCGTGGGTGAGCCGGACCGTCCGGGTGCGGCCCCGCCCGCCCCTGCTCACGGGGCCGCCTTCGCCGGCTGGGGCCGGAAGTCGTACCCGTTCTTCTGCAGCTCCTCGATGTAGGCCGGGTCGAGCTGGAGCTGCGCGGCGTCCTGGGCGTGGGCGGCGCGGAATTTGTCCCAGCGCCCCTGGAGGTCGGCGACCACCTCGGGCTTCGCCAGGGCCTGGTTCTTTACCTGCTTCGGGTCGTCGACCAGGTTGTAGAGGCAGGTCGCGGGCTGGCCGGGGGTGCGGCGATCGCCACCGTCGCAGCCGGGGTCCTGGCGGAGCAGCGCCCACGGCGGGCTGATCACCGCGCCCCGCGCCACCTTGTCGTCGTGCCACACGACCCCGCCCTCCACGAGCGTCGTCGAGCGGATGGTGTCGGTCGTGCCCTGGAACAGCGGGAGCATCGACGCGCCGTCGATCCCCGCGGGCGGCACTGCGCCCACGGCTTCGAGCACGGTGGGCAGAACGTCCACCTGGCTCACCAGCGAAGACTGCGGCCCGCCCTTGAGCCCCGGAATGCGCACCAGCATCGGGATGTGGGTGACGCCGTCGTAGTACGCGTCCCCGTGCAAGAGCTCCTTGTGGTCGTCGATCGACTCGCCGTGGTCGGCGAGCACGATGAGGATGGTCTTGTCGAGCCGGCCCCGGGCCTTCAGGCCTTCGGCGAGCACGGCGAAGTCGCGGTCGAGCCGGTGTACGCCCTCCGCGTACCGCTTCCGCCACATCGCCGTTCCCGCGGCCCCGGCCTCGCGCACGCCTTGTTGCACCGGGTCGCGGGTGAAGAACGACACCACGCCGCGCTGCTGGGTGCCGCCCGCCGCCCCAGGCATCGCGCGCGGCCCGGTGCCCGCCGAGAGCTTGTCCGAGGCGAAGAGCAGGTGGGTGACGCCGGTCGGATCGCTCGGGTCGTCCTCGAGCACGAACGGGTAGTGCGCGGTGCGGGTGTGGAACATCACGAAGATCGGCTTGTCCTTCGGCTGGGCCGAGATCCAGGCCGAGGCGGGCTTCGCGGCGGCGCCGCCAGGCCCCGGGTCGCCGCCCTGCGCCCGCCCGTCGGGGTTGTCCCGCGGCGGCACGATGATCTCCATGTGCTGGAAGCCGCGGTCCAGGCCGTAGTCGGGGCGGAAGCCGCTCGGCGCGTCGGTGGTGAACCCGCCGGTGCGGTAGCCGTAGTACCCGAGCACCTCCGGCATCGTGGGGATGTCCGCGACGAGCCCCTTGTCCCAGCCGGTGACGCCGGTCGAGCTGCCGAAGCGCCCGGTGAGCACGGCGGTGAGGCTGGCGAGCGTGAAGTTCGACGCCGACCACGCCTGGTCCATCCGGAACGCGCCCTTGGTGAGCGTGTCCAGGCTGGGGGTGAGCGAGGCCTCGGCGTAAGGGCCGGTGTGATCCCGGCGCAGCGAACACACGGTGACCACGACGACGTCGCAGTCGGGGCAGACGGAGGCGCGGGAGGCAGGCCGGGCGTCGGTGGGGGCGTCGTGATCCCAGGTGCCGGAGCCGCGGACGCCCACGGGCGGGAGCTTCGCGGGGGTGGGCTCGGTTCCGCCGCCGGGCGCGCTCGCGTCTCCGGCGACCGCGTCCACCGGCGCGCCCTCCGCCGCCGCACCGTCCCCGCCGCCCGCCGCGACCTCGCCCCCGGGCGACCCGCTCGTCGCCCTCGGCCGGAGCTGCAACCACGCCCCCCACCCGATGCTCAGCACCGCCGCCGCCGCGACGGCGAGGAGGGCGGGGCTCGGACCGGTGGGGCGCTCACGCATCAGGGGGCCAGTATCCCCCGAGGGGGCATCGCCCTACCAGTACCCCTGCGAGCGGACCATGCGGATCGACCACAGCTTCTGCGCGTCGATCGCGTCGGACGGCACGGCGGCCGCCCCTTGCCGAAGCGACAAAAGCGTCTCGCGGACCCCGTACGCGCGGCGCGTGTCGCTGCTGAGCTCATCCTGGAGCGGGTCCCGCATGAGGTCCCAATAGGCCAGGGGGCCACCGGACTGGGAGACGTCCGACTCCACGAGCCGCTGGGTGACCTGCGGGTCGAGGCTGGTGCAGAAGTGGACGTAGCACCGGAACAGCATGAAGCCGGTGCCCTGGCGGAGCGCGAGCTGATCGCCCAGCTCGGCATACCCAGTGCCGGCGGCGAGCTGCGTCGGCGCCTCGCGCAGGTCGGCGCCCGGCAGGTCCGCCGGCGGCTTCACCCCGGCGAGCGCGGTGACGGTGGGGAAGATGTCCACCAGCTCGACCGGGTCGTTGTGGAGCGTGGTCTCCCCGCCGCCCGGCTCGAAGATGAACAGCGGCACGTGGATGGTGCGATCGAGGATGAAGTCTTCGACCAGGAGCGGCACGAAGTCGTCGCGGCTGCCACCCTGCTCCGCGAGGTTGAGCCCGGTGAGGCCGCCGACGATGGCGGTGAGTCCCTGCGACCCGGCGGCACCCTCCAGCCCATCGAGGACCCCCTTGATCACGCCGCCGAACGTGCCCGCCGCCGTAGCGTACGCGGCCTGCGCCCGGTGGATGACATCCATGGAGGGCCGGGGCGGCACGGTGGTGCCGCTGAGCCCGTCGAGGACCTGCGTCGCGTCCGTTCGCGCGCTGAAGCGGAGGTCACTGGCGATGACCACCATGAAGCGCGGCGCCTCCGTGCCCCAGGCCTCGAGCGTGGCGGGGCCGAGCTCCGCCGAGCTGTCGACCTGCTTCGAAGTCTGGAACTCCTTGGCGAAGACGTCGGCCGCCGGGAACCCGGAGGTGACCAGCGAGGTGTGGTACCCGTAGAGCGCCAAGACCTCGGGGATGGTGTAGCGGGCATCGGGGATGCTCGCACACCACGGCCGGTCGGTGAGCAGCTCCAGGTTGCCCGTTCCCCGGGGGAGCGCGCACATCGGGATGGCGCCCACGTACATCCCGGTGAGGAGCGCGCCGAACGCCGTGAACGGGGTGGGCGACTGGCTGTACGCCGCGCTGAACCGATCATCCGGCGTGCGGCCGAGCGCCGTGAGGAAGCTCGCCTCCGCCCCCGGGATGCCCGGCACGTCGGCGCGCAGGCCCGGGGCCAGGACGACCACGATGTCCGGGCGTGGCTTCACGGTGGGCGTGCTGGGCGCGGCCGCCGGTTCAGGCGCGCCGCAGGCCAGCAACAACGAGAGCATCATGAAGGCTCCGTGGCCAACGCGCGGGCCGTGGCGACCGTGAGGCCGGTGATGAGCGCCCCGACGATCACCTCCGCGACGGCGGAGATGCGGAAGCCCGACGCTTCGGCCAGCACCAGCGCCGGTCCGAGGAGCAGGAGGTTCCACGCCCAGGGCAAGCCGAGCGCGAGCCACGGCGCGGCGGCGAGCGCCCTTCGTCCGAGCGCCCACTCCGGCTGCCGCATGAGCCCGATGACGAAGATCGGGACGCTCAGCAAAAGCACCGCGCTCTGCATCCACAACGACGCCGCCACGCCCCAGCGTTGGGAGCTCCAGAGCGCGCGGCGGAGCCCGCCCTGCTCGGGGGCGATCGACGAGCCGAGGCCCGCGGCGATGGCGCCGAGCACCCCCTCCACCCGCACCCGCAGGCCGGTGGTCTTCACCGGCGTGTTCATCGGCGCGAGGTCCCGCTCCCAGCGAACGTCGACCAACTTGCCCCCGTCGAGCACCTCGACGCGCGCGCCGCCCTCCTGCACCATGAGCATGTCGGCGTGGTAGGTCTGCGGGAAGAAAGCGCCGAAGAGGCAGGCGACGAGCGCCACCCCCGCGAGCCCGCGCCCGATCCACCGCCGAGCGCCGAGGAGCGCAGGCCACGCGGCGCACGCGAGCACCACGATGCCGGCTGGGGCCAGCGGCGCGCCGGCATCCACGCCGAGGGGGCTCACCACATCCACCTGGGGGATGGGCACCGCGACGTGCCAGGCGAACAATCCACCCCACGCAGAGACGGCCACGATCACCGCGGCGAGCTCCCGGAGCCGGCCGCGCTCGGTGAGCGCCCCGGCCAACGCGATCACGATGCCGGCGCCGAGGCCGCCATACACCTTGGGATCGTGGGTGTGCCCCACGGTCATCGCGACACCCATCGCGAGCCCACACGCCACGGCTGTTGCGATCAGCAGGGCCGAGAGCCAGCGACGCGCTGGCCATGTCCGCACATGGAGCGGGAGGGGGAGACCGGGCACGCCGAGAGGGTAGCGCCCGGCTCTCCGCCGGTCAAGCGCGCGTCAATACAGGGGCAGGCGGTAGAACGTGGTCGTGCCGTAGTCGGCCATGTACAGGTAGCCGTCGGTACCGACCGTACACGATCCGTTGTTCCCGTGGTCGATCGGGAACGACGTGATCGCCGCCCAGGCGTTGGTCGTGGTGTCGTACTGCCACAACGAGCGCCCCGAGTAGCCCCCGGCCGCGTAGAGGTGCCCCGACCAGTCGCCACAGAAGATGTCGTTCAGGAACCCCTCAGGGTTCGGCGTCATCGTGGAGAACGTGTGGGCGGTCACGTCGAAGCGATACAGCGCTCCCGCGGAGAACGCACCAAAGTACACGGCATCCTCGGTGGGATCGTAGGCCATCCGGGTCTCGGAGAGCGATCCGTGGCCGTCTGCGTACTGGGTGAGCGTGCTCGTGGTGGCGTCGTATTCCACGATCGTGCCGTTCTGGGCGTGCCCGTAGATCTTGCCGTCGCACGTGGCGACGGTCTGGTTCGAGTCGTCGCCGCCGACGTAGCTGGCCTTCGTGGACCAGGTGTCGGTGTCGACGTCGTACTGGTAGACCTTCCCGCACCGGATCATCCACAGGTCGCCGTCGTACGGCGCCATGCTGTTCCACGTGCCGGTGCAGGGGGTCGTGGAGGCCACCTGCGCCCAGCGGTCCGTGGCCGGGTCGTACTTGCTCAGGTGGGTGCCGTACGCGTCCCAGACGTAGTCGTCGTCGTCGCTCTTGAAGGTGGCGAGCGAGAAGAGGTAGTTGGGGGAGGTCGCGAGGTGGGTCCACGTCGCGCCGTAGGTGCCGGAGAACCCGGGACTCCCACAGCAGCTCACGCCGCCATCGACCACGCCGTCGCAGTCGTTGTCGATGCCGTCGCAGATCTCGGTCGCGCCAGGGCTGACCGCGGCGCTGTAGTCGTCGCAGTCGCCGTCGGAGCCGGCGTACCCGGCCGGGATGTCGCAGGCGTCGATCGTGGTGGTCGAGCCGTAGCCATCCCCATCGAGGTCTTCGTACCAGGTGTCGAAGGTCGAGGTGTCGACGCTCGGGTCGTCGTCGTCGGCGAGGCCGTCGCAGTCTTCGTCGTCGTCGAGGCCGTCGCAGTACTCGGTGGCACCGGGGTGCACGCCGCTGCGGGTGTCGTCGCAATCGGTGGCGTCGACGACGGTGCTCGCCGGCTGCTCGCAGCCGGTGTGGGCGAGCGAGACATCGCCGTAGCCGTCGCCATCGGCGTCGGTGTACCAGTTGCTCATCGACGACATCGAGGTGGTGGGGTCGAGATCGTCGGCGAGGCCGTTGCAATTCTCGTCGGTGTTCGCGGCGTCGCAGAGCTCCGGGGCGGCGGGGTTCACGTCGACGCGGGTGTCGTCGCAGTCGGAGTCGTCCGCGGAGTAGGCGGCGGGCAACGTGCAGTCGATCGTGGTGCTCGCCGGGTCGCCGTAGGTGTCCCCGTCGGTGTCGGCGTACCAGGTCTGGGCGTCGAAGGCGCTCGGCGGGTCGATCACCGCGTCGCAGTCGTCGTCGAGGCCGTTGCAGAGCTCGGTCGCGCCGGGGAAGATGGCGGCGTCGGTGTCTACGCAGTCCGTGGTATCGGTGACGTAGCCGGCGGGCTGGGTGCAGGCGCGGGTGGTGTTGCCGAGGTCGCCGAAGGTGTCGCCGTCGGTGTCAGCGTACCAGATGGAGGCGTCGAGCGAGGTGGCGGGGTCGATCACCCCGTCGCAGTCATCGTCGTAGCCGTTACAGACCTCCGCGCCGCCCGGGAAGACCAGGGCGTCGGTGTCGTCGCAGTCCGTCGCATCGGCGACGTAGCCGGAGGGCTGGGCGCAGGAGCGGGTGGTGGTGGCGGAATCGCCGTACGTGTCGCCGTCGACGTCGGCGTACCAGGTGAGCGAGTCGGTGGCGGAGTCGGGGTCGGTGAGGCCGTCGCAGTTGTCGTCGATGCCGTTGCACAGCTCGGTGGCGGCGGGGTTCACCGCGGCGTTGCTGTCGTCGCACTCGATGCAG
>CAIXRH010000246.1 GCA_903921785.1 uncultured Pseudomonadota bacterium
AGCCCGCCGCCCCCGCGTTGGGGCGCATGCACCATGCGTCGCGGACGTTCTGGAGCAGTTCTACAAGGAAGCGCCCCTCGTGCTGGTCCGCGACCTCTGACTCGGCGAGCGCGTGGTGCGCCAAGTCCTTCCACGCGGCCTCGGACTGGACGGCCCGCGCGACGGCTTCATCGAGGTCGCTTACCCAAGGGTGTGGGGGCACGGTGTTCATGGGAGCAAGCTAACTCTGGAAACTTGGCTTCCTTCGCACGAGTCGAGCTCCCGGACCGAGTCCATCACGCGAGCCCTCGCTGTGTTTCAAACGCGGCCATCCCCGTCGGGAAGGATCTCCGCCCGTTCTCGCAGGTAGTTCGCCTTGTCAGGCACGACGTAGCGCACGCCGCCGCGTGGGTCCTCCACGTCGCCGTGGAAGCGCGGGATGACGTGGACGTGGACGTGCATCACCGTCTGCCCCGCGGCCTCCCCGGCGTTGAAGCCCACGTTGTAGGCGTGGGGGTGCAGCTCACGGTCGAGGTCGGCCTTCACGCGGTCCACGAGGTCCAGCAGCGCGATGCGCTCCTCGGCGCTGCACCCGAAGAAGTCGGGGACGTGGCGGCGCGTCACGATCAGCGTGTGGCCGGGGGAGACGGGGAAGCGGTCGCGGAAGGCGAACGCGAGGTCGTTTTCCGCGACCGTGGTGATCTCGGCCGGGGGACAGAAAGGGCAGGGAGCGGCTTGAGTCGGCACGGCTACCCCTTCAACCGGGCTTCCGGATGTCGGTGGAGCAGGCCGGCGTCGGGCGCGAAGCGCTGCCGCGGTTGGAGGTGATCGCCGTGGCGAAGGTCCAGGCTGTCGTCTGGCGGGGAGTACGCGTCCACGGGGCTCGGGTCCTTGGGTGGAGAATCAAGGCGGTACGCGGCATCCACAGCCAGGCGGCTGCTCGAATCCGGCATGTAACGGCCGAAGCCCCACGGTGTCGTGCCCGAGACTGGCCCCACCGCCGTCCCCCATCCGCGGGGCCGGGCGCGCGGGATGCCCCCCGTCCCGTCGTCATGTGTCGGTTCGCGCGGTCGTCATGTGTGGGGGGTGCCCGCGGAGGGCGTAGCCGCCACCGGGGTGCCAGCGGCCCCGGTGGTCGCGTCGTCGGGCATCCGCGTGGAACGCGCCCGCCTGGCCAGTCTCGCCGACGGTCGCTCCTCGACCACCGACGTCGGCCGGGGGGCAGGGCGGTGCGCCCGGTTCCAGCCCATCCGCCTTCGAAGCATCGTTTTCATGGTCCCACCTCCCACCCCTTCTCCACCCTCGCGAGCCAGGACAAGCGTCGGCGCCGGTCTACGCGCGCGCGGCCTCCGGCTTCGTGGAGTCACCGTTCCCGGCCCAGAAGACCGCCATCCGGAGCGTCCGGGACGTCACCGAGCGGGCAGCGAGCCTCGGGGGCGTGGACGAAGCGCTCTTCCGGCGCTCGACGCCCACTTCAGTGGCGCCGACGTCGAGGCGGTTCGCCCGCCGGGGTGGACTCCGGACGGGGCTCCGAAGGCCGCATCCACGCGCTCTCCGTCGTCGCGCGCCCCCTTCGCCGTTGCCCGAACGGACCTCACCTCGTAGGCGCCAAGCTCCCGGGCCCGTTCGCGGCCTCGTACTCGCGAAGGCCGGACGACAGGAATTCCGCCGCCCGCACCGCCGCGGGGCCGAGGCGCTTCCGAAAGTCCGGTTGGCTCTCGAGCCACGTGGCGACCGCCATCCCTGCGGTGAAGGACAGAACCGCCGTGAGGACGATCATGCCGCTCACCTCCTTCAACTCGAGATTCTCGCGCTCGAGCTCCGCGATACGACGTTCGGTCTGGCGGAGGCGGCGTTGAATGAGCTCTCTGAGATCGCTGGACTGTTGGACGAGAGCCATGGACAGCTCTGCGGTCTGCCCGTCCGGTTCGCCCCAGAAGCCCGGGGGGGCGATCTTGCCGGTCCAGGGGTCGATCATGGGGAACGCCGCACCTGCGCCCGTGGTGGGCTCCGACGGTCGCGGCCGGGGCGCCGGACGTCCCCGGGGCGCGTCCACCTCGCAGCCCGGGAGCACTCCGACCGGACGACCCAGGCGGGCGGGGTCGTTCGTCCGCCGACCCCTCTCGGGCTGGTCGGCCCGAATCCCCGCAGCGGCTCGACGGGCCACCCGGGCGAGCGCAAACGGGGGTCGATGGAGCGCGTCCCAACGCTTCACGATGAGGGTGGCGTAGGCCTCCTGCGCGTCGGCGAGGCGAGCGTCGTCGGGGGTGTCGACGGTGTGCGGGCAGTCGTGACGCGCCGTGGCGGTTCCGCGGCGCACCGCGCGCGGGGCCTTGCCGTGGATGGACTGCGCGAGACGTCGGAGGGAGCGCATGGTGGTGAACAGGCAGCCGCAGCCGTTGCCGAGCCGCCGGAGCGCCTTGGACACGTCGCGGCGGGGGCGGCGCGGCGAGCTCTTGGACGGGAAGAGCAGTCGACGCTCCTCCCAGCTGTCGAGCCCGGGGAGCGCGTGGCGAAGCTGGTCCACGCACCACGGGGGCAGGCCGAACAAGCACCATCCCTCGGGGCCGCCCGGCCGCCGCGTGGCCGTAGCGTCGACACGGAGACGGCCGTTGTCGAGGTCCAGGTCGCCGCGGCGGAGACCGAGGAGGGAGGAGTCCGGCACCGTCGTCACCACCCGCAGGAGGATGAGCGCCTGCATGGGCCCGTCCGCGGCGTGGATCAGCCGATCGACCTCATCCATCGTGGCCACCGGACGCTCGGGCGCCTTCCCCTGGCGACGACGGGGCCGGAGCTCGCGGTTGCGAGGAATCGTACGCAGGCCCGCCTCGGCGAGGGCGAAGTCCACGATGCACCGGAGCTCGGTGAGGTCGCCGATCGTGATCGCCGTCGACTGGTCCTTCCGCTGCTTCCGATAGTCTCGGATCAGGCTGTCGAATCGTCGAGGGCTCACCTCGTGGAGGCGCAGAGCAGGGAACGCGCTGCGGAGGCGCCCGAGGGCACTACGACGTGCGGACGCGAGCTTCACGGTGAGCTCCTCATTGGGGAGGATACGGGGGCTCCCCCGCTCGAACACCTGGTCCAGGGTCGTGTCCGGAGTGGCGCGGGCCAGGGAGCGCCAGGCGACCTCCATCGCCTGGGGCCAGCTCTCGGGCAGCTCACGACGGAGGTTGGCGAGCCCCTTGAGGGTGCAGGCGTCCGTCAGGCAGGGATACCGGAGGCGGAGGTCGCCGTTCGGGCGCGCGAAGGGGCGGAGCTCGGAGGGGAGGGAGGAGGAGGAGGAGGAGGAAGGCTTGGACATGGTCAGGGAAATAGCTGCGGAAGCCTCCGGAAGCAGGCGTGCACGGAGCCTGAAAAAGTTCATGTTCATGTTCACGCGTGAACATAGGGTTGAACCTCCGTGAACGATTGGGGGTCGAGGGGTCGAGTTGGTGGTTGTGGTGGCGCAGAAGGAAGGGATGCGACGGTCCTTCGGGCCCAGACACTCCCCCCGACGCTCTCGCGGCACGAGGCCGCGCGCGTGCCGGCCGCGGGATTACGCTCCGTCCGATGAGCACGTCCCGACGTTCGGAGCGCTTCGAGTCGACCCCGTTCGCGAAGGGGCTCCTCCGGGAGATGATGGCCGGGCGCGGCCCGTTCTACGGAGATTGGCACGAGGGGCTGTCTCCGGGGCTCCGGGAGGGGTTGGACGGCGTGCTGATCGAGGACCGCGTGCGTCCCCACCCGTACCTGGCCGCCCGAAACTCCTCGATGGCCTTCGCACTCAACTTGTTCCTCCCCTTTCGGCTCGGTGACGCGGGCCCGCTGTCGACGCTGCTCTCAAGGGAGCTCGGCCGCGAGGTGTACGTCGAGCGGCTGGTCTTCGAGTACGGCGGTCCGACCCACGTCCTTGGCGAGGTGGCGGGCGAGTCCCCGACCGAGGATGAGAAGTTCACCGCCGCGGACGTGGCCGTCTTCGTTCGGGACGCCGAAGGTGGACGCGGCGTGGTGCTGATCGAGGTGAAGCTCACCGAGGGCGGCTTCACGGCCTGCGGTGGCGCCGAGAGCAACGGCAACCGTCGCCCGGACGTCTGCGCCTCAGCGGACACCTTCTTCGCGGACCCCTCGGCCTGCTACCTGCGGCATCCCTGGCGGGCGTCCCGGGATCGTCGCTACTGGACGATCTTCGCCGACGCTCACGGCAGTGTGCGCCGGGCTTTCCCGAGCGCGGCCGAGGGCGGTTGCCCGTTCCGGGGCGATGCGCAGCAGGTGATGCGGAACCACGCGCTCGCGCTCGGCCTCGTGCAGGCCGGGCTTGCGGACTGGTGGGCGTTCCTCCTCGTCCACCACGACCGCAACCCCGATGTTCCGCCGCCCTGGGACGCCTACGTCGCGATGACCGCCGACGCGGAGCGGTTCCGCCGCGTCCCTGCGAGCAGGGTGGCCGAGGCTGGCTCCGACCCCGTGTGGATGGCGGAGCGATATCGTTTTGGAGGAACACGATGAACTTCGACCAGGACGTCCTCGGGCCGCTCCGTCGATGGATGGGCCGCGGTCTGCGCACCTCCGCGGCCACCCGATGGGAGTGCGACGACCTCGTGGCCGAGGGCGTGCGCATCACCGTCACGTTCCCGGCCTCGGCGTTCGCCCAGAACGTCCAGGAGGACGTCCCCGCGGCCGCGTTCTTCGCGGTCTGCTTCGCCTATTGGCACGAGCGGCGAACGGGACGTCGCACGCGAGCCCGGGCGCGCGTCGACGGGGTGCCCGGGGACGGCCCGCACGCGACCCGTCTCCGGTTCGTCCTCCACGAGCTCGCCGCCGCGCTCCCTGGTCGCTTCTCCCTCGATCCTCCGATGACGTGGCCGCTCCCGGAGCGGTTGGTGATGAACAAGGAGGTCCTGTCGAGGGACACC
>CAIXRH010000247.1 GCA_903921785.1 uncultured Pseudomonadota bacterium
CCCCGGTCGCGCCCCCGGCCGCGGCGGCTCCCCCGGCGTCCCGCGGCGCCGCGACTCGACCGGCCCCGGCCGCCCCCCGCGCGCCTGCCGAAGCCAGCGACGTGTCGGCTCCCCAGGCGACGAAGGGGAGCGGCGCCACCCTCCCGCTCATCGCCGCCGGGGTGGTGGGGGTGGTCGGCATCCTGATGATCCTGGTCGCGCTGGCCTGGATCTTCCTGGGCTCTTCGTGAGCGACGACCGGGCCGACGGCCCGGGGTGGAGCATCCAGCCCGAAGCCCAGATCGCGGTGCTCGTGGCCCAGGCGCGCCAGATGGTGCTCGACGGCGACTACGAAGCGGCCGTCGGCCTCGCCGAGGAGCTGCTCGACGCCCACCCGGACGACACCGAGATGCTCCTCCTCCTCGCCGATCTGGCGCCGCGCTACGGGCATCCCGAGGTCGGAGTGCTCGCGGCGCTCCAGGTGCGCGAGCTCGGCGGAGACGTGGCGTCGGTGGAGGCCGCCGCGCTCTACGCGACGTGTGAGCTGGAAGAAGCGCTGACGTCCGCGGAGGAGCGGCTCCGCGCCGCCCCCGAGGACGCGCGCGCCCACGCCGTGCGGGGATGGTGCTGGAGGTCGTCGGGCGCACGGCCGAGGCGGACGAGGCGCTCGCCCGCGCCCATGCGCTCCGCCCCGACGCGTACCCCCTCCCCTTTCCGATGGCGGACGACGACTGGGAGCCGATGCTCCTCCGTGCGATGAGCCACCTGGAACCCGAGGAGCGCAGCCGCATCCAAGGCTGGGAATTCGAGTGGGCCCCGGTGCCGTCGGTGGAGCTGCTCCAGACGTTCCCCCAGACGTTGCCCCCGAGCACCTTCGCGATCGCCACGGCGGGCGACCCGCCGCGATGTCGGCTCTACACCCGCAACCTCGCGCGGGGCTGCGCCGACGAAGACACGCTCCTCGACCGGCTGATCGACGCCCTCCGCGAGCAGGACGAATACCTCCAGGATTCGCTTTGAAGCTGACGATCGTGGGCTCGGGGACCATCCTCCCCGACCCCGACCGTGGCCCCTGCGCCCTGCTCATCGAAGCCGCCGGCCTCCGCGTGCTGGTGGACGGCGGCAGCGGCACCCTCCGCACCCTCACGAAGCTCGGCCACGATCCTCGGGAGCTCGACGCCCAGGTGCTCAGCCACCGCCACCTCGACCACGCGGGGGAGCTCCCGAGCCTGCTGTTCTTGCACAAGGTGGCCCGGCGACGGCGGCCGTTCCCCATCTTCGGCGGCGGCGGGCTCACGACGCTGATCGAGAGGATCGAAGCGGCGTTCGGCGAGCTCACCGCGGACTACGGCGCGCCCGTGACCGAGCTCTCGCTCCGCGGGCCCGATGGGGTCGCGCTGGCGCCGGGGCTGCGCCTCTCCACGGCACCCGCCGTCCATAAACATGGTGCCTTGCACCTCGCCTTCGAGGCGGACGGCCACCGGGTCGTCTTCTCCGGCGACACCGGCCCGAGCTCGGCGCTCACCCAGCTCTGCCGCGGCGCCGACCTGCTGGTCACCGAGTGTGCGTACGCCACCCCTGGTGAGGACCACCTCTGCGCGGCGGAGATCGCGGCGATGGTGGCCGAAGCCCGGCCGGCGCGGGTGGTGCTCACCCACCTCTACCCCGACGTGGACGAATCGACGGCGCTGGCGACGATCGCAGCGACGGGGGTGCGGGTAGAGCGCGGCTTCGACGGGTGGAGTTGGGAGGGCTAGTCGGGCGGAGGTCGAAGAGAGAGGGTCCCACCTCCCGTCCCTCCTCCAACGTCGGCCAGCCATGACAGGCGTCGGCGAAACAACTCAACCATATTTCGTTAGAGTACCCAAACCACTACCCTTCTCCCTCCGGGAGAAGGTGGCGCAAAGCGCCGGATGAGGGGAATCACAGCGCCCCGAATCCCGCCAGCTCCACCGCGCGCCGCCGCGACGACCGCAAAACGAAACCCGATCGGCCTGACCCCCGGTCGCGCGCCCGCCTCCGCACGACCCCAGGCGACCGGGAGGGAGCAGACCGGTTGCCCGGGGAGGCTTGCCCGTGCAAAAAATCTACGTCGTTCCTGCTGGCTCATCCGCCCGGCCAGGCCCGCCTCGACCCCTCACCACGCCCACAGAAACCCGATCGGCACCAGCGCCCCCGCAGCCACGATCCACTTCCCTCGGCCCAACAACCCCGTTTTTCCGCGGAGCATCAGGATCCCGCCGATCGAGAGGTACAGCAGCAAGACCGCGTAGGCGTCCGCTACGTAGGTCCACACACCCTTGAGGCGGTTGAGGTGCAGCGCGTTGGCCTGGAAGAGCCCGGCCCGCGGGGTGACCCGCTTGAGGCGGCCGTGGCCCGTCGCCGGGTCCACCGACACCTCGCCGCCTTCATCGAGGAAGACCTTCAGCTCCGTCGGCGAGACGTGGTGGTGCCCGCGCACCTCGGCCGGATCGAGCTTCAACGCCGCGACGATCTGGGCCTCCGCGGCGTTGAGGTCCGTCACGTCCACCGGGCCGAGCTCCACCTCCGCGGTGGTGATCGCGTAGGTGGGGTTCCAGTCGTCGGTGTGGTTCACGGCGAGGCCGCTCACCGCGTAGAGCACAGTGAGGACCGCCACAAAGTAGCCGACGTCCCGGTGGGTGACCCGGTTGAGCCGGAACCAGTCGGGGCCGGCGGCCCGGGCCACGCTACATCCGTTCGCGGATGACGGCGCCCTTGCCGGCGAGCTTCACCGAGAACGTGGGCAGGGGAGCGGATTCGTCCACCGGCTTGCCCTGCTCTTCGGCTTCGTGTTCGCGCATCGCCAGCGCATCCTCCTTGGAGAGCTCCACCTTGCTGATGGTGCCCTCGGCCACCGCGTACTTGCCCTTGGCGGAGACCGGGATGGTGATCTCACCGTCCTGCACCTTGAACCGGAGGTTCTGGAAGGGCTGATCGCCGGCGATGTTCATCCAGCAGCCGCGCTTCTCGCAGACCTCGGTGACGAGGCCCTCCACGCGGACGGTCTTGCCATCGTAGGCGTCCACATCCGCCAGGAGCTTCGAGACCGGGGTGCTCTCGGCGAGGCTGACGCCAGCGCCGTACACCTCCCCGTCGAGCTTGGCGGCGGAGGCAGCGGCGGGCGCGGCGCTGGCGGCAGGCGCGGGCTCGGTGGCCGCCGGAGCGGGCGTCTCGCCCTTGCTGCAGGCGAGGAAGGAGGAGACGAACGTGAGGGCGAGGACCATCGGGACTCCGCGAATGGGCGGCGTCTATTCGGGCGCCTACCCCTCCGCCAACCTCCGCAGCCGATACAGCTCCTCCAGCGCCGCTCGGGGCGTCAACGCATCCGGATCGACCTCGAGGATCGCCGCGCGGACCGGGTCCAGGAGCGGCTCGGCAGGCGGCGCCGCCTCCAGCGCCGGCTCGGGCGCGGGGCCGCCACCGAACAAGGAGAGCTGCGTGGACTCCGCCCGCGGCCGCTTCTTCTCCAGCTGTTTGAGCAGCTTCGTGGCCCGGGTGACCACCGCGGGCGGAAGGCCCGCCAGCCGCGCACACTGGATGCCGAAGCTCCCCGGCGCCGGTCCGTCGCGGACCACCCGGAGGAAGGTGATCTTGTCGCCGCTCTCGGCGACCGCCACGTGCATCGCCCGCGCCCGGTCGTTGCTCTCGGTGAGCGCCGCGAGCTCGTGGTAGTGCGTAGCGAAGAGGGTGCGCGCCTTCACCCGGTCGTGGAGGTCCTCGGCGACGGCCCAGGCGATGGCGAGGCCGTCGTAGGTGCTGGTGCCGCGGCCGATCTCGTCGAGCAGCACGAGGCTCCGGGAGGTGGCGCCGGCGAGGATGTTCGCGGTCTCCCCCATCTCGACCATGAACGTGCTCTGGCCACGAGCGAGGTCGTCGCTGGCGCCCACGCGGACGAACAGCCGGTCCACGAGGCCGATGCGCGCCTGCCGCGCCGGCACCGGGCAGCCGATCTGCGCCATCACCACGGTGAGGGCGATCTGCCGCATGAGCGTGCTTTTCCCTGCCATGTTCGGCCCGAAGAGCAGCACGAGCCGCGCCCGGTCGCCGAGGCGCAGATCGTTGGGCACGAAACGTTCGTCCCGCCGCGCCGCCTCCACGACGGGGTGGCGGGAGCCGAGGAGCTCGATCTCCCGGGAGTCGTCCAGCGTCGGCCGCGCCCAGCGGTGGACGGCCGCCAGCTCCGCGAAGGTCGCCAGCACGTCCAGCTCCGCGACCCCGCGGGCGATCGCCTGCAGCCGGGGCACATGCTCGCCGACCCGCACCCGCAGCGCGCGGAAGTGTTCTCCTTCGAGGCGGATGCGCTTCTCGTCTGCCCCCGACACCGCCTCCTCGTGCTCCTTGAGCTCGGGGGTGATGAACCGCTCACCGTTGGCGATCGTCTGCTTGCGGTGCCACGCGGGCGGCACCTTGTGCAGGTGCGCCTTGGTGACCTCGATGTAGTACCCGAAGACGTCGTTGTGACGGACCTTCAAGGAGCCGATGTCCGTCTCCCCGCGGAGGCGCTCCTCCATCTCGGCGATCGCGCCCTTCACGTCGGTGGCGAGGCGGGCGAAGCGGTCGAGCTCGGGGTCGGCGCCGGGGCGGATGAAGTGGCCGTCGTCCATCCCGGCCGGGGGCTCCTCCACGAGCCAGAACAGGATGTCGGCCGCGACGTCGGGGCAGAGGTCCTCGGGGAGGCGCCCGCGGAGGCGCGGGTCCTCCAAGAAGGCGGTGAGCGCCTCGATGCGCTGGAGGCTCAGGCCCATCGCCACCAGTTCCCGTGGCCCTCCGAGCCCTTGCGCCACCTTTGCGCAGATCCGTTCGAGGTCGGCGACCTGCCCGAGCAGCGGCAGCACCGAGCCTCGCAGCCCCGGAGCGAAGGCTTCCACGGCGTCGAACCGCTCGTTGAGCGCGGCGACGTCCACCAGCGGGTTGGCGAGCCAGTCGCGCAGGCGGCGGCCGCCCATGGGGGTCTGGGAGCGGTCGAGCAGGCCGAGGAGCGTGCCCTTCCGGCCGGTGCCCCGGAGCGGGCGGAAGAGCTCCAGGTTCCGCACGGTCGCCTCGTCGAGGCCGAGGGTGCTGCCGACGCGGAACGTGCGGAGGGCGGTGATGTTGCGAAGATCGGCCTTGAGCGCGTCGGCGGCGTAGCGGAGCGCGGCGGAGGCGGCGCCGAGGCCGGCGGTGAGCGTGTCGGTGCCCGCGCCGAAACGGCGGGCGAGCTCCGGGCGATCGGGGCGGACTTCCTCGATCACGGTGGTGCACACCTCCCCGAGCATCGCGCGGAGCTCGGGGCTGTCGGCGCCGCGGGCGACGATCGCCTCCCGGGGACCATGCCGGGCCAGCTCGCCGCCGAGCGCGGCGAGGTCCGCCACGTCGGCGGCGCGGAAGTCGCCGGTGGAGGCGTCGAGGAAGGCGAGGCCCCAGGCGCCGGGGACCCCGGTGATCGCCACGAGGAAGCTCGACTCGTGCGCCTCCACCCCGTCGGCCGCGAGGCCGGGCGTGAGCACCCGCACGATGTCCCGCTTCACGATGCCCTTGGCCGCCTTCGGGTCCTCGATCTGCTCGGCGATCGCCACCTTCTTCCCGAGGTCGAGGAGGCGGCGGAGGTAACCTTCGGCCGCGTGCCAGGGCACGCCGCACATCGGCAGCGGGTCGGGCGTGTCGCGGTCGCGGGTGGTGAGGGTGAGCTCGAGCGCGGCGGCGGTCCACACCGCGTCTTCGCCGAAGAGCTCGTAGAAGTCGCCCATCCGGTAGAAGAGCAGCGCGTCGGGGACCCGCGCGCGGAGCTCGCGGTACTGCCGGAGCATGGGAGTGTCGGAGGAGGCGGCCACGGTCCGCCGGGTATCAAGGCGCGGGGGCGGGTGGGGGGGCAAGGCGGGGCACCGGCACGCGCCGCTCATGCCGAACGTCGGGCCGTCCGATCGGGTGGCGCAGGTCGGGCTGCGGCTCCGCGCCGACCGCAGGACGTCCATGCACCCCGATCTCCCGCGCCCCCCCGGACTCCGCTCCCTCGTCGCCCGCGGCTTCCTCACCTCGTCGCTGATCCCGTTGGTCACGATCGAGCTCGTGCTCATCGTGCTGTACTTCTCGATCAACGCCTACAACGAAGCGCAGAACCGGGCCGCCCTGGAGCGCGAGGTGTCGGATAGCCTCACCGAGATCGCGAACGGCGTGGCCGAGGGCATCGACGCGCGCACGGCGGAGGTGGCCCGGGACGCGCTCGCGCTCCGCGACATCACCGAGTCGTTCTACGCGAACCCGGATTGGCGTCCGCCCCACGGCACCGAGGCCGCCCGCTTCACGCTGGCGCCCAGCGGAGTCTACTACAAGGTCAACGACAACGGAGGTTCTTCGGTCTTCTACGGGGCGCGCACCGCGATGGGCGAGGCCGAGCGGGACAAAGCCGCGCGCTCGGAGCTGCTCGACCCCGCTTACCGAGCCGTGGAGCGGGCCTCCGACGATATCGTGGCGGTGTACCTCAATACCTACGACGAGATGAACCGATACTACCCGTTCATACCCGACGTGACCTCGCAGTACGACGCGATGTTGCACATGGAGGACTTCAACTTCTACTACCTCGCGGATGCCGCCCACAACCCGACCCGCGGCGCGGTCTGGACCGGCACCTACCTCGACCCCGCCGGCAAGGGGTGGATGAACTCGTGCATCGTGCCGGTGTACCAGGGCGACCACCTCGAAGGGGTCCTGGGGATCGACCTCACCACCGAGACGATCGTCAGCCGCATCCTCGCCACGCAGCTCCCTTGGGACGCCGAGCCGATTCTCGTGGACGAAGACGGCACCGTGCTCGCGATGCGCCCCGGCCTCGAGGCCCGCCTGGGCCGCACCCGGATCGACTACGGGGACAAACCCCTCACCGCGGAGGTCCTCGACGAGTTCAACCTCCTGAAGTTGCCGGACGCCGCGGTGGCCTCCGCCTTCGAACGCCTCCTTCGCGGCTCGGTGGGCTCGGGTCGGCTCACCCTGGACGGCGGCGACTACCTCATGCTCAAGTCGCCGATCCCCCAGACCGGCTGGACCCTGGTGCTGGCCGCAGACGAAGACGCGGTTTTCGCCCCGGTCGTCCAGCGCGCCGCCGAGACGCGCGAGATCGGCTTCGCCGCCATCGGCGTGATGTTGATCTTCTACCTCGCCTTCTTCCTCCTCTTGTGGCGGAAGTCCACCGCTCTCGCGTCGCAGATCGCGGCGCCCATCGACACCCTGTCCCGCGCGACCTCTCACCTCGCGCGCGGCGAGGACGTCGGCCCGCTCGCCCGGGTCAACATCGACGAGATCGACCAGCTTTCCTCGAACTTCGAGCGGATGCGTGCGGACCTCGATGCGACGCGCCAGCGCCAGGACGAGGCCATCGCCGCCGCGGAAGCCTCGGCCGCCGCCCGCTCGCAGTTCCTTGCGAACATGAGCCACGAGATCCGGACGCCGCTCAACGGGATCCTCGGCATGGGCGATCTCATCCTCGGGAGCTCGCTCACCCCCGAGCAGCGCCGCTTCACCGAGACGATCCGTCGTTCCGGCGAGGTCCTGCTCGCGGTGGTCAACGACGTGCTCGACCTGTCCAAGATCGAGGCGGGCCGAATGGAGGTGCAGGCCGCCCCCTTCGATCCGCGCGCGCTGGTGGAAGACCTCGCCGGGGTCTTCGGGGCCGAGGCGAAGCGGAAAGGCCTCCAGTTCAGCCTCGCGCCGGTCGTCGGGCTCCCCGCCGGCGTCTCCGGCGATGAATTCCGCTTGCGGCAGGTGCTCTCCAACGTGCTCGCGAACGCGGTGAAGTTCACGGAGGCAGGCCAGGTCTCGTTCGGTGTGGAAGCCGAGCCCGCCGATCGGGGCGACGTACGGCTCTCGTTCTGGGTCGCCGACACCGGCATCGGCATCGAAGCGTCCCGGCTCGGATCGATCTTCGACAGCTTCGTCCAGGGGGACGGCTCGATCTCTCGACGCTTCGGCGGCACCGGCCTCGGGCTGACGATCAGCAAACGGTTCCTCGACCTGATGGGCGGGACGCTCACCGTACAGAGCGAGGCCGGCCGCGGCTCCACGTTCCGCATCCGGCTCACGCTCCCACGCGCCGTCGTGACCGTGAGCGCGCCTCCGGCGGCCGCTCCGGACCTCGGCGGGCTGCGGGTCCTGGTGGCCGAGGACAACCCGGTGAACCAGGAGTATGTGTGCACCCTGCTCCGGCGCCAGGGGGGGGTGGTGACCGCGGTGGGCGACGGCTACGCCGCCGTGGAGGCGTGGTCCTCGGGGCGGTTCGACGTCATCCTGATGGACTGCCAGATGCCGGGGATGGACGGGTTCGCGGCCACCGCCGAGCTCCGGCGCCGCGAGGGCGACGGTCCGCGGACGCCGATCGTCGCGCTCACCGCCCACGCCCTCCAGGGGTACGCGGACCACTGCCGCGCCCAGGGCATGGACGACTACCTGAGCAAGCCGGTGTCGCCCGCGCAGCTCGCCGCGTGCCTGAAACGCTGGATGCGCCCCTCGGGGGCCGAGGAGCCGTCGCCGGCGCCACTCGATGTCCCGCCCGTCGCCGTGGTGGACGCCCGACCTCCGCTCCGCCTCGCGCCGCCCCTGGCGATCGACCGCGACGCCGTCCTGGAGCGCTGCATGGGCGACGCCGCGCTGGTCCAGGAGCTCCTGGGGATGCTCGACGATCAGGCGCTGCAGATGCTGGAGCGGGTGGAGCGTGCCTTCGAGGCGGACGACATGCCCGCGCTCCGGGACGCTGCCCACACGCTCAAGGGCGGCGCAGCCGAGCTGTCCGCCGGTCCACTCCGCGAAACAGCGTACGAGGTCGAGCGCGCCGCCCGCGCCGCCGATCGGGACACGCTCCTCCGGGCGATCCCGGAGTTGAAGGAGGCAGTGCGGACGTTCCACGAGGGCATGCTCGGGGAGCAGGCGGTGGCCTGATCCTCCGGCGGATTCACACGGCGCCTCGCTACGCGCTCGGCGACCTCGTCGCCCCCGCTACGGATCGTCGCAACGATGCTGCCCGTTGTCGCGATCGCGCCCGCCACGGCCTCCTCCGCGGGGCACACCGCGTGCAATGCCCGGCGCATGCTCCTCCTCGTCGCCGCCGCCCTCGCCGAATGCCCCTGGACCGAAGACACCCTCACCGCCACCGGCCTCGCCGCCATCGCGAACCCCCTGCGCTGGGACGCCACGGACGACAAGGGGCAGCGCCTCGACCCGGAGGCGCTGGACGAGGCCCTCAGCCACCGTCGCCCCTGGCACCTGCACCGCGCGCTCCTCGACACCCGACCCTACGATCTGCTCGTCACCCTGTTCGACGGGCACCAGGACGTGCGGACGAACCTCGCCGTATGGGCGGACGGTCCCCGGCTCGTGCTCGCGTGGCGCGAGCACACCCTGTTCGACGAACGCGAGGTCTACACCGAGAACAAGGTCGTGATCTGGGGCCTCGTCGATCGCCAGGCCGTGGCATACGAGGCGATCATCCTCCCGGACCACCGACTGTACGCCGGGTTCAGCGAAACATGCCGTTGATCTATGCCATCTTCGGGCTCGCCCCCCTCGAGCACGCGCTCGACACGGAGGCGGAGCCGGCTGCGATGCGCGCCGCCGCGTGCGGCGAGTGCCACGCGGCGCAGTACGCGGACTGGTCGGCCTCCCGCCACGCGAGCGCTCACTCCAACTCGATCTACCAGGCCGGGTTGGCGGCCGAGCCTCAGCCGTTCTGCGTCCGCTGTCACGCGCCGCTCCGGGAGCAGGGGGAGGAGGTCCTCCGCAACCTCGACTGGTACCAGTCCTGGGGGCCGCACGCCGAGCCGGGCCCCGCGCCCACGTTCGAGGCGGAAGACTTCGCGCACGAGGGGGTCACGTGCGCCACCTGCCACCTCCGCGGCGGGACCATCCTCACCCCCACCGAGACCCACGCCCTCCACCCCACCCGCGCGGCGCCGCTCCGCGACCCCGAGCTGTGCGCCATCTGCCACGAATTCCCCTTCGTCTCCGAGGGGAAGTACGCGACCTCGGCGCTCATGCAGAGCACGTTCTCGGAGTGGCGGGCGTGGGGCGGCGCCGAGACCTGCCAGACCTGTCACATGCCCGGGGGGCGGCACCTGTTTCGCGGCGCGCACGACCAGGCGTGGCTGCGCCAGTCGGTGTCGGTGGAGGTGGGGCGGAGCACCTGGACGATCCGCAGCGTCGGCGTCGGCCACTCCTTGCCGACCGGGGACCTGTTCCGGCACCTCACGTTCGAGGTGGAGCGCGGCGGAAAATGGCAGGTCAAGGCGTGGATCGGGCGGACGTTCCGCACCGTGCGGGAGGGAGGGTTGCTCACCCGCGTCCTCGACGCAGACACCAGCTTGAAGCCGGAGGTTCCCCTCGTGATCCGCGGAGCACCGGGGCGCTGGCGCCTAGTGTACCACTACGGCTCCGCCACCGACGAAGCGCGGGGCCTCGTCCCGATCGACGACCTCGTGGTGATCCTCGCGGAGGGGTGACGACGGTCGCCATCGACCGGCCCGCGGACTACTGCGCCCGGAGCACCGTCCGCGTGTAGTCGTGGTAGGCGACGAAGTCGGGCTCGAACTCGGCGTCCCCGGCGCTGCCTTCGCGCGCTTCGAGCAGCTCCATCGAGTCGACATGGCCCTTGTCGTCCCAGTGGACGCGCACGATCGTGCCGACCGTCGGGTCCCCAGGCGTGCCGAGCCAGGCCTGCGTCAGCCGCCCCTCGGTGTAGCACAGCAGATACTCTGCCTTGAAGGTGTATATCCCGCGTTCTTCGAAGACATGTTGGGCGGTCCAGTTCAGGTCGGTGTCGCCACGCACCGTGCTGATCGTGGTCTGGCCCGATTCGCCGTGCCACTCGTCGGAGTGGACCGCGCCCCGCTGAGAGGCGACCTCCCCCGTCGCCTCGAACCTTGAGAAATCGCTAGTCCGCAGGAGGTTCGGGAACGGCACCGGGCTCCCGCTGGCTTCCGAGCCCCCGATCCGGTCAAGGGGGTAGAGCCCCTCGGGCCAGCGGATGGGCCGGGTCACCTGGAGCCGGTACCGAGGGTCCGCGTCGTCGTTCTCCCGGCGCCGCTGCTGCAGCTCCCGCGCCGCGGCGGCCCACTCCGCCCCGATCATGGGCGTCCGCGTCGCCGAGAAGCGGCTCGACGCGAAGGGATAATCCGCCGGGAGGCTCGCGAAGTATTTGGCCTCCTCCACGCGCTCCTTCACCCACGCGTCGAGCTGCGCCTGCTTCGCCGCCTCCGCGGCGGCGTTGTAGGGCACGTCGGAGTCGACGCGCACCTCCACGTCCGAGAGACAGGTGTCGAGGTACTTCGTGCCCGGGTACGTCGAGTCGATCGTCAGGGTGATCCCGCGCATCGGCAGGCCGCCGTTGTCGATCGTGACCTCCTGCCAGCCCAGGGTGTGGGTGAGCGTCACCGTCTTCTCCACGCCGCCGTGCACGCGGATCCGCACCTCCTGGGGCGCCCCGTTCGCCTTGAACAGCGCCTCGGACTTCTGGTAGCCGTTGCGGATGCGTAGCGTCACCGTGCGTACCGACGCGACGGCGCTCGTCGTCCAGGTGATGGCCTGGCCGGCCCCGTCGCCGTCGACCCCTTCGACCCACGCGGTCGCGGGGTTGCCGTCCAGCACGTAGTTGGGGTGGTAATTCTCTTCGTACTTCGCCCAGTTGCTCGTGAGGTAGCTGGTGGCATCAGCGGAAGCGGCGCGCAGCACGTGCGCGTCCTGGGCGAAGGCGGCGGCGAGGAGCAGCATGGCGCCAAGGTAGCCCGGACGCGGGTCCGCGCCCGCCCTCGCCCTTCTCGCCGCGATCGCCCCTCGACCGCCAACGCCGACTGAACGGCAAGCCGACGAAGCGCCGCCAGCCCTTCGACAGGCCCTCGACGAAGCTGCAAAGGGGCTGGCGACGCGAGACCGGCCTTCCCCCTGGACCCGTCGGCGATCGAGGAGCCGCGGGGGCGAGAATGGGCGGGTGGGGCGCGGGGACCGCGATAGACCGCCCGGCAGCCGCCCCCCCCCCGCCTTCCCCGGAGTTGCCCCTTGTACGTGCTCCTGCTCCTCGCCTGCCCCGTCACCACCCCCGACTCCGCGACCGAAGCCTGCGACGACGTCACCGTCTTCGGCGACTACGACGGCGACGGGTTCGGCGACGACGAGGCGGTCGCGACGGTGTCCAGTTGCGACGTGCGGCCGGTCGGGTACGTGGACGTAGGCGGCGACTGCGACGACCGGGACGCCGCGATCGCCCCCGGCGCGACCGAGACCTGCAACGACACGGACGACGATTGTGACGGCACCGTGGACGAGGACGTGGCGACCTCCACGTTCTTCCCCGACCGCGACGGCGACGGCTACGGCGACGACACCGCGCCGGTGTCCGCGTGCGCCGCGCCCGCGGGCACCGTCGCCGACGGCGGCGACTGCGACGACACCGACGGGGGCGTCCACCCCGGCGCCGTGGAGGTCTGCGACGGCGTCGATCAGGACTGCGACGGCGTCGCGGACGCTGCTGCCCCGGACGCGCCCGCGTGGTACGCCGACACCGACGGCGACGGCTTCGGTGACGTCGCGAGCGTGGCCGCGGCCTGCGACGCCCCCTCCGGCTACGTCGCCGACGCTTCCGACTGCGACGACACCGACGGCGCCGTCTCCCCCGCCGCCACCGAGCTCTGCAACGGCACGGACGACGACTGCGACGGCGACATCGACGGCGGCGCCGCCGACGCCCTCACCGCCTGGCCCGACACCGACGGCGACGGCTTCGGCGACCCGGCCGCCCCCGTGGCCACCTGCGCCCTCACCGACGGCCTCGTCGCCGACGCCACCGACTGCGACGACCACGCCGCGGCCACCTTCCCTGGCGCCCCCGAGACCTGCGACGGCGCCGACCAAGACTGCAACGGCACCGTGGACGACGACTACGCCCTGGACGCCGCCACCTGGTTCGCCGACCTCGACGGCGACGGCTACGGCGACCCCGCCGCCACGACGCTCGCCTGTTCGGCGCCGGCCGGCTTCGTGGGCGCGTCCACCGACTGCGACGACACCGAGTCCACGACCAGCCCCGGCGAGCCCGAGCTCTGCGGCGACGCCGTGGACAACAACTGCGACGGCGCGATGAACGAAGGCTGCACGCTGTCGCACTGCGGCGGCATCGCCGCCGACGAGACCTGGGGCACCGGGTACACCCACGAGGTCACCTGCCCGGTGTACGTGCAGGGTTCGGCCGCGCCGACGCTCACGATCGAAGACGGCGTGACGGTGGAGATGGGCAGCGGCACGGCGATCTACGTGGGCTACACCGAGAAGGGGCGCCTGGTGGCGGACGGGTCCACCTACGGGATCACCTTCACCTCGGCGCTCGGCTCCCCCCTCCCCGGCGACTGGTCCTACCTCTACTTCGGCACGCAGGACCGGCAGTCTTCGCTCACCGGCGTCACCGTGGAGTACGGCGGCCAGGGGCTCACGCCCTCCATCTACGTCTGGGGCAACGCCGGCGGCTACGCGCTGACGCTCGACGGGGTGACCGTGCGGGACGGCGCGGGCGACGGCGCGTACTTCTACCTGGGCAGCTACCCGGCGGTCACCGGGAGCACCTTCGCCGACAACGCCGGCTACGGCGTGGAGAGCCTCGGCGCGTTCGCGGTGCCCTTCACCGACAACGTGCTCACCGGCAACGCCGAGCCGCTCTACGTCTACGGCAGCCAGGTGGACCAGCTCGACGCGTCCAACGACTTCACCGGCAACACCACCGACCTCATCGTGGTCGGCGGGGACACGCTCAGCGCCGACGCCACCTGGGTCGACGTGGGTGTGCCGTACCTCGTGATGGGGTCCCAGTTCGTGGAGGGCAGCACCGGGCCCACGCTGACGATCGACGCGGGCACCGAGGTGCAGTTCGCCGCGGGCGTGGGCATCGAGGTGGCGCGGCACGCCGCCGGGAGCCTCCGGGTGGCCGGCACCGCGGCCGACCCCGTCACCCTCACCGCGTACAACCCGGTCGGCGGTGACTGGATGGGGCTTTTGTCCTGGGGCGCGAGCACGTTTTCGGTGGACCACGCCGACGTCTCCTACGGCGGCAACGGCGGCGCCGGCTGCATCGGCAACACGCTCACCACCGGCCCGGCGATGCTGGTCGCCAACTCCACGATCCACCACTGCGATGGGCCCGGTTTCTACGTAACCGGCACCGGCATCCTCTCGGTGCTCGACAGCGAGGTCTACGACAACCAGGGCGCCGGGGTGGAGACCGCCTGGCTGGGCTCGGTCGCCGCGATCTCCGGAACGACGTTCACCGGGAACCACGACGAGCCGCTGGTCATCGACGCAAGCAGCCTCCCGGCGATGGGCCCCGGCAACGTGATGACCGGCAACGGCGTGGACGAGGTGCTCCTCGACGGCGGCACCCTCACCGCCGACGCCACGCTCTACGACTACGGCGTGCCGTGGCACGTCACCGCCGACGTGACCGTGGCGTCTTCCTCCCGTCCGGTCCTCACCGTCGAGGACGGCGTCGACGTACAGTTCGATCCCGGCGCCGGGCTCACGATCGGCTCCCCGGCGAACCCCGGCACCCTCGACGTGCAGGGCCCCACCACCGGCGTCCGCTTCACCACCTCCGAGCTCACCCCCGGCGCGGGCGATTGGGACGGGCTCACCCTCACCTACGGCAGCGGCGGCTCCACGATCACCGGGTTGGAGCTGGAGTATGGCGGCGGCAACGGCTACGGCGGGCTCGTGCTCTGGGGCTCGGGCAACGAGGGCCTCGACGTGACCCTCGACGGCCTCGATGTCCACGACAGCACCAACGACGGGCTCTACGGCACGAACGCCTACGTCTCGCTGGTGGACTCCTCGATCGCCGACAACGCCGGCGACGGGGTGTGGGTCAGCGGGTACACCGGCGGCGTACGCTCGCTCGCCGGCAGCTCGATCCTCGACAACGGCGGCACCGCCCTCACGATGGACGCCGGCTCGATCTTCGCCGGGGACCTCACCGGCCTCGCCGTCAGCGGCAACGGCTCGGACGTCTTGGCGTTCCCCGGGTACACCTACAGCGGCACCCACACGCTCCACGACCTCGGCTTCCCCTACGCGGTCCTCGACGACCTCACCGTCTCCAGCGGCTCCACCCTCACGGTGGACCCCGGCGTGGAGCTCCAGTTCGCCGACAGCGTGAGCCTCCGGGTGAACCAGGGCGTCCTCGCCGCCGACGGCACACCGGCCGATCCCATCGTCTTCACCTCCGCCCAGGCGAGCCCCGCGGCCGGCGACTGGGACGGGATCTATGTCTACAACTCCCCGACGTCGGTCCTCGATGAGGTCGAGGTGCGCTACGCCGGCGACAACGGCTACGGCGGGGTGGTGTGCGACTGGGCCGACTTCACCTTGACCAACGCCGAGATCGCCGCATCCTCCACCTGGGGGCTCTACCGCCGCCCCGGCTGCTCCGGCAGCTACGGGACGGTGGCGTACAGCGGCAACGCCTCGGGGACGATGTACTGAGCGGAGGCCGGCGGCGCCCGCCCTCGCCATTCTCGCCACGGCCGCTCCTCGACCGCCGACGCCGGCCGGTCGGCAAGCCGACGAGGCCCCCCCACCCCTTGGAACCGCAACGGCTTCGCGCCACCCCGAACGCACGGACGAGAGGAGGTTAGCCGGCCGGCGATGTCCCTCCTGGTCTGGCTCGCCTGTGCACCCGCGCCCGTCCCCGCGGACTGCACGCCGGCGACGGCGGCCGACGTCCGCACGCGCGCCGGCGACTACTACCGGTGTGTGGACCGCACGCTCCAGGACGGCGCGGGCTGTGGCCGGGGCGGATACCCGCTCGGTTTCGGCGCGAAGTACGCGGACCGTTCGTTCTTCGAGACCTGGGATGGGCTCAGCCCGGCGGGGCAGGACTTCTTCGTCGCCGTCTCCCCCTGCCTCCAGGCCCGGATGGCCGAGTCCATTGAGCCGGGCAGCACCTGCGACGCCGTATGGGAGCTCGGCTTCTCCACCCACGCCGACTGCTACGTCGAGAGCGGGTTCTGCGACCTCCCCACCGACGATCTACTTGCGATCAACGCCATGTTCGACGACGCCGACCGGGAGCTCCCCGAGTTCGGCGACCAGACCTCGGACGTGCTCGCAGCGTGCGCGGCACGGTAGCCAGCGGCCCGAGCGGAGCCGGAGGATGGAACCGCGGGCGACAGGATCGCCGCCCTACCGGCAGCCGCCGACCTCGGCCGGCGCGAACGTCTCCCCGGGCACCTGCTCCCGCACATTGGAGAGCGTTCGAATCGCGCTTGACCACGGCGCCGCCGCGTCGACGTCGGCGCGCCGGTAGCGACCGGTCCAGCCCAGCTCGTCGAGCGACTCCGTCCCCTCCCCCAACACCGCGACGACCTCGGCCTCGGTCATGCCCCACTCGCGCGCCACGCGGGCGGCGTCGGGGAGGAGGAACCCCTCCACCAGCCGCTCCCCCGACTCGTGGACCACCGGGGTGGCGTACGCGATGCTCGTGGCCAGGGACGCGCGGTAGTCCTCGATCAACGCCTGGTCGGCGTCGCGCCGGGTGATCCACGCGGCGTAGTCGAGGTAGCCGGGCGCGGAGGCGTTGGCGGAGGTGCCGGCCTCCAGGGTGGCCTCGTGACACCACGCACACTTCCCCGGCGTGCCGGCCGGAGACGCCGTGGCCGCGGGGAGGAGCGCGCCGTCCGCGCCGTAGACGGCGTAGCGGAACTGCCCGTTGGGCATCACGTCCACGGTCTCGGCCTCCACCGGAGCGAAGTCGCCGGTGACCAGGCTCCCCTCCCCCTCCTCGGCGAACATCGCGATGGTGCTCCAGTCGGCGGCGGCGTCCGGGAGCGTGATCCGGCGTTCCCCGGAGGTGAGCAGGGAGGTGGTGACCGCGTACACCACCGACTCGACCGGGCGGGTGGCGCGCCAGTCCGCGAGGGTCGCGCAGGCGCCGGTCGCGGCGAGGTACCGCCAGGGTTCGTGGAGGGAGCGGAGGAGGAAGCGGCCGAGGTCGTCGCTCCCGGTGCCGGGGTGGGCCTCCAGCTCCGCTGCAGTGATCTCCAGCACGTTTCGGGCCGGGTCGGGGAGCGCGAGCGCGTCGAGGTCGAGGCGGAAGCGGACCCGGTCGGCGGCGACCTCGTCCACGAGCAGCGCGCCGTCGGGCGGCGGCAGCGCGCCCAGCTGCGAGAGCGCCCAGTCGAGCCCGGCCGCGGCGTCGGCCCAGGTCTCCTGCGGCTCCGAGCGGTACCAGGTGAGCGGGACGAGCCCGGACGACCGAGCCGAATCGTCGCGAACGTCGCCCACGGCGTCGCCCGGCCCGCAGCCCAGGAGGTGGATCAGCAGCGGCACCGCCTCAGCGCGGCGTGACGCGCGAGGTGACCGCGCCGAGCTCGATGAGCATCGACTCGTACCAGGTGGTCGCGCGCGTGACGCGCTCCTCCTCGCCGACCACGCCCCAGATCACGGTGAGGGTGCGCCGGGTGCCGTCGTGGGTCTTCGTACGCTGGGCGTCCTTCACGGCGTTGGCGCAGGGCCCATCGACGTCGTGGAGGCAGAGGAGCCCGCCGATGTCGATGGTCTGCCCGCTCGCGTTGAACACGTAGGTGGCGCCGGGCGGCGCGAGGCCGATTCGAAACGGAGGGACTGCCCGCTCCGCGTCCACCACCGAGATCGGCAGCCCGCTGTGCAACGAGACGACGTTGCAGATGTCCACCAGCGGGTTGATCGACGCGAGCACGCCCTCGGTCGCGGCCCGGAGCAGGTACTCGCTCGCCGGTTTGCTGCGGCCGGTGGGCTTGAACCCGCCGACGCGTAGGAGGTCGCGCACCTTGGCCCTGAGCGCGTCGTCCGCGCTCAGGGGCACCAGCGCATCCGCCGCGAGGCACGACGTGAGCCACTCCGGCGAAGGCCCGAGGGGGCCAGGGAGCTCCGCGAGGAGGATCGAGGCGTGGAGCAGGGGGTGAGGGTCGATCACCAACATCCGCGTCTCGTACTCCCGCGCTCAGGCGAGCGCCACCGCCCGCCCCATCCCCAGCTCCCGGCGGGTCAGCCGCGGCGAGAGCGCCACCACCGGCGCATCCGGGTTCGCCGCCTTGTGGCGGAGGCTCATCGCGAGGGAACGGCGCTTGGGATCGAGCACGGCCCGATCGAGCTCCGCGCGCGCGGCGGCCACATCCCCGGCCCGGAAAACCGCGCCGACGAGCAGCCGCCACGCGAGGTCGTCCGCCACGCCCGCCCCCAGCAGCTTGGATGCCGCCGCTCCGGCGCCGGCTTCGCCCGCCACCGCGGCGAACCACCGCGCATACGCCGCGAACAAAACCTGCGACCGCTCGTGCGTCTCCACGAGCCACTCCGCGGCTTCCCGGGCCACCTCCACGATCGACGGGTCCTGCGTGCCGAGCGCGCAGAGCAGCTGGCCGACGTCGTCCGTCCGCGCCGCGTCGCCCGAGCCCCGGGCGCCGTTCCACGCGCTCCGGGCGAGCGCCAGCGCTGGCCGGCCTTCGTGGACCAGGGCGATGAGCTCGTCGAGCTCCAGCTCGGCGGCCAGCAGCGGGTGCCGATCCGGCACGCGCGCCCAGTCGGGCTCTGTCGCGAGGTAACTCTGTGGAACTCCGGAGGTGCGGAGCAGCGCCAGCGCGGAGCCGGGCACCGCGGCCACCGGAGGGTCGAACAACGCCCGGCGGTCCAGCCGCTCGGCGCTCACCCACCCGTTGGCCCGCAGCGGCATGAGCGCGAGCGCATCCCGCACCGCCACCGTGTCCCCGCGCCGGGAGGGGCGCTGCTGCACCCGCAGCGAGGCCTTCACGACGTCGGGCATCGCCAGGAACCGCCGCCAGTGCCGCGCCTCCCCGTGCGTGGGGCAGGACTGGAGCGCTTCTTCAATCATGCTCCAGGCGCGGGTGAGCTCACGGGAGCTGAGGTACATCGCGGCGAGGTCGCAGTAGCTGTCCGCGCGGAGGCCGGGATCGGCCTGACGTTCGGCCCGGCGTTCGGCGCGGGCCCGCCCGTCGGCGTGGAGCCAGATCGCGAGGTTGTCGACCTCCTCGCCGCCATAGACCTGGGCGCGGTCCCACGCCCGCAGCGCCTCCCCCGGGCGCCCGAGCAGGGCGTAGGCGCGCGCGGCCACGGCCCAGGCGTCGCCGCGGCGGTACAGCGGCTCCTGGTCGATGCGCACGACGCGCCCCTCGAAGCAGTCGGGGCAGAAGCTCGCCCCGAAGTAGAGATCGAACCAGGGAGAGAAGGTGTCGGAGTCGGGAAGGCACTCGGTGGCAGTGGCACGCATCGGATAGAACCTCAGGAGCGCCTCCCGCCGGTGCATCCGGCGTGCCTACGGCACAACGCCCACTTTTCCCTCGCCGCCCGACGGCCGTCCGCCACCCCTCGCCGACAGCCGTCACCCGGAGCCCCCGTGTCCCCTCTCCTGCTCCTCGCGTCGCTGGCCCACGCTTCCTGCCAGCTCATGCAGACCGCCACCGCGACCGGCACCCGGCTCGACCTCACCGCCAACGCCGAGCCGCTCTCCTGCCGGCGCATCACGCTGCGCACCCCCACCGAGACCCCGAAGGTGGAGGTCCGCATCGGCAAACGCCGCCCGCCCAAGGACCACGTGCGGGTCACCCCCGGGCAGGTCGAGATCGGGCTCCCGGAGCTCCTCCCCGGCGACACCGCCACGGTGGACGTGAGCGTCCCCGGCGACAAGCTGGAGGTGATCCTCGGCACCCCGCCCGCGCCCGCGCCCACCGCGGCCGAGACCCACGTCACCTGGACCGTGGAGCTCAACGCGAAGCACCCCGGCTGGGGCTTCGCCGACCCCGCGTTCGCCGCGACACACAAGGAGATCGCCACCCTCGGCCCGGACGGGCACCGCACCGAGGAGGAGCGCGGGGCGGCGCCGCAAGGCACGCTGACCCTCGCCCCCGGCTCGTTCACCCTCCACATCCCCGGTGCCCACCTCTACGGCACCGGCAGCGCAGACGTGCAGGTCACCCACCTGAGTGACGGTCTCCGCTTCGATGCGCCGAAGGGCGGGGAGGCGCGGTGGATCGTGCTCTCCGTCGTCGGCGCCGGGGTGATCCCGGACTCCGACACCTACATCTCCGGGATCGACTGGCGCTTTCGCCAGGTGAGCCTCCCCGAGCCGGCGATCCCCGCCCGCCTCGCCTCGGTGACCGACAAGCTGGAGCTGGCCCAGGCGCTCTACGACGAGGTCCGCGGGCCGGTCGACGGTTGGTTGCCCGGCCCCGACGCGCTCCACCCCCGACAGCTCAACCGGGCATGGCGCTCGGGCTGGCTCACGCCGGTGGAGCGCGGCCTGGTCCTCGACCGGATGCTGATGCAGGGCCGCATCGTCAGCGCCTGGGCGCTCACCGGGAGCGCCCCCGACCCGCTCACCCTCACCGGGTTCGACCACATGCTCCTCGCCGCCCAGCTCGGCGAGCGTGAGGTCCTGCTCGACCCCGCGTGCGCCGCCTGCGCGTTCGACGAGGTGTCCACGAAGGTGGTCGGCAAACCCGCGTTGGGCGCCACCCGGGTGGTGCCGCTCTCGCCGGGCACCCTGGAACGCACGATCAAGCTGGTCGGGACGGAGTTCCAGGTGCACGTCAAGGCCACCGGCGCCGGCGCCCTCTGGCTACGCGAGGCGGTCTGGGGCCTCAGCGACGCGCGGCGGGACGCGGTGCTCGGGGAGCACCTCGGCCTGGAGGGCGCGAAGATCGCGGCGACCACCGGACTGGACGAGCCCGGCGCGCCGGTGGAGCTCGACCTCACCGGCGAGCGCTCGCCAAAGCCGCTGTTCTCCGACACCGAGGCGCCGTGGATCGGGGGATGGGCGGACCTGTGAGGCGCCCCCCTCACGGCTTCCCCGAATGGTCAAGAATCTCCCACGCGGGGCGCGCCGGTCGTGTCTCTACTTGCACGCTCGACATTCCCGAGCCACGATCGGGTGTGACCTCCTCCGCAGCTGTCGACCGCTTCTTCCAGGTCGCCATCGAGAACGTCTCCGACGCCATCGAGGTGACGGACGCCACGGGGCATTTCGCCTACGTGAACCCCGCGTGGGAGCGGCTCACCGGGTACAGCGCGGCCGAGGCGGTTGGGAAGACCCCAAGGTTGCTTCGGAGCAACTACCACTCCGAAGAATACTACGACGACGCCTACCGATCGGTCGTGGAGCAGGGGGCGTGGAGCGGCGAGCTGGTGAGCCGCCGGAAGGACGGGAAGCTCATCTTCACGCTGGTCTCGCTCACCAGCGTCTACGATCCCGACGGTCGAGCCCGCCACCGGGTCGCGGTACGGCGCGATCTGACGGGAGAGCTCTCGCGAATCCGTGAGCACGCCGATCGATTTGCGCTCGCCATGCTCGCCACCCGCGATGGGCTCTCGGACTGGGACATCGCCACCGGGGAGGTGTTCACCTCGGAGCGCTGGAAGGAGATCACCGGCGTCGATCACGCGCCGGCCGAGCTTGCCCAGTGGTTCCAGGCGGCGCTCCACCCCGACGACGCAGGCCGGTTCGGGGCGGAGCTCTCCCTCCACCTCGAAGGTCGGGACCGCTTCTTCGAGGCCGAATTCCGGATGATCCGCCCCGACGGTGCCGTGGTGCACCTCGAGCACCGGGCGATCACCGTGCGGGATGACGAAGGGAACGCCGTGCGCGTGGTGGCCGCGCTCGCCGACGTCACCGAGCGAAAGGCCACCGAGCGGAGGTTGTTCCACGGCGCCACCCACGACGGATTGACCGACCTTCCGAACCGGTCCCTCTTCGTGGATCATGTCCGCGCCGCGATCGGCCGGGCGAGCCGGGTGGATGGCCCGGCGTTCTCCCTGCTCTACATCGACCTGCGCCACTTCAAGAGCGTCAACGACGCGTACGGCCACGCCGCGGGCGACGCGCTCTTGCGGTCGATCGCGCGCCGCCTCCAGGCGACGGTTCGCCCCGGCGACAGCCTCGCGCGGCTCGGCGGCGACGAGTTCGCCGTGCTCCTCGACGGCGTGGTCTCGGAGGACGTCGCCGACGCAGCCGCGCGGCGAATCCTCCGCCAGCTGGAGCGCCCCCATGAGATCGATGGGTCTAACCTGGTGATCTCGGCAACGATCGGCGTCACTCTCGGCGACGCCCACTCCGACGTCGACCAGCTCGTACGCGCGGCAGACTCGGCGATGTACGAAGCCCGGCGCTCGGACCGCCACCCCGTCGCCCTCTCGACCGACGGGACCGCCGCCGCCAGCCACCGCCGCGCTCGGATGGTCGGCGCCCTTCGCGACGCGCTCGCGGCCCGGGCGATCGACGTGGTGTACCAGCCGATCGTGCGCGTCCGGGGCAACGGGCTCGTGGGCGCCGAAGCCCTCGCGCGGTGGACCCACCCGGAGCTCGGCGTGGTCCCCCCCTCGGAATTCGTACCCCTGGCGGAAGAGTCGCAGCTCGCCGGCCGCCTCGGCGCGGTGGTGCTCGAGCGCACCCTCGACGACCTCGGCCGGTGGATCGAAGATGGCCTCATCGGCCCGGACTTCGTGGTGCACGTCAACGTGAGCCCCCACCAGCTGCTCGACCCGCGCCTGCTCAGCCACCTCGCCCGGCTCAGCGCGGCGGGGCGCCTGCCTCCGGGACGCCTCTGCCTGGAGATCACCGAGACCGCGCTGGTAGGCCGCCCGGAGGCCGTCGTGCAGACGATCGAGGCGGCGCGGGCCTACGGCGTCACCTTCGCCCTCGACGACTTCGGCACCGGCTACTCCTCGCTCTCGCACCTCCGCCGTTTCGCCGTCTCCACCGTGAAGATCGACCGTAGCTTCGTGATGCAGCTCCCCGGCGACCCGGTGAGCCGCGAGATCGTCGCCGGGCTGCTCACGATGACGCGCGCGCTGGGCATGTCGGTCGTCGCGGAGGGCGTGGAGGGAACCGAGCACGAACGCTGGCTCGACGACCTCGGCTGCCACCTCGCGCAGGGGTACCTCTACGCGAAGCCGGCCCCGGTCGCCGCGTTCAACGCCTGGGTTCGGGAGAACCAACAGCGGACCGGCGTGCCGGTGGCCTGACGTAGATCGGGTCAAGGGGCGGCCCGGGTGCACCGCCCAGCCGACCCGCATCGGCGGCGGTCGAGGAGCCGCCGGGGTGAGAATGGCGAGGCTCGGGCCGAAGCCGCCACCGCGGCGCCGCCGACGCCGGTCACGGCTGGCCCACATTGGGCTCGCGAGGGTGGGGAAAGTGAGCCGATCCGAGCGCGAGCGTTCGCGTAGCGCTCGCATCGGCGGCCGGAGGGGGAACGGAAAAGGGCCCCGAAGGGGCAAAACGGCCCCGAAGGGGCAAAAGGGCCCCGAAGGGGCAAAACGGCCCGAAGGGCCCTTTCGGGAAGAGGCCGGCGCCGAAGCGCCGCCGCCCTACACCGCCTCGCAGCTCTCGGTGAGGATCGTCACCCGGTCGGGGCCCGCTTCCGCGAAGCCCACGCCCACCGTGAACCGCACCTTGCCTTCGCCCGTGTGAACGGTGACCGGGCCGGGGACCAGCGTCGTGAGGTACGGGATGTGCTTGGGCAGCACCCCGAACTCGCCGAGCGCGCCCGGCGCCTGCACCGAGTCGGCCTTGCCTTCCCACGCCACCTTGCGGGGCGTGACGATGCGAACGTCGAGCGCCATGGCCTAAGCCTCCAGGAGCTTGCGGCCCTTCTCGACCGCCTCGTCGATCCCGCCCACCATGTAGAAGGCGTTCTCGGGGAGCTTGTCGTGCTTGCCGTCGAGCACTTCCTTGAAGCCGCGCACCGACTCTTCCTTGGAGACGTACTTGCCGGCCATGCCGGTGAACTTCTCGGCGACGAAGAAGGGCTGGCTGAGGAACCGCTGCATCTTGCGGGCGCGGGACACGGTCTGCTTGTCCTCGTCGGAGAGTTCGTCCATGCCGAGGATCGCGATGATGTCCTGGAGCTCCTTGTAGCGCTGCAGCACGCGCTGGACCTGACGGGCCACGGCGTAGTGCTCCTCGCCCACGACGCGGGGATCGAGGATTCGGCTGGTGGAGTCGAGCGGATCGACCGCCGGGTAGATGCCGATCTCGGTGAGCTTACGGTTGAGCACCGTGGTGGCGTCGAGATGGGCGAACGCGGTGGCGGGCGCGGGGTCGGTCAAGTCGTCGGCGGGCACGTAGATGGCCTGCATCGAGGTGATCGAGCCCTTGTTCGTGGTGGTGATGCGCTCCTGGAGGGCGCCCATCTCCGTGGCGAGGGTCGGCTGGTAGCCTACCGCGCTGGGGATGCGGCCGAGGAGCGCGGACACTTCCGAACCCGCCTGGGTGAAGCGGAAGATGTTGTCCACGAAGAGGAGCACGTCCTTGCCCTGCTCATCGCGGAAATACTCGGCGACGGTGAGCGCGGAGAGCGCGACGCGGGCGCGGGCGCCCGGCGGCTCGTTCATCTGGCCGTAGATGAGCGCCACCTGGCTCTTCTCGGGGATGAGGCTGTAGCGGCCCTTGGCGTCCTTGATGGGCTCGCCCTTGGCGTCGAGCTCCACCTTGATGACGCCGCCTTCCACCATCTCGTGGTAGAGGTCGTTGCCTTCGCGGGTGCGCTCGCCGACGCCGGCGAACACCGAGAAGCCGCCCTTCTCGATGGCCATGTTGCGGATGAGCTCCATCAGGAGCACGGTCTTGCCGACGCCGGCGCCGCCGAACAGGCCGATCTTGCCGCCGCGGGCGTAGGGGGCGAGGAGATCGATGACCTTGATGCCGGTCTCGAACATCTCGACCTGCGTCGACTGCTGGGTGAACGTGGGGGGCGCCCGGTGGATCGGCATGTGCAGGGTGGAGCCGACCGGCCCCGCCTCGTCCACCGGCTCGCCGATCACGTTGAGGATGCGGCCGAGCGTACGGTTGCCGACCGGCATCATGATCGGGTTGCCGCTGTTGCGCACCTTCATGCCGCGGCTCAAGCCGTCCGTCACGTCCATCGCGATGGCGCGAACGGTGTTCTCGCCCAGGTGCTGGGCCACCTCGACCGTGAGGTTGTCCTCCTGGTCGTTGATGAACGGGTTGGAGACGCGCAGCGCCGAGAAGATGGCGGGGAGCTGGCCGGCGGGGAATTCCACGTCAACGACGGGGCCCATGACCTGCTTGATGATTCCGGTGGTGTCCATGGCGTTTTCCTTGAGCTAGAGCGCTTCGGCGCCGGAGATGATCTCGATGAGCTCGCGGGTGATCGCGGCCTGACGGGAACGGTTGTACTCGATCGTGAGACGGTCGATGAGGTCGCTCGCGTTGCGCGTCGCGTTGTCCATCGCCGTCATCTGGGAGGCGAAGAAGCCCGCCTCGTTCTCCAGGAACGCCTGGAGGAGGATGGTGCGGAGGTACAGCGGCAGAAGCGTGCCGAGGATCTCCGCGCCGTTGGGCTCATACGTGTAGTCGACCGACGCGGCCTCCGTCGCGGTGATCGCGAGCGGGAGCACCTTGCTGATCGTGGGGATCTGGGTGAGCGTGCTCTTGAACGCGTTGTAGCAGACGTACGCTTCGTCGAACTCGCCGGCTTCGAAGCCGTTGGTGAGGAAGTCCGACATCGCCTGCACGGTGCCCTGGAACCGGGCAGAGACGATGCCGTTCTCATTCACCGAATCCCAACCACGGGTCCTGAGGAAGTCCCGGGGCTTCTTGCCGAAGGTGCGGAGGATGATCTCCTTGCCCTCGGCGCGCTGCGCCTTGAGGAACTCTTCGACCCGCCGGTCGCGGTTGCTGTTGAAGCCCCCGCAGAGGCCGCGATCCGAGCCCACCACACACACCGCCACGCGGACGACGGCCTGGCGGGACGTGAGGAGCGGATGCTCCACATCGCCCGCGCCCGCGGCCACCCGCTGGATGGTGGACGTCAGCGCCTGCTGGTACGGACGCGCGTTGGTGGCGGACTCCGTGGCCCGACGCAGCTTCGCCGCCGCGACCATCTTCATGGCGTTGGTGATCTGCCGGGTGGACTTGACCGACGCGATGCGCGTGCGGATGTCACGCAACGAAGCCATGGGTGCTCCTTACTTCCACGTAGCGCGGAAGGACTTGCACTCGGCGATGATGCGATCCTTCAGATCGTTGCCCTTGAAGGTGAGCTTCTGGGCGAGCTCGGCGCGGAGCGCCTTGCCGCTGCCCTCGAAGTGGGTCGTGAGATCGACGAGGAAGCGCCGGACGTCGTTGGTGGCCACTTCGTCGAGCACGCCTTCGGTGCCGGCGAGGATGTGGATGATCTGCATCTCCATCGCGAGCGGGCTGTACTGGTCCTGCTTGAGGAGCTCCACGAGGCGGGCGCCGCGGTTGAGCTGCTTGCGGGTCGCTTCGTCGAGATCGCTCGCGAAGGCCGAGAAGGCCTGCAGCTCGCGGTACTGGGCGAGGGTGAGCTTCAGCGTACCGGCGACGGCCTTCATGGCCGCCACCTGCGCGGAACCACCGACGCGAGACACCGAGATACCCACGTTCACCGCGGGGCGGACGCCCGCGTAGAAGAGGTTGGCCTCGAGGAAGATCTGCCCGTCGGTGATGGAGATGACGTTCGTGGGGATGTACGCCGAGACGTCGCCCGCCTGGGTCTCGATGATGGGGAGCGCGGTGAGCGAGCCCGCACCCTCCGCGTCGCCCACCTTGGCGGCGCGCTCGAGGAGCCGGCTGTGCAGGTAGAAGACGTCGCCCGGGTAGGCTTCACGGCCCGGGGGGCGGCGGAGCAGCAGGGAGAGCTGACGGTAGGCGGCGGCCTGCTTGCTCAGGTCGTCGTAGACGATGAGCGCGTGCATGCCGTTGTCGCGGTAGTACTCGCCCATCGTCGCGCCGGTGTACGGAGCGAGGAACTGGAGCGGCGCGGGCGCGGAGGCGGCGGCGCTCACGACGGTGGTGTACTCCATCGCGCCGTAGCTGCGGAGCTTCTCGACGACCTGGGCGACGGTGCTCTGCTTCTGGCCCACGGCCACGTAGATGCAGTGCAGCTTCTTCTTGCCCTCGTTGAGGAACTTCTTCTGGTTGATGATCGTGTCGATCGCGATGGCGGTCTTGCCCGTCTGGCGGTCGCCGATGATGAGCTCGCGCTGGCCGCGGCCGACGGGGATCATGCCGTCGATGGCCTTGATGCCGGTCTCCATCGGCTCGTGCACCGACTTGCGGCCGATGATGCCGGGCGCCTTGAGCTCGACCGGACGGAGGTTGTCGCGGGGGATCTCCCCGAGGCCGTCGATCGCGTTGCCGAGCGCATCCACCACGCGGCCGAGGGTGGCGGGGCCGACCGGCACCGACACGATCTCGCCCGTACGCTTGACGATGTCGCCTTCCTTGATCGTACGGTCGTCGCCGAAGATGGCGGCGCCGACGTTGTCTTCTTCAAGGTTGAGCACCATGCCCTTCAGCCCGTTGCCGAAGTCGAGGAGCTCGCCGGCGAGGGCGTTCTCGAGGCCGTAGATGCGCGCGATACCGTCGCCCACCTTGAGCACCGTGCCCGTCTCACTGACGGCGACACGGCCCTCGTAGTTCTTGATCTGCTGCTTGAGGATCTGGCTGATCTCTTCGGCGCGGATGTCCATTTTCTATCCGAGTGCGGTGGTGGCGAGGGTGACCTGGAGCGTCTCCAGGCGGGTACGAAGCGAAGCGTCGAACAGGCGGCTGCCGACCCGGGCGACCATGCCGCCGAGGATGGTCGGGTCCACCTTCGTTTCGAGGACCACCTGCTTGCCGGTGGCGGTGGAGAGCGCCGCGGTGATCTCGGCCTGGAGGCCGGAGGAGGCCGGGGCGGCGGTGGTGACGGTGGCGCGCACGCGGTTGGCGAGCGTATCCGCCAACGCGCGGTACTCCCGAGCGATGTCGGGGAGGGCGGCGAAGCGGTCCTTGTCCGCCACGAGGCGGACGAAGTTGCTGAAGAGCGGACCCGCGCCGACCTTGGGGAGCACCGCTTCGAGCACGCCGCGGCGCTCGACCGCGGTGAAGCCCGGGTTGCCCATGGCGCCGAGGAGCTGGCTGTCGTTGGCGAGGCAGAGCTCCACCAGCGCGTCGAGCTGCGCGCCCACCGCATCCACCGAGCTGGACTCTTGGGCCAGCTCGAGGATCGCCTTGGCGTAACGACGAGCGAGAGAACCTTCGATCACGCCTCACCTCCCACCGGCTTGCGGAGCGCGCCGAGGAACTCGCCCTGGAGGCGGGCCTGATCCTCGGGGGTGACATTCTGCTTCACGATCTCCCGGGCGAGGCCGGTGGCCTGCTCGACCACCTCCCGCCGGATCTCGTTGCGCGCGCGGAGCGCCTCTTCGCGGATGGTGCGCTGGGCGGTGTCGCGGATGCGCACCGAGTCGGCTTCAGCGCGCTCGCGGATGCGCTCGGACTCGGCCTCGGCCTCGTGGGCCGCCTCGGCCTTCATCTCTTCGATGCGGCGATCGAGCCCGGCGAGGCGGGCTTCGATCTCGTGGTAGCGCTTGTCCGCCTCGTCCTTGAGGCGAGCGGACTCGTCCAGATCGCGGCGGACGGCGTTCGCGCGGTTGCCCAGGGCGTCCATGATCGGGCGCCGGGCCGCGAAGAACAGCACCAGGATGAAGAGGACGAGGTTGACGGACTGGAGGGTGAGCAGCTTCGCGTCCGGACCGGACTCGTGGCCTCCCTCTTCGGACGCCGCGCCTTCGTGGGCGGCCGCTTCGTGAGCCGCACCTTCCGGTGCCGCAGCTTCGGCGCCCGCGGCGCCCTCGTGGCCTTCCTGGGCCCACGCTTCCCCGACGAACAGGCCCATCACGCCTCCACCGACAACGGACGACCGAGGGTGCTCGAGGCCATGTCGCCCGCGAGCTGCCGCGCCATGCGGCCCACCTGCTCCCGCGCCAGGGCGGCTTCGCCCTGGAGCACCGCCACCTCATCGGCGATCATCTTGTCGGCCTCGGCGCGGGCCTGGGCGACGCGCTTGGCGTGGACCGCCTGGGCATCCGCCCGCTTCTGGGCGCGGAAGTCGGCCACCTCGGTGCGGGCGCGGGTGAGCGCGGCCTCCCACTGCTGCAGCTTGAGCGTGGCCTTCTCCTGGAGGGCCTCCGCCTTGCGCCGCTCGCCGACCGTCGCTTCACGACGCGCGCGAAGGTAGGCCAACATGGGCTTGAAGAGAATGAAATGCAGCCCCGCGATGACCGCGAAGAAGGGGAGCACCTGAAGCCCGACGAGGATCGGGTCGGGGATGATGTTCATCGTCCACCGGGAAGAGGGTCGCGCAACTATGCTGGCGGCTGGTCTCGGGCAAGCCGATTTGCCCACCCAGACGCCCGCACGGGCGGCCGGCGGGCGGGCATCGGCGACGCGACCGGTTACCCGCCGGGCATGAAGCGGCGCTTGCTCGACTGGCTGGCCTGCCCGGCCTGCGGGACCCCCGATCTCCACCTCAGCGTGGCGAAGTCCGAAGCCCAAAAGGTGTACGCAGGGCATTGGGAACCCGGCGAGCTCCCGGCCGGTGCGGACTCCGCGACCCTCGAAGAGGTGATCGAGGGCACCCTCCGCTGCCGGGGCTGCGCCGCCACCTACCCGATCCTCGACGGCATCCCCCGGATGATGGGCCCGGACAGCCCCGCGGGCGCCGCCACCGGCCACCGGTGGACCGAGTTCGACCAGGCCGTGCCCGAGTTCGAGAAGAACTTCCTCGATCTCGCGAGCCCCCTCACCCCGAACGACTTCACGGGCAAGCTCGTGCTCGACGCCGGCTGCGGCTTCGGCCGGCACGCCCGCTTCGCCGCCCGATACGGCGCGGAGATCGTGGCGATCGACAACTCGGCCGAGGCGGTCGCGTCGTGCCAGGCCAACCTCCAGGGCGCCGTGCGCTCGCACGTGATCCAGGGCGACGTCGACCGGCCCCCCTTCCGCCGCGGCATCTTCGATCTCGTCTACAGCTACGGCGTGCTCCACCATGTGCGGGACGCGAAGGCGACGTTTCGCACCCTCGGTGAGCTGGTCCACCCCAGCGGCAGGTTGTCGATCTGGGTGTACGGGCCGCGCCAGGGCACCACGCGGGTGGCCACGGGCGCGCTTCGCGGCGCCGCCGCCGCGATGACGCCCGAGCAGCTCCACAGCTTCTCCCGCGCGATCGCCCGGGGGCTCCGCGTCTTCTCCCACACGCCGTACCGCGTGCTCGGCCCGATCCCTCCCTTCGGAAGCCTGCTCTCGCACCTCCCGGTCCACGACCACCACCGCTGGCCGTTCGACGTGGTGGTGGCCGACATCTACGACCGCCTCCGGGTGCCGGTCACCGGGTACTTCACCGGAGAGGAGGTCGAAGGCTGGTTCGCAGACGCAGGCTACGCCGACATCCGGGTGTCCCGGCGGGTGGGAAACACCGAGAGCTTCCGGGGCCTCGGCACTCGGCGCTGACGCGGGCGCGTCGGCGGCGCGCGCCGACGCTGGTCCCGGCTCGCGACGGTCGAGGAGGGCCGGGAGGGGGAACCCCCCGAATTCGTCCGCGACCGGGAGGTTGGCCCCGGCTCAGCGCCGATCGGCTCCGCTCAGAGCGGCTTCCACGACGCGCCCGGCACGCCCGAGCCCGACGGCGGCGGGTTCGCACCGACGAGGTACAGCGCGCGGCGATTGCCGGCGTTGTCCACACCGTCTCCCGTGGGGAACGCCAGGAAGGACTCCCCGAAGCCGTAGTAGAAGATCGGCCCGCCGTAGCCGTGGCCCTTGAACCAGGTGGCGATGGCACGGGCGCGGCGCTCGCTGAGGTCGCGGTTGTGGCCGCCGTCGCCCACCGTGTCCGTGCAACCGCCGACGAAGAGCTTCACCTTCACGATCGCCCCGTACTTCACCAGGATGTCCTGGATCTGGGCGAGCACGGCGGTGAGCTTCCACTCCTGATCCTGCGCGATGACGTCGCTGTCGCTGGCGAAGAGCACGTCGTCGTGGGGGATGTCGAGGAACCACGGGGAATAGGTGAAGCCGGAGTAGCCGGTGTTGTTGCGCAGGGTCACGTCGAGGAGGACGACGTCGTTGGGGTTGCCCACGAAGGGCACCGCCACCTCGCCGGGGCCGCCGTCCATCGGCACCACGCGCTTGTCGAGCACCTCCTTGCCCACGCCGTACGCCGTGACTTCGGCTTCGAGCACGCGCCCCGACACCTGCACCGACACCGTCTTCTTCTCCAGATCGGCCTCGGCGTGGCTCAGGTCGACGTGCAGGGGCACCTGGTAGGTCCAGGACACCGGCACGTCCTGCTCGACCACATCCCCATCCACGAAGCCGGCGCGCACAAAACACGTGGCCGTGGTGATCGCCTCGTTGTGGGGGAACTTCACCGTGACCTGGGCGCCGGCCGCCACCGAGCCCTTCTCGAGCTCGATGTGCTTGCCGCCGACCTCGCAGTTGACGTAGAGCGTCTTGACGTTGCGCGACGGGGTGAGGAAGAAGGCCGGGTTCTCCTTCGGACCGGGCGCGGGGGTGACCCCAAAGCCGAGGTCCTGGGCGAGCGCGACGTGGAGTAGGGTGAGGATCATGTGCCCCCTTATCGACTGGCGGCCGCAGGGACACGCGATGCTGTCAACGGGTTCCCCGAGGCGCTACACTGCGGCCATGATCTTGCTCCTCGCCACGCTCGCCTGCAGCACCTCCACCGACTCCGGCATCGACCAGCCCGCGGACACCGCCGACTCCGCGGCCGACACCGCCGACACCGCGGTCGACACCGGCGGCGACACCGCCGACACCGGGGACACCGAAGACACCGCGCCCGTGCTCAAGGACGTGCGCGACGAGATGCTCCGCAACGCCGACGCCTGCCTCGTGATCGGCGGCCACAACGACGTGCCGGCGGCGCAGGTGTACTACTGGGGCGAGTTCACCGGAGACGCCACCGACGGGTGGACCGGCGAAGAGGTCTGGTACTACTTCGGGAATCCGAAGTGGGTGGAGCACGGGCTCGAGGACTGCGAGGTGCACTTCACCGTCACGGCGGGGGCGGGGAACACCGGCGCCTGCGGCTCGTGCGACGTGGGGCTCATCGTCCGTGCCCAGGTCGACCTGTCGACCACCACCTGCAATGCCGCCCAGTACGCCGGCTATGAGACGATGGAGGAGCCCTACGCGGTGGAGCTCCTCGGCGACGGCTCGGCCGACTGGGCCTTCCCGGGGAGCGGGGAGGTCTTCGGCCACGGCTACTGGGTCGACGGCGCGATGAACTACCTCTCCGACGGCGGGTGCGAGCTGCCGGTCGACTGAGGGTGGCGACTCGACTAGGGGACACTCCGGAGCGAGGGGCGGCGGCGTCGGACCGATCGACGGGGTGTCGAGGTCCTCATGTTGCCCTGCTCCGCCACCCACGCCGTCGGGCGCACGACGACCCCCGGGTCGTTGTCCGTCCGCGATGGACACCTCCGGATCGACTCCGTGGCCCATCGCGCCGCGGAGGCGCTGGAGCTTCCCGTCGAGCAGGTCCTCACGCTCATCCCCCTTTCCGACGGGCTGCTCCTCGAGACCCGCACGGCGATCGTGCGGCTGCGTGCCTCCGAGCCGCAGACCCTCATCCGCGCGGTGCTGGCCGCGGTGCTCGATCCTTGCCACGCAGCGGGGGTGGTGGCCGAGGACACCGGTCAGGAGCTGATTTTCGGGACGATCGTGTGCGGCGACGGGGTGAGCTTCCATCCCCGGGAGGGCACCCGGCACGCGTGGCACCACCTGACCGAGAGCCACGTGGTCGACACCGACCCGGACGGACGCCTCCGCCGGGTTCGGATGCACCGTCAGGGCGGCGAGCCCGTCCTCCTGACGTTCGGCGGGGTCGAGCGGCCTGGCCTGGACGCGCCTCCGCGGGTGCAGGGGGTGGAGCGGCGCGGGGGCGTGCGGATTCGCGCGTTCCCCCGGGTGACCGGGACCCGCCGCGGGCGGACCGGACCCCTCCCGCTGGGCGCCGCGGAGGTGATCGATGTGTGTCGATGGGGGATGGCCCTGCTGGTTCCTGCCAACGTGGCGGTCGGCGAGAAGCTCGATCTGGTGGTGACGCTCCCCCCGGAAGCCGGTCGGACTGCGCAGTCGTTCTCGCTCAGCGGCACGGTCGTCAACGCCGCGTCCCACGGGCGACGCTGCCGGGTGGGGCTACATGTGCCTGGATCGGAGATGAGCGCCTTGTTCTCCGAGATCGAGCGGGAGATGCTCCGCACACGCTCGGCGGCGCGGCGGTCCGAGGGCTGAGCGCAGAGGACGAAACGACGTGGCGAAGGGCGGGTGGCGCTCCACCGGCCTTCCCCCCGGACCCGTCGGCGGTCGAGGGGCGACCGTCGGCGAAAATGGCGGGGCGGGCGGACGGGGCCGCGGGGACGCTCCGCGACCGCGTCAACTCACCCGCAGCTCGCGCTGGGCGCCGAAGCCCGCGGCGTTGTCGATCCAGGTGAAGGCCACCGGATCGAGCTGGTAGATCGCCGCCTTCGCCCACGCCTCGCGCACGCCCGCCGGCGCGCCCTCCCCTGCGAGAGTCGGGTACCGCGCTTCCAACGCCGCGCGGCCCGCGGCGGCTTCGGCCGGATCGTCGAGCCGCCGCGCCGTCCCCACGATCCGCACCCCGCGGATCGCGGCGAAGTCGGCGGTGTCCGGGGCGACGGTGGCAGAGACGCGAGGTGCTGAGGCGAGGTGCGTAGAGTGGCGGGTGCAGGGCTTGGACGTCCACACCAGCGCCAGTCCGCGCGTCGCGTAGAGCAATGACGTGGCGTGCGGCGCGCCGTCCCCGCCGACGGTCGCCAGCGTGACCACGTGGTGGCCCGCGAGGAAGCCCTCGATGGCGCGGCGGAGCGCGGCGTCGTCCATGCTCGGCCGTTAACCGGCCGGGATGCTCTCCCTCCTCTTCGCCTGCGCCACCGCGACCGACCCGACCGACACCGCCACGGCAGGCGACACCGCCGACTCAGGCGCCGCCGGGCCCGTCGTCACCTGGTACACGGGCACCAGCGACGGCCAGACGCCCGACGGCAGCTACGTTCAGCCCACCGAGGGCCTTCTGTTCATCCGCACCCTCGACGCGACCGCGGGCACGATCACCGAAGAAGTGTGGAGCGAGGGCAAGCCGACGTGGAGCCACGACGTGCTGGTCCACGCCGTCGACGCCGACGCGGGCACCTTCACCTCCACCTGGGTCACCGAAGACGGCACCCTGGGCATCGTGGGCGCGTTCGACGCCGGCGAACCCTGGGCGTGGACCGCCTGGCACAGCACCTCGACCTACAGCGACGGCGACTACCTGGGCACACGCATCGACTCCGCCGACACCGTGGACGACGCCGGCGCGGTGCACACCACCAAGTCGATGTTCGACGCCGACGGCAAGGACCTCTGGGACATGGTCGAGCTCCTCACCCCGACGACCGAGGACGCGTTCAACGCCGCGCTCGCGGAGATCAAGGTGGAGTGAACGCCCGGAAGCGCCGGCCCGGATAGGGGCCGGCGAGGCGATCGACCATGCGAATCCACGAGCTGCTCAAGGTGCAGGCGGGGGATGTTGGCGGCAACCCCGCGGCCGAGCCGGGCGCCCCCTCCATGTCGGAGGCCATCGACCGCAACATCGAGGCGATCGTCGCGCTCCGGCGCCGCGCAGAGCTGCGCAAGACCGGCCAGGATCGCCTCGCGGACCGCATCACCTGGCTGTCGGGGAGCATGCTGTTCCTCTACCTGCACGCGGGCTGGTTCGGCGCCTGGATCGTGGTCAACTCTGGCGCACACCCGCTGTGGGGGTTCGACCCCTACCCCTTCGGGCTCTTGACGATGATCGTGTCCTTGGAGGCGATCTTCCTCTCGACGTTCGTGCTCATCTCGCAGAACAAGATGGGCGAGGTCGCCGATGCCCGCGCCGATCTCGACCTCCAGATCGATCTGCTGTCCGAGTACGAGATCACGCGGATCCTCCGCCTGGTGGACGCCATCGCCCGCAAGATGGAGATCGCCGAGGCGCTCGACCCGGAGCTGGTCGCGCTGGAGAAGCGGACCTCCGCCGGGGACGTCATGGATGAGATGGCGAACCGGCTCAAGGAGCGCCCCCCGGCGTGACCGGTCCGGTTAGCCTCCGCCGTCTATGCCCCCAACGACTTTTCGTGGCCTCTCGCTGGATCGCTTCCAGTCCGAGTCCATCGCCGCGCTTGAAGCCGGCAACTCCGTGCTCGTCTGCGCCCCCACCGGAACCGGGAAGACCGTCATCGCCGACTGGGCGGTGGAGCGGGCCCTCACGGCCGGCCGCGAGGTGATCTACACCGCGCCGATCAAGGCGCTGTCCAACCAGAAGTTCCGCGACTACTGCCGGCTCTTCGGCGAAGAGAAGGTGGGCCTCGTCACCGGGGACCTGGTGATCCGCCGCGACGCGCCCTGCAAGGTGATGACCACCGAGATCCTCCGGAACATGCTCCTCTCCGGCGAGGCGCTCACCGAGCTCGACACCGTGGTGATCGACGAGATCCACTTCCTCGACGACCGCGAGCGCGGCACCGCCTGGGAAGAGCTGCTCATCTACCTGCCCGAGCGAGTGCAGATCGTCGGGCTCTCGGCCACCCTCCGCAACGCCCGGCAGTTCGCGGCCTGGCTCGGCTCCGTCCGCAACCGCTGGGTGGAGGTGGTGGAGGAGCACCAGCGCGCCGTGCCGTTGGACTTCTGGGTCGCCGACGTGAACATCGGCATCCTCCCGCCGCCCGAATTCAGCAAGCAGATGGCGAAGTTCGTCGGCACCCACGGCGGCGGGGCCGACGGGGGCGGCGGCGGTGACCGACACGAACGTCGGCACGGGCGCGAGCGGGAGCGGGAGCGTGGCCGCGATCGGCACGGGCGCCCCGACCGGCACGGGGGCGGCGGCGGCGGGCCGCGGGCGGCCATCACCACCCACCACGACATCTTCGACCTCTTGGAGCCGCAGGGCTACCTCCCCTACCTCTACTTCTGCTTCTCCCGCAAGAACGTGGAGAACTTCGCCCGGTCGCTCGGGCAGCGGCTCCGCAAGGGGCTCAACGACAAGGGGTCGCAGGCCGAGCTCATGGCCCGCCTCGACGACTTCCAGCACAAGGACACTTCCAACGTGATGGAGCCCGAGCTGCGGGCGCTCTACGAGAAGGGCATCGGCTTCCACCACGCGGGGCTGCATGTGCAGCTCAAGGCGCTCGTGGAGGAGCTCTACGAGGCGAAGCTCATCCAGGTGCTCTACTGCACCAGCACGTTCGCGCTCGGCATCAACATGCCGGCCCGCACCGCCGTGTTCGACGGACTGCGCAAGTTCGACGGCCGCATGCTCCGCCCGCTGACCACCCGCGAGTTCATGCAGAAGGCCGGCCGCGCCGGCCGCCGCGGCATGGACACCGTCGGGCACGTAGTGGTGCGCACCGACCCCAACGAGTGGAGCTACAACGAACGTTCGTTGCAGAGCTACCTGCGTGGCGAGCCCGAGCCGGTCCGCTCCAGCTTCGCGCTGTCGTTCAACAGCATCGTGAACCTGCTCGATCGGCTCGGCCCCGCCCACCTCCGTGAGGTCGTCGAGAAGAGCTTCCTCGCCTGGTCCCTGCAGAACGAGGCCAAGCGCATGGAGCGCGACGCCGCGACCCTCGCCGGGCAGGCCGATCGGCGCAGCCAGAAGGAGGCGGAGAAGCTCACCCGCCGCGCCGAGAAGGCCCAGGAGCACGTCTGGGACGCCGTGCAGCACCGCTTCATCTTCCTTCAGTCGCACGGGTACCTCGGGCCGAACCTGGAGATGCAGGCCGGCGCCAACGTGCTCAAGCACGTGCAGATCGAGGAGATCTTCGTCACCGAGATGCTGCTCGACGGCGTGCTCGAGGGCCTCGATCCCGCGCGGTTGTTCGGCGTGCTCTGCGCGGTGAACAAGGAGTTCGGCCGTGGTGTCCGCACCCGGCTCAAGCTCAAGGGCGAAGACCTCCAGGTCGTGCGCGCCTGCGAGGAGATCCGCCGTGGTGAGGTCGTCCGCGGCTCCGAGCAGCTCACCGGCAATGAGGTGACCTGGTGCCCGGACATGATCCCGTTCGGGCGGCTCTGGGCCGAAGGCAAGAAGCTCTCCGAGCTTCTTGAGTGTCTGGAGTCCGGGGCCGACATCTCCGGCGACCTGGTCGGCGCCTTCCGCCGCGCGAAGGACCTCGTCGGCCAGCTCATGGACGTGTGGGCGGAGGAGAAGGACCGGGTGGCGGCGATGAAGAAGCTGCTCAAGGACGTCTCCCGCGACGAAGTGCTGGTCGTCGACTGATGCGGGTCTGGGCCGTGCTCCGCCCCTGGGCCGACGCGACCCGCCCCCGCAACGCGGCAATCGCTGCGCTCCTGGTGGTGGCGCTCGGCGGCTGGTACGCGAAGCTGGCGATGGCCCTGGAGATCGGCTGGCGTCAGTACACCAGCGACCCCGACCGCTACGACGGCCACCAGCTCACCTTCCCCTTGTGGGAGGTCACCGGCGTCCCCGACGCGAACCACTACCTCATCAGCAAGGTGGTGAAGGACGTACCCGTGGAGGGCGACAGCACCGGGCTGAAGGTCGGCGACACCGTGAGCGTGATCGGCGACTTCTCGAAGGAGAAGTGGGCCGTCGTGCAGCGGCGCATCGAGGTGCACACCCTGCGGCGCTGGAAGGAGGCGATCGGGATCGCCGGGATCCTCGCCTGGGCGGTGGTCACCCCGCTGCTGTTCCGCTGGCGCGCCGGCCGCCTCGAGGAGCGCCGTGGCTGACCTGTTCACCCACACCTGCGTCGCGGTGCTCGCGCGCCTCCCCCAGCGCCACGCCCGCTGGGTCGCCACCTTCGTCGCCGGCACCTGCCTCCCCGACATCGCCCGCGTCCCGGCCATGGTGCTCACCAAGGCGCGGTGGACGGTGCCGGAGATCCCCGAGTGGAGCTGCTACGTGTGGGCGCCGCTGCACCTGCCGCTCGGCATCGCGGGCGGCAGCTACCTCGTGGCGCTGCTCTTCCCGGAGGTGCAGCGGCGGCGGGCGTTCGTAGAGCTCCTCCTCGGGGGCATGCTCCACCTCGCCGTGGACCTCACCCAGAGCCACTTCGGCATGGGCTACCTGCTCTTCTTCCCGTTCTCCGAGTGGGACTTCGAGCTCGGGTGGATCGGCAGCGAAGCGACGGTGCTCATCGTGCCGTGGCTGGTGCCGCTCACGGCGGGGTTGGCGTGGTGGCGGTGGGGGCGACGGTCGGCGGGGTGAGCGCGCCGCGGCACCGCGACCTCACCGCCCCGCAAGTGCGAGCGGTCCGGTGGACGATTGGTGCGTTGACCTCCCGGCCCGCCTCCACCGTCGCGAGCCAGGACCAACGTCGGTGGCGCCGCCGCGCGGCCGTCCGGAGGCGGGCGCGCGCCGCATCCAGCACCGTCCACCGGCCGACGCACATCGACGTTCCCCCGCACGCGCACTAAGTACGCTCGCGTTACTATTGACCCGCCCCACGAACGCCGACGTTCCTCGCGGCACGGAGAGCTCCAGATGTCCCGCGTCACCGGCCGATACGAGACCACCGTCGCGGGCGGCGAGGCGGTTCGGGCGTTCATCCCCGCGCCGCGAGGGGACGGAAGTGGGTGAGTGACGTTCACGTCGGCCTGGGCCACTCCTGCACGACCTCGCACGCCCCCACGGCGAGGCGGAAAGCACGAGGTGCTGAAGCCGATGCGCGGTCAGTACCAGCCTGGGTAGGAGTACGCGGCCCCGGTTCCCCAACAGAACAGCTCTCCTTCGGAGGTGAGCCCACAGACGCTGTTCCAACCACACGACATGCTCACCAGCGGTAGCGCAGGCGGGTCCACCCAATCTTCGTCACCCGTGGCCTCGCCATGACACTCCACCTGCCCCAAGGCCGATCGGGCGCACGTCGTCTCGCCCCAATAATCCGTGACACAGACATCCTGCCACTGCTGATCGCTCCAGGGGAGCTCGAGGGGGTCCAGGTGCGCGTTGTCGAGGCCCATGCTCCAGCACGAGACCCGTCCCTGGACGGTGACGGCACAGAGTTGGTTCTCGCTCATCGCCACGTTCGCGAACGGGCCTTCGGCCGTCTCGTGGGCATCGTAGTCCCCTCCCCACCAGGACTCCAACGACCCATCGGGGTAGATCACGGCCAGGGACGCCAACTCGTCCCCGTCCATGGCGACGGCGGACACCGCAGGGAGCGGGCGAACCACGTCCCCGTAGAAGTCCCACCAACAAACGAGCTCCGTCCCGCGTAGCCCGCACATGGAGTCCAGGTTGGCAAAGAGTTCGTCGAGACCGATCGGCCCCGCTTCGTAGCCGAAGCTGCCATCCCCATCCACGTCGTAGATGTGGTCGCCCCAACACACCGAAGCCTCATCCTGTCGCTCCGCACAGACGACAGGGCAGTCGACGCCGGTGTCCGAGAGCTCACGGCGTCGGCTCACGTCGACGTCGGTGAACGAACCGTGCGGAGGCGGCAGGCAGCGTTCACCCTGGTTCCAGCACTCCAGGCACCCATCGGCGTGGACTCCACAGATCCCATCACCGCCCACGTCCACGTCGATGAAGGGGTTGTCCGCGCCGCAGGGGGGCTCGGGCGGGTGTGGATTCCTCCCGGGCTCTGGCGCCGTGTCGCACGCCAGGAGCACGAGGAGCGTCAGGCCCACGCGAGCACCCGCACCGTGGGGAACTTCGACCGGAGAGAACCCGGTGCCGCCCCGAGCTTCTCCTCCACCGCGGCGGTGACGTCGTAGTAGCGCGTCTGCCCCCCGGAAAGGTCGATCAGGAAGGTTCGTGACGCCGTGACCGGCCAGTCGTTCGGATCTACGGAGGCGTCCTCCCCGGGATTCTCCGTACAGAACACGTCGGCGATCAGCAGGTCGTCACTGCCGCACCAATGGGCGTGCTTGTAGGTGAGCTTGCTGCAGTCACCCGAGGGCTGGAACGTCGACGGGAAGTCTGCGCCGTTCAGCGGGATGCGGGTGAACAGCTCTCGCTGATTCGACCAATGAGGGTCGTTTCGATCATACACGAAGAGCGCGCGTATCGAATGCACTCCCTCGCGGGCTCCCCCCTGTTCCTCCTTCTGACGCGTACAGAGCACCCGCTCGCCATCCGGGGAAAAGTCAGGGTGCTGGCACGACTTCATGCCATCCCCAAGGTCGAATTGGTCCGTCGCGAGCCCGCTCCCGGTCACCGAGTGCACGTGGGGCACGGGCTGTCCGTCCTGATGGGCGGAATCGCCGCCGAAGGTCACAAACTCGTTTGGATTGACGGGATTCACCCGTGGATTTCCAAAAGAGTACCCCGCGCCGTCGAAAAGAGCATCAGACTCGGCCGGACCCAGCAGCTTGATCGGTGAACTGGAGGGCTTGTCCAGATACCACAAGGTGCGGTAGTCGTCGACCTTGTCCATCCCATTTGGGTCGAGGTCGCGAGAGGTCTCGAATAACACCAGGTCGTCGAACCACCACTCCGGCCACTGGGGCCGGTCCGAAGCCGCCTTGGCCTGGAAGGACGAGGTCTTCGTGGTGCCGTCGGCGGCCAGCAACATGATCTGGCTTGAATAGTCGGCGAGGGTGAGCGGGAATCGCCACTGGTAGGTACGCCGGAGATACACGAGGTCTCCCACGCTGTTCACGTCCGCCTCGACCGCGCCGTGATAGTAGGCCTTGGCCCGCGATCCCGAGCCGGTCTGCGTGTACTCGCTGGGAACCCAGAGCTCCACGCTCCGTGCCCTTTGCGTGCCGACGTGCCACACCACGCGGTAGATGGAGCAGGACCCCTCACTGTGGTGGTCGCACGAGTATTCTCCCCCCCACGCCACCACCCCTGCGGAGAGGAAGATCTCAAGCAGCCTCGGTTCGGGGTCTCGCGCGCCCGCGAGGATGCTGCCCGTCGTCATGGAGACGCCGCCCCAATCCGGACCGAACGCACCCGCAATCGGCCCACCGGTACTCCCGGCTGGCGGACCCACACCGGCCGCGACGAGTCGGTTCGCCGCCGCGAGCAGCTCGGCGTCGGGTGGCGGCGCCATCAACTGCGTCGCCACACCGAGCGCATCCATCCCTGCTGGAACGATCGGCGCCGAGACCCCACCCCGGCCCACCATCCACACGTGCTCCGCTTCACCCCGAGAGATTCCACCCAGGGTGTCCGCGGCCGAGGCCGAACGCACCGCGTTGGCGAAGGACCGGCGCGCAGAGGCATGCACCGGATCGAGCCCCACGTCAGCTCCGCCGCACGGCGATGATCGTGGTGAGGGTGGCTCGCCCGGGGGCGCTCCCCGCCGAAGACTGGCGATACGCCAGCCCCACCTGCACGAACATCTTGCTCCCGGCGGAGAGGGCAAGCTCACCGGTGCCGGTCTCCCCCACCGATGAGACCGGGTTGAGCCCCGCGAAGGCCTGCCAGCTCCCCGGGTTGTGGATGTTCGTCTCCGCCGTGCGGTACACCAGCGTACACTCGAAGGCGTTGGCGATGTCGCTCACGATGAACACCGCGGCCACCTTCTCCACGTCTACCGCAGGGATCCACTCGGTCAGGCTCACGATGGAGTCGCTGGTGGTGTTGTAGACCAGGTACTCCCCCGTGACCGATGCGATCGCTCGGCCGCAGGACACCGGGGCGACCTGGACCTCGACGTCCGCCTGCCCGCTCACCGGGTTGGAGCCGGACAGGTACGCCGCCACCCCGAACCGAACGAACATCTGACCCGCCGTGGCCGCGGAGATGTCCTGCTCGGCGGTGTTGGACTCGCCGGCTCCCACGTAGGGTCCGAGCCCGGAGATGAGCGAGTAGTTGCCGGCGTTGTCCGGTCGCGCCAGGGCGACCTGCATCGCAGGCTTCAGGTTGAGCGCGACGGGGGTGGGACTCCCTCCGCCGGCCGTCTGCACGTTCTTCCGCTTGATGGTCAGGCGGACCTTGTCCATCCCGACCGCCGGGAGCCAATCGGTGAACGGTTCGAACTGCTCGGCGGTGGCGAACACGACCAGGCGGCGGGTGACGGGGCGCAACATGGAACCACAAGGCATCGGAACCTCTTCGTGTCGCGACCCTACACCGATTCCCGTCGAAATCAAGGCGACCTCCCCAGCCCCCGCCCCCCCCCCCGCCCCCCG
>CAIXRH010000248.1 GCA_903921785.1 uncultured Pseudomonadota bacterium
CCTCCAGCCGCTCACAACTCGCCGAGGTTCACCAACCTCCGCGACTTGTGCACCGCCGCGGCGGCGCCGTCGGCCGAAGACGAAGGCACCGCGGAGGGCACGGAGAGCACAGAGAAGAGGGTGAACCCGCCTCCTTTGTGTCCCTCCGCGTCCTCCGCGTTCTCTGTGGTGCCCTTTCCCGCCGCGCCCGCCGACGCGCACAACCCGGCGAGGTCGGGGCAACCGCCGCCACTTGTGCACCGCGCCCGCCCTCCAGCCGCTCACAACTCGCCGAGGTTCACCAACCTCCGCGACGTGTGCACCGCCGCGGCGGCGCCGTCGGTCGCAGACGAAGGCACCGCGGAGGGCACGGAGAGCATAGAGAGGAGGGTGAACCGGGCTCCTTGGTGTCCCTCCGCGTCCTCCGCGTTCTCTGTGGTGCCCTCTCCCGCCGCGCCCGCGCCCCGCCCTCTCCGCCGCGCCCGCGCCCGACGAGCCATTCTCGCCAACCGTGGCTCCTCGACCCCCGAGGGTCCCGGGGGGCAGGCCGGTGTCGTGCCTCGGCCCCTCGACATCCTCCCCCGCCTCCTTGTCAGCACCGCGTCACTCCGAGGTCACGGCGTCCACGCCTGCGGACGCCTGGGTTAGGCTGGCGCGCCTTCCGGGTGCTCCGTGTCCACCTCGCTCCGTGATCTGCTTCCCTCCTCTGATCGTTTCGTCGAACGTCATCTGGGCCCCCGCGGGGCCGACCTCGCCGCCATGTTCGCGGCGGTCGGGGTCGGGTCGCTGGATGAGCTCATCGACCAGACGGTCCCCGCCAACATCCGCACTGCCCGCCCGCTGGCGCTGCCCCCGGCCCACTCCGAGGCCGACGCCCTGGCTCGCCTCTCGGCCTACGTCGAGAAGAACCAGGTGTTCCGCAGCTACCTCGGCATGGGCTACTCCGACACGATCACCCCCCCCGTGATCCTCCGCAACATCCTGGAGAACCCGGGCTGGTACACCCAGTACACGCCGTATCAGGCGGAGATCTCCCAGGGCCGCATGGAGGCCCTCCTCCTCTTCCAGACGATGATCGCCGACCTCACCGGCCTGCCCATCGCCAACGCCTCGCTGCTCGACGAGGCGACCGCCGCCGCCGAAGCGATGACCATGAGCCACGGCGCCCGCGACAACGACGAGGTCCACAGCTTCTTCGTGGCCGAGAACTGCCATCCCCAGACCATCGAGGTCGTGCGCACGCGCGCCGAGCCCCTGGGCATCCAGGTGATCGTGGGCGACCCCGCCACCTTCGACTTCTCGACCCCCGTCTTCGGCGTGCTCCTCCAGTACCCGGCCACCGACGGCAAGATCTGGGACGATCGGGCGTTCGTCGCCAAGGCCCGCGCCGCCGGCGCGATGGTCACCGTGGCGGCCGACATCCTCTCGCTGGTGATGCTTGAGCCGCCGGGCACCTGGGGCGCGGACATCGTGGTCGGCAGCGCCCAGCGCTTCGGCGTCCCCATGGGCTACGGCGGCCCCCACGCCGCGTTCTTCGCCACGAAGGACGAGCACAAGCGCTCGATGCCCGGCCGCCTCATCGGCGTGACGATCGACGCCGAGGGCAAGCCCGCCCTCCGCCTCACGCTCCAGACCCGCGAGCAGCACATCCGCCGCGAGAAGGCCACGAGCAACATCTGCACCGCCCAGGTGCTCCTGGCGATCATCGCCGCGATGTACGCCGTGTACCACGGTCCGGACGGCCTCCGTCGCATCGCCTCGCGCGTGCACGCCCTCACCAACGCCCTCGCCAGCGGCCTCCGCGGCGGCGGCTGGACCGTGGCGTACGACGAGGTCTTCGACACCGTCCGCGTGGAAGCGGGCAGCCGCGCCGGCGGCGTCTTCGCGGCCGCCAAGGCCGCGCGGGTGAACCTCCGCGACCTCGGCAACGGCGCCATCGGCGTCGCGCTCGACGAGTCCACCGCCGAGGCCGACGTGGCCGCGCTCCTCGCGATCTTCGGCGTGAAGGCCGACGTCGCGGGGCTCAACGCCTCCAGCCACATCCCCGGCGATCTGGTGCGCACCGCGCCGATGCTGACCCACGCCCACTTCAACCGGTACCACAGCGAAACGGACATGCTCCGCTTCATCTGGCGCCTCCAGAGCCGGGACCTGTCGCTCACCGCGACGATGATCCCCCTCGGCAGCTGCACCATGAAGCTCAACGCGACCACGGAGATGATCCCGGTCACGTGGAAGGGCATCGGCGGGATGCACCCGTTCGCCCCGGCGGATCAGGCCGAGGGCTACGCCGAGATGTTCCACGACCTCGAGGCCTGGCTCGCGGACATCACCGGGTTCGCCGCCACGTCCCTCCAGCCGAACGCCGGCTCCCAGGGCGAGTACGCGGGGCTCCTCGTCATCCGCGCCTACCACCGCTCCCGCGGCGACCTTCACCGCAACGTCTGCCTCATCCCCCAGAGCGCGCACGGCACCAACCCGGCCTCCGCCGCGCTCGCCGGGATGAAGGTCGTCGTCGTGAAGTGCGACAGCCACGGCAACATCGACGTGGACGATCTGCGCGTCCGCGCCGCAGAGTACAAGAACGACCTCGCCTGCCTGATGGTCACCTACCCGAGCACCCACGGCGTGTTCGAGGCGGCGATCAAGGACATCTGCGCGATTGTCCACGAGAACGGCGGCCAGGTGTACATGGACGGCGCCAACCTCAACGCCCAGGTCGGCCTCGTCCGCCCCGGGGAGCTGGGCGCGGACGTCTGCCACATCAACCTGCACAAGACGTTCTGCATCCCCCACGGCGGCGGCGGCCCCGGCATGGGCCCGATCTGCTGCGCCCCGCAGCTCGCCCCGTTCCTCCCCGGCCACTCGGTGGTGAAGACCGGCGGCAGTCAGGCGATCTCCGCGGTGAGCGCCGCCCCCTGGGGCTCCGCGAGCATCTTGCCGATCTCCTGGGCCTACATCCTGATGATGGGCTCCGACGGCCTCACCCTCGCGACGAAGACCGCCATCCTCAGCGCGAACTACCTCGCGTCGCGGCTCTCTCCGCACTACCCGGTGCTCTACACCGGGGAGAACGGCCGGGTGGCGCACGAGTGCATCCTCGATCTCCGGCCGCTCAAGGTGGTGTCGGGCATCGAGGTGGTCGACGTCGCCAAGCGCCTCATGGACTACGGGTTCCACGCCCCGACCGTGAGCTTCCCGGTCATCGGCACGCTGATGGTGGAGCCGACCGAGAGTGAGCCGAAGGAAGAGCTCGACCGGTTCATCGACGCGATGATCGCCATCCGCGAGGAGATCACCAAGGTGGAGCGCGGCGAGTGGCCGAAGCTCGACAACCCGCTGAAGAACGCGCCGCACACCGCGGCGGTGCTCACGGCGCCCGAGTGGCCGCACCCGTACTCCCGCGAGGTGGCGGCGTTCCCGTCGCGCCACCAGCACGCCTACAAGTTCTGGCCGCCGATCCGCCGCGTCAACGACGTGTACGGCGACAAGAACGTGGTCTGCAGCTGCCCGCCGATCGAAGAGTACATGCGGTAACCTTCGCCGAAGCCGGCGTTCGTCGCGGCGCGCTCTGGGCGACCCGTCAGGGTTTGCTTCGGAGCGCGCCGCGCGCGCTTGGGGTGATTAGGTCTGTGCCTGGAGCGGCCCGTGAACGTCCTTGGCATCCCCCTGCGGATTGATCCTTCGTTCTTCATCATCATGGTCCTGGTGGCGATGATGGGGCGTTCTTCCCCGCTGTCCATCGGCTCCTGGGTGGCGGCGGTCTTCGTGTCGGTGCTGGTGCACGAGCTCGGGCACGCGCTCCTGGCGCAGCGCTTCGGCTACCGCGCGAGCATGGTGCTGCACGGCTTCGGGGGAACCACGTATCGCTCCGGGGGGTACGTCCGCACCACCACGTGGCGGGAGGTGGGCATCTCCCTGGCCGGCCCCGGCGCGGGCTTTGTGCTCGGCGCGGTCGCGATCGGAGCACGGCTCCTCCTGGCCGACCGGGTGCCGTTCCTCCACGAGTTCTTGCTCGACGTGGTGTACTGCTGTGTCGTCTGGGGGTTCCTCAACCTGCTGCCGATGCTCCCGCTCGACGGCGGCAACGTCATGGTGCAGCTCACCCGCCGGTACTTCCCGCGCTCGCCGCGCCTGCCCTGGTACGTCAGCATGGGCACGGGCCTCGTCTCGGGCATCCTCTCGTTGTTCCTCGGCTGGTACTGGTGGGCGTTCATCTCGGGTCAGTCGGTCTACCAGGGCTGGATGGCGCTCCGGGAGCTCCCGGCGTCTTCGTCGGCGCCGCCCCCGCAGCGGCGCGCACCCGCGGGTCAGGCGGTGAGCTTCCGCCCGCGTGAGGCCTCGCCGCCCCCGACCGGGGACGCGGAGGAGGACGCGCTTCGGGCGGCCCGCTCGGCGTTCGTCCGCTCGCCCGACGCGGCCACGGGCCAGGAGCTGGCGGTGGTGTTCGCCAAGGCACGGCGGTTCTCGGCGTTGGCGGCGATCGCTGCGGGCGGGGACGGCCTGGAGATCCCCGCGGCGGCCCTCGTCGCGGCGGCGGACGCGGCGCTCGCCGGCGGGGTGCCGAAGAGCGCGGTGGAGCTCGGGGAGCTGGCGTGGAAGCGCGGGGCCCAGGGCCCCGTCGCGGCGATCGTGGCACGGGCGCACGGCCGGATGGGCGCGAAGGAGGAGGCGGCGCGGTGGATCCGCAACGCGGTCGCCGGCGGCGTCCCGTCGGAAGCGCTACGCAAGGCGCCGGAGCTGGCGGCGCTCGCGGACGAGGACCTCTGGGGCGGGCCGGTGAACTGAACGAACCTGGCCTTGGAAGGGTCCTTCGTCATGGTCCCCCCTCCCGGCCCTCCTCGACCGTCGCGAGCCACCACCCGCGTCGGCTCAACGACGAGACGCACCCCGGAGCACACGGAGCGTGCGGAGAAGGGCGCGAGCAGACCGGCCGCCGGCTTCCCCTCCGTGGCCTGCGCGCGCTCCGTGGTGCACGCGCCCGCCGTGGTGGACGCGCCCGCCGCCACCCGGTGCGGGGACGATCACCGGGGAACGACGCTTCGCGGCCGGCCTACTCCAGCGTCGGCCGCGAACCCGCGGTCTCCTGCTCGGTGGGCGCGGCGTCCTGCCCCGGACGGGTGGCGGTCCACACCAGGCCCAGCACGAACCCGATCACCCCGATCCAGATCGCGCTGTCGGCGATGTTGAAGATCGGGAAGATGTAGCCGCCGTACTTCTGGACAAAGAACGACTTGAGCGGCTCCGACCCGGCGTACACCATGATCATGTCGGTGACCTCGCCGAAGACGGCGCGGTCGATCGCGTTGCCGACCACGCCGGCCATCAGCACGCCGAGCGCGGCGGGGAGGATGCGATCCTCCTTCTTCAACGCCAGGATGCTCAAAGCGAGCACCCCCACGCTGATGACCGTGAGCGCGAAGAAGACGTGCAGGCGGTACGGGAAGTCCGCCATGAAGGAGAAGGCGGCGCCGGGGTTGATGGCGTGGCTGATCGACAGCCAGTTGGGGATGATCGTGATCCCCGGCGACCGGACCGGAATGTAGGCGCGAACCAGGTATTTGGTGAGCTGGTCGAGGGCCACGAAGGCCGCTCCGGCCGCCCAGAAGGCGCGCATGCGGGGGGGCATCGTTCAGCCTCCGAGGACGCCGCCGGCGGCTTCGCTGGCGTCGAGGATGCCGCGGGTGCCGAAGGCGACCCACTGACCGTCGGGCAGGGTGCGGAGGACGCGGCGTTCGGCGCCGTTCATCTCCCGCTCCAGGAGGCCGGCGCTGCGGGCGGGTTCGAGGACGAGGCCGTTCTCCGCGTCCACCTCGGCGTGGCGGTGGAGCCCGCCGATCTCCCCAGCCACGCTCTGCTTGTGGATGTCCACGAAGAGGATGGAGCTCTTCTCGCCGTCGGGGATGCGCACCGCGGCGAATTGTCCGCCGGTGATGCCCCAGATGCGGTCGGGGGCGGCGCCGAACTGGAGCACGTCCCGGGCCTCGGCGGGCGTGCCGTCGCGGGCGCTGCGGGCGAGGTCGTAGTGGGCGAGGATGTTGTCCTCGTCGAGCACCAGGAGGTCGGGGCGGCGGTTGACGAAGGCGAGGAGCCGCAAGGGGACGTCGGCGGCGGGGCGCGGATCGGGGACGGCATCCCGGCCGGTGCCCGGCTCCAGCACCTTCACCACGCCGCGCGGAGTGACCAGGCCGAGCCAGGTGCCGCCGTGGGAGAGCGCCATCGCCCGGGGCCACGCCAGCTCCCAGGCTCGGTTTCGGCCCAGGTCCCACCAGCGGAGGCCGCCGCCGCGCAGGAGCGCTGCGAGGACGTTGCCGCCGATGGCCACGTCCTCCGCGCCGGCGGTCTCGGGACCCGCGTCGAAGACGAGCTGCCCGGTCTTGGCGTCGTAGAGCTTGATCGCGCCGCTCTGCGGGCTGGCGAGGAGGTAGCGCCCGTCGCGGTCGACGTGGACGCCGCGCAGCGCCGCCCCGACCTCGATCGAACGGCCGCGGCGGTTGCCCTGCCAGACCACCACCCGGTCGCCGTGTGCGGCGAGCCGCGTGTCCCCGAAGCCGCCCACCGCCGTGACCGGCGCGACCGACTCGCCTTCGCCGCTGTGGGGGAGGCCATCGCTGCCGCCGACGCGGATCCCTTCCTGGCTCCACCACGCGGCGCCGCTGGGCTCGGGGGCCCCGTGGCGGATGCTCTCCACCTGCTCCAGGCCGGGGAGCGAGAAGACGTGCACCGAGCGGGTGCTCACCGCGCCCACCTGCGCCCCGTCGGGCCGCTGCACGATGCCGAGGATGCCGCTGCCGCCGCGGGTGGCGAAGCTGGCGATCATCCGCCCATCGACCACGCGCAAGAGCGAGAGCCCCGAGGGACCGGACACGACGACCAACGTACCATCGAGCGAGAACTGTGCCCGATCCGCCGGCATCTGCAGGCGGTCCATCGGGAGGCCCTGATGGGAGATGAGGTCGACCAGCCGCGGCTGGCCCTGCCCGTCGAGGCAGAGGACCCGCTGGCCGTGGGCATCGAACTCCACGGAGAGGCCCCCGAAGCCCTGCCAGGCGATCTCCCGGCGGGCGTTGGCGATGTCCCAGATGCGGAGGAGCCCATCCACCGCGATGGTGGCGACGCGGCCGCCTTCGGGGGAGATCGCCACGCCGCGCATGGCGCGGACCCGACCCCGGGCGCCCTCGCGGACCTCCTGGAACTCCGGCGTGCCGGTATCGGTACGGTAGACGCCGATCGTGCCCTCATCGTCGCCCACCGCGAGGAGGCTGCCGCCGCGGTTGAGCGCCACCGCGCCGGTGATCGAGGCGCCGGGGGTGAACAAGAGCCCGGGGGTGGTCTCTCCCCGACGGCGCACCGCCACGAGCCCCGACGCGTCCGCGCTGACCAGCACATCTCCCCAGGGATCGTACGCGGCGCCGGTGATCGGCGCGTCGTGCACGTTGGGGCAGAACCGGTCGGCGAGAGAGGCCATGGCCGCCCAGCCTATCTCCCCGCCGGGACCCGCGCCGCCGCGACCGCACGACGACGTGTCAGTCCTCGATCGGCGCCGGCTCGCGCTTCTTGGTGCTGGTGACTCGCGCGACGACGATGCCCACGCCGTAGAGCAGCAAAAGCGGCGCCGCCATGAGCATCTGGGAGAGCACGTCGGGGGGGGTGAGCACGCCGGCCACCACGAAGATCCCCACCACGCTGTAGCGGAAACCCCGGAGCATGTCGAGGTGGTCGATGAGGCCGAGGCGAGAGAGGAACCACACCACGATCGGGAGCTGGAAGGACGCGCCGAAGGCGACGAGGAGGGTGGCGGCGAAGTCGAGGTAGCTGCGGATGGAGAGCACCGCCTGCACGTCCTGGCCGTTCATCTCCAGGAAGACCGGGAAGCCGAAGCGGAAGACGACGTAGTAGGCGAAGGCGGCCCCGCCGAGGAAGAGCGCCGTGGAGGTGCTCATCAGCGGGATCACCCAGCGCTTCTCGGTGTCGTAGAGCCCTGGGGCCACGAAGCGCCAGATCTGGTAGAAGATCACCGGGGAGCTCACGAAGAGCGCGGCGAACCCGGCGATGTGCATCTGCACCAGGAAGCCCTCCATCGCCTCGGTCACCGCGAGGGTGCCCCGGCCGGTGGAGTGCAGCGCCTCGTTCATCGGTGCGGCGAGCCAGTCGAAGAGGTTCTGGGCGAACGCGAAGGAGAGCGCGAACGAGACCACCACCGTGACGAGGCAGACGATCAGCCGCGAACGGAGCTCCCGCAGGTGCTCCATGATCGGCATGCGGAAGTCATCGGGATCCGGGCTCATGGATCACCTTCCGGCTCGCCCGCGGGGGGAGGGGACGGCCACGCCGGGCGCTGGGCGCCGCCTTCGGGGAGCGGTCGGGCGGCGGGACGGCGCGGGGTCGTGCTGCGCTCGGCCTCGGCCTCGGCCTCGGCCTCGGCCTCGGCCTCGGCGTCGTCGGCGCCGACGGGCGCCCCGGCCCCGCCGCCGCGCGCCTTCTTGAGGATCGCCTCCACGCCGCCTTCGGGGGCGGCCGTTTCGGCGGCCTCGACGGCCTCGAAGCGAGGTCCTGCGGGTCGGGCGGCCCAGGGGGCGGCGCCATCGGGCTCGCCCGCGGCGGCGCCGAGGGGGGCCTCCTCCGCGGCCGGGGGCTCGGGCGTTCGGCCCTCCGCCACCGCCGCCTCGCGGGCGGCCGCTTCCCGGGCCTTCCGCTTCTCCGAGAGCTCCTTGTGCCGCGCCTGGAGCTCCACCCGCCGTCGTTCGGCCTCAGAGCGGGCGACCTCGGCGTTGAACGCTCGACGGAGATCGTCGCTCATCCTCCGGAACTTCCCGTAGTACTTGCCCGCGGTGGACATGAGCTCGGGGATGCGATCCGGGCCTACGAAGACCAGGATCACCACCGCGATGAGCAGCATTTCCCCGAGGCTGAGGTCGAACAGGAAGACTCCGCCGGCGGGCCCCGGTCTAACCGGGTGGGCGGGTGCGGCACGTTGGGGGATGTCACGCGGGCGCCGGACGGGCTACGTCCGCGGTCGCTCCGACCGATTCTCGACCCATGTGCAGGCTCTTCGGCTTCCGCTCCGCGGTGCGTTCGCATGCGCACCGATCCCTCGTGGCCGCGCACAACGCGCTGGCGGAGCAGGCGCTCGCGCATCCGCACGGCTGGGGCATCGGCTACTTCCACGGCGAAGAGGCGTTTCTCCTCAAGGATCAGGCGGCGGCCGCGGAGTCGGCGGCGTTCCGTCGCGCCGCGGACCGTCTGGCCACCAATGCCCTGGTCGCGCACGTGCGGCGGGCCACGGTGGGGGAGGTCGCGTCGCGGAACACCCACCCGTTCCGCAACGGGCGCTGGCTGTTCGCACACAACGGCACCATTCACGGGTTCTCGGCGTTAGAAGAGCGGCTTGCCGCCGCTACCCCGGGGTCGCTGTGGTCACGCCGCCTCGGCGACACCGACAGCGAGGCCTTCTTCTACCTCCTCCTCGGCGCGCTCGATCGCGAGGGGGTCGACGTGGAGGGCGCGCGCCCGACGGACGTCGCTGCGGTCGCCGCCGCCGCCTCCCGGGCGCTGGAGCGGGTTCGCGAGCTGGCCGCGCAGGCCGGCGCCGACGCGCCGGTGGTGAATTTCCTGCTCACCAACGGCAAGGTCTTCGTCGCGCAGCGCCACGGCCGCGAGCTCCACTTCTCCACCCAGAAGCACCACTGTCCGGACGCGGAGAGCTGCCTCGCGCCGGTGAAGTCCTGCTTGCAGCTGGCGCGCACCTCCGACCAGGTCAACCACCTCCTCGTCGCCAGCGAGCGCATTGGCGAAGACGACGTCTGGGAGGATGTGCCGGAGGGCACGATGATCGCGCTCGACGAGGGCTTCGGGCTGCGGCGGTTCGCGACGGGGTGAGGGGGGGAGGCGGGAGGCGGAGTGCCGGCAGGGACGGAGCATTGGGCGCCAGACAACGGGGGTGCCGACCCGACCCAGGTCAGGCGCAACGACCGTCAGCCCTCCGCTTCCAGCGCCTTGGGTCGCGGAGGTCTGGCCGAACGGGAGGGAGGTGCGGAGGTTGAGGCGGATTGGATTGGGGCGGTGTGAGTCCCCTCATCCGGCGCTGCGCGCCACCTTCTCCCGGAGGGCGCAGGGTAGGAAGTTGCGCTCTACGAACGAAGGCAGGTTGAGTCTACGCGCCGGCGTGGGGAGGTTCCTCCGCTTGGGCTCATCCGGCGCGCGTCGCCGACCTTGGTCCTGGCTCGCGAGGGTCGAGGGGGGCCGGGAGGGGGAACCAGAAAAACAGCGTGAGGAGCGGGAGAATCGCCTCCGCCTCCCGAGCATGGACTCAGGGGAGGGCGATCTGCAAAACGATGCCCGTCGCGCCGAGCGCGCCGAGGGCGATGGCCCCGCCGCCGAGCGCCTGCTGCGTGGCCCACGCGTCTTCCAACGACGAGACCGTCGGCGCCGCCGCCATGGTGTCGGTCTGGAGCACGGCGCCCACGCCGCAGCCGACCGCGCCCGCCAGCGCGACCGCGCCGGCCACCGCCCACCCCGCCGGTCTCGCTTTCTTGGCCTTGGACTTGGGGATCGCCGCGGGGACCTCCACCCGGAGCGTCTCGGAGGGCTCCACCAGGACCACCCGGGCCCAGCTCGCGTCGAGCGCCTGCAGGGCGTGCGGGCCAGAGTCGGCCGGGATCGGGAAATGTTCCTGCTTTTCCCCGTCGATGAGCACCGGGCGGGTCGGCTGGAGCATGCCCGGGGCCCCGTGACGCGCCGCGTCGAGCGCCTGCCGGACGACCGGTCCGAGGCGTTCGTCCCACACCTTCTCGTCGAGGGTGGCTGCCGCAGCGAACCATCCTTCGGCGGCGCCCGCGTCTCCGGAGAGCTGGAGCGCGGCGCCGTGGAGCAGCCACAAGCGGGCCAGGTGGGCCTTGTCCGCCGGCGCGCACGCGAGGCTGGCCTCCGCGGCCGCGAACGAAGGCGCAGGATCGGCGCCGTCGACGAGCGCCGCGGTGGCCGACTCCAGCGTGGGGTCGAGCGCCGAGCACTCGGCGTGGGCCGCGGCGACAAAAGCGAGGATCATTCCCAGACCCATCGTTTCTCCTTGGAGAGGTAGCGGAGGACGGCGGGGCTGGTCCCGTCGAGGGTGATGGTGCGGTGCGCGAGGACCCCGCCGGCCTCGACCTCCACGACATGGTCGCCGTACGCGAGGGTGCGAGCGGGGAGGGGCGTGGTGCCCACGACGGTGCCGTCGATATGGACGGTTGCCCCGATGACGTCCGCGAGCACGCGCAGCGAGCGGCTGTGGACGGCGGACTCCGGTGCGGCGGGCGCAGCGGGAGCGCTTCCAGAGGTTGAACCTATGGGCTTCAACACGGGCGTGCCGATGGGCGGTGGGGCGCTGGCTGGGGTGCCCGTCCCGGTGCCCGCCGTGCCGGCGCTGGGCGCGCCACTCTCTCCGGCCGAACCGCCCGCAGCCGAACCGCCCGCCAACGGCGCGCCGAGGACGGCCGACGGACGGCCGCTGCCCGTCGTCGCGGCCCCGCTGCTCCCGCCCGGGTCGCTCCCGCCGGACCCGGTCCCCTGGAGCCCGGCGATGAGGCCCGCCCGGTCGCTGTCGTGCGCGCCGGCTGCGTTGTCTCCTCCGGCCCGCCCGCCGCCGGTCGTGCCCCGGGTCGGGCTCGCCGAGGCCGATCCCGCGCCGCTCGGCGGGCCTGTACCCGCTCCACCCCCCGCCGTCGGGCCGCTGGGTTGACCAGGTGCGACGCCCAGAACGCCCGCTCCGCCGGTGGCGCCCGCGGTGCCCGTCCCCGCCGGGACCTCGCCGCCGCCGCCGCTCCCTCCCTCGCCCGCGGGGCCCGCGCCGGCCGCGACGAGCCCGGCGCCGCTCGGGGCGTCGCTGGCCGGATTCGCGGCGGCTTCCTCCACAGGACGCCCCCCGCCGAGCCACCACCAGCCGGTGAGCCCGATGCCGCCCACGCCGAGCACCGCCACGAGCGCGATCCCCGCCGCCAACGCCGCCACGGGGAACGACCCTTGCGGCCGCGACGTTTCCGCCGGCGGGGTGGGCGGGTTGGTGACCAGGGACGAGCCGCTGTCGGGGACCGGCGGCGCGACGGGCGCGGGTGCGATCCCTCCGCTGGATTGGGCGACGAAGGCGTCGGAGAGCATCGCCGCGTGGGTGGCCATCACCGACGGCACCTCTCGCGCGGCCCAGGTGCGCAGGCGCTCCCCGGGCGGCGCGAGGGCGTCGAGCTCGGCGCCGACCTCCCGGGCGGTGGGGCGCTCGGTCTGGTCCCAGGCGAGCATGCGGGAGAGCAGCGGGCGCAACGACGCCGGCGCCGCGGCCACTTGCG
>CAIXRH010000249.1 GCA_903921785.1 uncultured Pseudomonadota bacterium
CGTGGGGCGCGGGGCGCGGCGGCGGAGGGGCGGCGCGCCCGGTCGCAGCCGCCGCGCTCTTGCTCCTCGCGGCGCTGTCCGCGCCCCCCGCCTGGGCCTCGCCCGTGGACCCCGCGGTGCGGTTGCACCAGGCCGACGTGGTGGCGAGCGCGGCGAGCGCAGTGGCCCGGGCCCGCGCCGAGAACGCCCGGCCGAAGGAGGTCGCGGCCCTGATGGCCACGTACCGCTCCGCCGCGGTGGCGCTCGCCGCGATGGACGCCGACGCCCCCACCGAGGACCGCGGTCACCACGCCGCGCGGGTCGCCCTCATCGAGGCGACGGCCGCCGGCCGCGAGGCCAGGGCGGCGGCGGCGGAGCTCCAGGCGTGGTTGGGGCCCCTCGACGCCCGGCTCACCCTCCTCGCCGCCGTTCCGGATGCGTCATCCCGGCTCCGCGACGGTGCGCTGGCCCGGAGCATGAGGTTGGACGCGGCGGATCAGGCCCTCGCCATCGCGGAGCTCGCGGTGTACGACGCGACGCAGGCGCAGGCGGCCGCGGCGATCTTGGAGATTCGGGCGGCGTCGTTGCGCGCCGAGGCGGGGCCGCACGGCGGCGGCGGCCTCGAGGCCACCGCCGAGCTCCGCGAGCTGGAGATGGAAGCGACCGGCCTCCGCGCGCGCATCGCGGCGGACTGGGCGATGCGCGATCGGGCGGAGGCCCTCCGGGCCTCGCTGGTGGAGAACCCTGACGGAGGTGGCCGATGATGCTCTGGATGACCCTGGCGTTTGCAGAGACGTCGGCGGAAGTGACGGTGGTGGCCGGCGCCCGGAGCGCGCCGGAGAGCGCGATCCAGGTGCCGGCGAGCTGGGAGGGCGGCTTCGAACCGTCCGGGCTCCTCGCGGTGGAGGCAGGCGTGGAGCACGTGAGCCGTCAGGGGCTCCTGGTCCGCGGCGGGCTCGGGGCGTGGGGCTACGCGCCCGACCTCGACGCATCCCTGGGCCACGGCGAGCTCGGCCTGGGGTGGATGCGGACCATCGGCGGCGCCCGGCTGCGCATCGAGGGCGGGGCTGACGGGGAGCTGTTTCCGGGAATCTCCGGGGCGAACAACCTGCGGGGCGAGCTGCTCGCGTCGGTGCGGAGCCCGGGCTCGGCGCCGCTCGGGGGCGGCGTGACGCTCCGCGCCGTCGAGCGGGCGTTCGTCGGCACCGAGAACGCCGACTACTCGTTCGCGGAGCTGGGCGTGGAGGGGCGGTGGGCCGCTTCGCCGGCGTGGACCTTGCAGGCCGGCGTCGGCGGCGAGGTCAACACGCCCGAGCTCTGGGGCGAAGGGTTGCCGGGCGCGCAGGTCCGCCCCTGGCTCCGGGCCCGGTGGGCGGGGACCCGCGGGTTCCTCGAGGGCGAGTACCGCTTCGTGGGGGCGTGGGGCGGCCTCCTCGACCAGAACGAACGCCCAGTGTTCACCCCGCTCGCCGACTACGCCGACGACGTGGACGCGCTCTCCGGCGACGGCTTCACCCAGCATCGGGTCTCGCTCCGCGGCGCCGCTGACCTCGGCAAATGGCGTGTCGCGCCGTCCGTGTTCTTCCGGACCCGCGTGTACAGCGTGGCCGCCTGCGCCGATGGCGAGCTGGAGGGCCTCTGCGCTTCGGTGGACGCGACCCAGGCCTGGGGCGCGCAGCTCCGCCTGGACGCGCCGGGTGGGAAGACGGGCCTCCGACCGTTCGTGGCGCTCGGGGTGAACGCCGCGGATCGGCCGGCCGTGATGGACGGGTGGGGCTGGGTGGGCTTCCGCTGGGTGAGCGAGGCCAAGGCGCCGGGCTGAGCGCCGCGTCGGGCCGCGCGGGTGCAGCCGGTGCCGGGCTCCGGGCGACCGGCGTGCGGCGTCGCCGACGCCTGTCTCGGCTCGCGACGGTGGAGGAGGGGCGAGAGGTGGAACCCTGATCGTCGTTGCTGGCCGCCGCGGCGCTTCCGGGCTACCGCGGCGCACCCTCGGGAGACCCGCCGATGTTCGTCCTGCTGCTCGCGGCTTGTGGCACCTCTGTCGATTCGTCCGGGGAGCCTGCGGGCGACTCGGGCACCCCCTCCGACGCGCCCGTCTGGTACGGCGACGTGGAGCCCATCGTCGGCGCGAGCTGCACCGGCTGTCACGTCGAAGGCGGGATCGGCGGCTTCTCCCTGGATAGCTACGACGCGGCGAAGCCGATGGCCGCCGCCATGGCCTCCTCCGTGCAGGCGAAGAAGATGCCGCCCTGGAAGGCGGACGACGGCTGCCGAGAGTACCGCGACGATCTCTCGCTCAGCCCCGAGGCCCTCCAGCGCATCGTCGACTGGGCCGCGGCCGGCGCCCTGGAAGGGGACGCCGCGAAGAGCATCCACCTGGCCGCGCCCGTGGAAACCCTGAGCCGGGTGGACGCGACGCTCACCCTCCCGGTGCCGTACACGCCGTCCACCACCCGCCCCGATGACTATCGGTGTTTCCTGGTCGACTGGCCGGTGGATCACGACACGTACATGACCGGCTACGTCATCCGCCCCGACCAGACCTCGATCGTGCACCACCTCGTCGCGTACATCGCCCCGCCCGAGCAGCTCGCCGAGTTCGAGGGGTTGGATGCGCAGGATGAAGAGCCGGGCTGGACCTGCTTCGGCGGGCCCGGCATCGCCAACCAGCAGGACGCGGAGTGGCTCGGCGCCTGGGCCCCCGGAGGCACCTCGGGCGACTTCCCCGACGGCACCGGGATTCCGATGAAGACGGGCTCGAAGGTCGTCTTGCAGATGCACTACAACACCTCGAACGCCGCGGCGGTCGCCGATCAGACCACGATGGACGTGATGTACGACGACGACGTGGACGTCCCGGCGACCATCCAGCCCTGGGCCGATCCCGACTGGCTCGACGGCACCGGGATGGAGATTCCGGCGGCCACCAACGGCACCGAGCACGAGTTCAGCTTCACCTTCCCCCGCGGCGGGTTCCAGATCCACAACGCCGCCCTGCACATGCACCAGCTCGGCCGCACCGCCCGCCTCGAGGTCGATCACAAGGACGGCACGAGCGACTGCCTGCTCGCCATCTCCGACTGGGACTTCAACTGGCAGCGCACCTACACCTTCACCGAGCCCTACGACGTCCAGGGCGGCGACGCGCTCAAGGTGAGCTGCACCTGGGACAACCCGGGGAGCGAAGAGGTGAACTGGGGCGAGGGCACGTCGGACGAGATGTGCCTGGGGACGATGTTGTTTTCGTACTGACGGGCCCTACGGCCCGACGGCGATCTTCATCGGCTTGGCGGCGCTGCCGTCCCGAACCGTGGTTCCACCCACATCCGTGGCCGCCACGAAGTACTCGATGCCGCCCGCCATGGTGTCGTCCACCTTGACGGAGGCGGTGTAGCTGCCGGGGCCCGCGGCGTTCATCGCCTTGTCGTGGAACGCGCCGCCGCCGACACCGCGGTAATACAGCTTCAGCGTGTACTTGCCGCCGATCGACGCGGTGATGGTGGCGGTGCCGCCGACGGTCGCGGCGCCGGAGGAGCTGGTGGTGAGCTTGCCGGCCGGCGCGGCGGGTGGGCGCGCTTCGGGGGGCGTGGGCTTCTCGGCCGGCGTGGCCGCGACGTCGCCGACCGGGGTGGGCACGGGGGGCGTGGACGGAGCGGTGACGGGCGTGGCCGTCGGCGTGCTCGCGCCGCCGTCGGGAGTGGGCGCGGCCGTTCCGCCGCCGTTGGGGAGCGTGCCGCTGCCATTCGGGGCGGAGGGTGTTCCGGCGCCGTGCGCGGGTGCCGGCGCGGCGGTGCCCGACGGCGGGGGGGTGCCGGCGGGAGCTCCAGGGTTCTCGCCCGGATTCGCCGCGGGGTTCGCCGCGGGGTCGACCGGCGGCGGGGCGACGGGCGTGCCAGGCTCGGTCGTGGCGGGGGTGGTCGTGCCCCCGTTTGGCGCGACGATGGGCGGCGGGCGCACGAACCAGAGGAGCAGGCCGGCGACGCCCAGGGCCATCACGACCGCGGCGGGGAGCAGCACCCGCGCGGAGGTGGAGGGAGGGGGGCGCGGCGGGGGCGATTGCGGCCCGCGAGGGCGGTTCGCCCGGGGCGACGGCCGATCGATCGCGACTGGCGGTGGCGACGGCTCAGCGAGCATGGCCGCGCGCGGCGCCTCGGGTACCATCGTGCCTTCGTTCGGCTGGGAGCGGCGATAGGCGTCGGGGTCGAGCTGCGCGAGGGTGTCGATCACCTCGGCGTTACTCTGGCGCTCCGGGGCGCGGGAGACGAGGTCGGGCGTGTCGGGGGGATCTTCGGGGAGGAGGGGGAGTATGGCCCGGAGCGCGTCGGCCATCGCGCGGGCACTCGGGTAGCGATCTTCGCGGCGGTAGCGGGTGCTCCGACGGATCACCTCGGCGAGCGGCTCGGGGACGCCCTCGTACCACTCGGCCTCGCCGTCCGACATGAACAGCTCAGGGGGCGTGTCGTTCTTGAGCAGCGACCACAGGGTGCCGCCGATGCTGTAGATGTCGGCCCGCGCATCTACCTGCTTGGCGTTCGACTTCTGCTCGGGCGCCATAAAACCCCAGGTGCCGAGCACGGCGCCGGTGCGGGTCATGCCCGCCTTGTCGTCGGCCTGGACCTGGGCGATGCCGAAGTCCGTGATGCGGAGCTCGCCGTTCTTGGTGAGCAGCACGTTGTGGGGCTTGATGTCGCGATGGATCACGTTGGCTTCATGCGCGGCGTGGATCGCCTCGCAGAGCTCGATCGTGACCCGGGTGGCCATCCGCGGCGGCAGCGCACCGTGGGCCCGCACCCGGTCCACCAGGGAGCCACCCTCGATGAGCTCCATCACGATGAAGACCCGCTCGCCGTCCTCGCCCATGTCGAACACCCGGACCACCCGGGCGTTCTCGAGGTTGGCCATGGTCTGCGCTTCGCTGAGGAACCGCCGCCGCAGCGCCGGGCGTTGGGCGAACGCGGGGCTCAGGATCTTGATCGCGCGCGGGCGCTGAAGACGCTGGTCGTACGCCCGGTAAACCGTGGCCATGCCGCCTTCACCGATGACCTCTATCAGCTGGAAGCGGCCTTCGGCGAGGGGCTGGGGGCGAACACTACTCATCCACTGCGGACTCTATCACCTCTTGACGAGTCCGGCGCAGAGCTCGTCGAGCCGCAGCGCGAAGGCGCGCGCCCGCTCCGGACCCCCTACGTTCGGGCCCAGGCTGGCGACCCGGGCGGCGTGTTCGCGGATCGTGGGACCGAGCTCGGCGATGTCGAGCACCACGAGCACCCGGTCGGCGATCCGGCGGGAGAAGCGGACCTGATGATCGTCGACGTGTTCGCCGAACTTCGCCTGGCGCGGCACCACCACGGGCACCTTTCCGAGGGCCAGCGCCTGCATGATCGAGGCCGGTCCGCCGTGGGTGACGACGACGCGGGCCCGGCGCATCCAGTCCTGCACCGCGTCGAAGCCGATCATCGCCTCGTGGGTGCACTGAGCGGGGACGAGCTTGCTGTACCCGGTCTGGATGTGGACGGGCTCGGTGATCTCGCCCGTGGCCACGAGCCGATCGAGCTCGCCGACGAGCCGATCGAAGGGGTCCTCGTGGGTGCCGACCGTGCAGAAGATCACAGGACGGCCCCGAGGTGGATGCCCTCCGGGTAGAAGGCCTTCTGCTCTTCCCACTGCACGACCATCCGGTCGAGGACGGGGCGCACCAGCCGTGCGGTGAGCGTGGGCGAGTCGATGCGGTCGTACACTTCTACGTAGACGGTCTTGCAGCCGAAGACCACCTTGCCGATCCAGAAGAACGGCACTGCGAGGCCGGCGCCGTTGCTCACCAGGACGTCGGGGCGCTCCTTCGCGAGCACCTTCACCGCGAGCGCCGCGTTCTTGAGGAGGTTCTTCACGTTGCGGTTGGTCGGGTGGTGGCCCCAGTAGGTGCGCTCCCCACGCAGGAGCGAGACGGCGTCGGGCTTGTCGAACGTGACCCAGAACCGCTCGTGGTTCCCCCACCACGCGTCGAGGCAGTGGAGCTGGGCGAGGTGCCCGCCGGAGGAGCACACAATGCCGATGCGGTAGGGGGTGGGGGGCGTGGCCACGGTGTCGGACGTGTCCTATCCCACGTCTCTGGGGGGGCGTCCGCCGTCCGGAACGTCAAGATCGTGTATGCTCGCGCCATGAAGTCGTTCTCCTGGCTCGCGCTCGTCCTTCTGGTAGGTTGTCCCGACCCGAACGCCGGGAAGACGATCGACGTGGACGGGGATGGCCTCGTCGGCAGTGACGACTGTGACGACGACAACGCCGACATCGGCGGGCCCGTCACCCGGTACGCGGACGACGACGGAGACGGGTACGGTGGCGCCGAGGTGGCGGCGTGCGGGGCCTCGGAGGGCGTGGTCGACGAAGCGGGCGACTGCGACGACGCCGAGGCCGGCGTGAACCCCGCGGCGGCCGAGTCCTGCGACGGGAAAGACAACAACTGCGACGGCGCGGTGGACGAAGGCGTGGTGACGACCTGGTACCTTGACGCCGACGACGACGGCTTCGGAGACGCCACCCAGACCACCACCTCCTGTGAACAGCCCAGTGGCTACGTCAACAACAACACCGATTGTGACGACGCGGATGGCGCGGTGTTCCCCAACGCCGAGGAGCTGTGCAACGACGCGGACGACAACTGCAACGGGGAGATTGACGAGGGTGCGAGCGGCGAGGCCCTCCGCTACGCCGACACCGATGGCGACGGGTACGGCGACCCCGGGGACGTGCTCTCCACCTGCCACGAGGTCGCTGGCCGGGTCGAGGACAAGACCGACTGCGACGACGGCAACCCGCTCGTCCACCCCGCGGCCACCGAGCTCTGCAACACGATCGACGACGACTGCGACGGCCAGATCGACGAGGCTGGCGCGGCCGACCCGCTCACCTGGTACGCCGACGTGGACGGCGACGGCTACGGCGACGAGGCCTCGACCGCCGCCGCGTGCACGGCGCCCGCCGGCTACGTCGCGATCGTCGGCGACTGCGACGACGGCGACGCCGCTTACAACCCTGGCGCCATCGAGTCGGACTGCACCGACCCCAACGACTACAACTGCGACGGAAGCGTGATGTACGCCGACGCCGACGGGGACGGCTTCGCGGCCTGCGCCGAGTGCGACGACGCGAACGCCGGCAACTTCCCTGGTGCGACGGAGTATTGCGACGGCTACGACAACGATTGCGACGGCACGGTGGACGAGCCGGACGCCGCCGACGCGCTCACCTGGTACGCCGACAACGACCACGACCTCTACGGCGACGCCGGCAGCTCGAGCGTCGGCTGCAGCGCCCCGCTCGGCTCCCTCGCCGACAACACCGACTGCGACGACACGGACGCCACGGTGAACCCGAGCGCCACCGAGCTCTGCAACGGCGTCGACGACGACTGCGACACCGCGATCGATGAAGACTCCGCCGCCGACGCCCTCGACTGGTACGCCGACACCGACGGCGACGGCTACGGGGACGCGACCTCCACCGCGCACGCCTGCGACGCCCCGGCTGGCTACGTCGCCGACGCCACCGACTGCGACGACGGGCGGAACCTCACTCACCCCGGCGCCACCGAGTATTGCAACACCGAGGACGACGACTGCGACGGCGTCGTGGACGACGCCGCCATCGACGCCCGGACGTACTGGCAGGACTTCGACGGCGACGGCTACGGCAACTCCCTCGTCTCCGCGACGGAGTGCAGCGTTCCCGCCGGCTATGTGCGCGACGACGACGACTGCGACGACACCGACGCCGCGATCAACCCGGGCGAGAGCGAGGTCTGCAACGGCCTCGACGACGACTGCGACGGCACCGCCGACGACGGCCTCGCGGTGACCACCTGGTACGCCGACGTGGACGGGGACACCTACGGCGACGTCGCCTACAGCGACTGCGTGCAGCCCGCCGGCACGGTGGACAACGACTGGGACTGCGACGACAGCAACGCCGCGATCTACCCGGGGAGCGACATCTCCTGCCCGTGGCCGAGCTGCCTGGATCTGCTGGACGACGGCATCGCCGCCACCTCGGGCTCCTACTACATCGACTTCGCGGGCACCTCCACGCTCACCGAGTGCGACCAGACGACCGACGGGGGCGGGTGGACGCTCATCTTCTCCGACGACATGACCGCGGGCGCCGACCCCGGCTGGAGCATGACCACCACCTACAGCTGCGGCGCCTGGGGCACGATCCTCGGCGGCTACGGGATCATGTCCGGCGGCAGCTTCGACATCGACCTCTCCACCTACGCCATCGCCCACACCGAGACGTGGACGTACCTGCGCTACATCGCGCTCGACAGCTGGGATGGCGAGTCCGGCTACGTGCAGATCGACGGCACGACGGATTGGACGCTCGCGATCAACAACCACAGCTCCTCGTACTCGGAGGTCTGTGGGTGGAACCGGGGCTATTACGGCTCGTACGACTCGCGGCACGGGGTCTCGATCCAGACCGGTCACACCGCGGGAACGCTCACGCTCACCGCGGGGAGCACCCTCGACCAGGGCCCGACCGACGAGAGCTTCGGGGTGGACGACGTGTACGTCTGGATCCGGTAGCCGCCCCCGGGCGGTTCCCCGTGCGGCGCCGGGCCCGGGTTAGTCCGGGACGTGGCCGCCGCTGACGCATCCGCCCGCTCCCTGGTCCGCGGCGCCGGGCTCATGTTGCCGGCCACCCTCGCCGGCTATGCGCTGCTCCTCGGCGTGGACGTGGTGGCCAACCACCTCCTGAGCCTCGAAGACTACGGCCTCTACGGGAACATCCGGCGGCTGGTGCAGATCGCCGGGTTCGTGGTGCTGCTGGGGATGGAGAACGCGGTCATCCGGGTGGTGGCCCGCGCGCCGGACGCGCCTGCCGCTCGCGCCGGGGTGTGGACGGGGTTGTGGAGCAGCGCGGCGGGCGGGCTCGTCGCCGGGCTGGCCCTGTTCTTCGCGGCGCCGTCCATCGCTGCCGAGGTGGACCCGTCGCCGGACACGGTGCTCGCGATCCGCATCGCCGCCGCCGCGCTCCCGCTGTGGTCGATCCGCACGATCACCGTGGCCGCGTGCCAGGGGTGGGGATCGCTGCTGCCCCGCGCGCTGGTCACGTTCATCGCCTGGCCGATCGTACAGCTCGGCGGCCTCGTCCTCGGGGCGAAGCTGCTCGGGCTCGGCGCGCTGGGCGCGGTGGCCGGCTACGCGGCGGCGGTGGCGCTCGGGGCGGTGCAGGGGCTCTGGCACCTCTGGCGGATGCGACGCGGCGTACCGGGCTTGACGGCTGGGGAAGGCCCGGGCGAAGGCGCGCTCTTCGCGATGCTCGCCGTCGCGTGGCCACTGTGGGTGCACGGGGTGGGGATGGCGCTGTACACGTGGGCGGACCAGCTCGCGCTCGGCGGGCTCCTCGGGGAGCGGGCGGCCGGGCTCTACGGGCCGGTCGCGCAGCTCAGCCCGCTCTTCGGGGTGGGTCTCGGCGCGCTGAACAACGCCTTCGCTCCGGTGATCGCCCGTAAACACCACGAAGGAGATCGGGCGGGACTGGCGTGGATGTACCGGGTGGTCACCCGGTGGGCGGTGGTCATCGCCACCCCGGCCGTGATGCTCGCCCTGGTGGTTCCCCGGAGTGTGCTCGCGCCGTGGCACCACGTCGGGCCGGAGACGGTGGAGGCGCTGCGGATCACGGCGGTGGCGCAGCTCATCTGCACCGGCGTCGGCAGCGTGAACTACCTGTTGTTGATGTCCGGGCGCCCCCGTGATCCGCTTTACAACGCGATCCCGGCGGTGCTGGTGAGTCTCGGCGCCTGCTACGTGCTCATCCCGAGGTACGGGGTCGCCGGCGCGGCGCTCGCCAATGCGCTGGCGATGGTGCTGGCGAACCTGCTCGGCCTCGCGCAGGTGTGGCGCCACCTCCACATGCACCCGGTCGATCGGGGCCTCCTCCGTCCGCTCTTCGCGAGCCTGCCGCTGGTGGGCCTCGCGCTGTTCTGTCAGGCGTTCCTCGGCGACGGCTGGGCCACCCTGCTCATCGCGGGGGGGCTCGGATCGCTGGCGTTCCTGGGCGTGCTCACGATGCTCAAGCTCGACGAGGGGGACCGGATGGTCCTGGACTGGGTGAGGAGCAAACTCCCGTTCCGGCGGGGCGGCGCGTGAGCGGCGCCGGGGCCGACTCCGTCGGTGATCAGCCTCCCGGCGTGTCCTTGGCCGCCGCGCTGGGACTCGCGCTCACCCTCGCCGCGTGCGCCCCCCGCCCGAGCCCCGCGCCCGCGCCGCCCGAGGCTGTCCCGAGCGCCCCGACCGCGCTCTTCCTCCCCTTCGACCACGACCTCTTCGTGGACGCCCCCGGTGACGGCGCGTGGTTCCGCATGCGCCGGTGGACCGACCTGTCGAGGGCGTGGCCGGTGCCGCTGGACCTCCACGCCGGCACCGACAGCGTGAAGATCGACCACGAAGTTCGGCTCCCGGTCGGCCGGGCGGGGCGCACCTTGTACCTGGTGACCGCCGGCTACGGGGGGATCGACGCCCGGGGCGTGGCGGCGGAGGGCGAGGTTCACTTCGCGGACAACACCTCGGCGAACTTCCGCATGCTCGTCGGCGAGCACGCCTGGCCGGCCTTCGCGGGCGCGACCGGGCGCGGCGCGGACGCGCTGCTCCTCGGCGAGAACGTCGCCGGCGATGCGCTCACCGCCTCGGTCCGCGCGGTGTCGCTGCCCGGCGGCGTGGTGGAGTCCGTGAGCCTGCGGCCGCGCTTCGGGCTCGACCTCTACCTGCTCGCGGCGGCGATCGACGACGCCCCCGTCGGCGCACCGCACGCAGCACCGGACGAGCGCCCGCCGGACGGCTTCGCCTTCCCGATCCCCCTCGCCCTCACCCCCCCGGGCGGCCCCGGCCTCGCGCCGTCGGCGCTGCACGGCGCGGTGACCGTGGACGGCGAGGCGCTGCGTTTTGCGGACGGCTCGACCGCGAAGTTCTGGGGGGTGAACCTCGTGGGGAAGGCGGCGCTGCCGGAGCCGTCCCGTGCGGACGCGGTGGCGGCGGGGCTCGCCGCCCGCGGCTTCGACCTTGTACGCCTCCACCACATCGACACCGAGGCCACGCTCCTGAACCCCCGGCGCATGGAGCCCGGCCAGCCCGAGGCCGATCCCGCCGCGCTCGACCGCCTCGACCACCTCCACGCCGCGCTTCGTCAGAAGGGCGTCTACAGCTACGTGGAGATGTGGACGCAGCGGGCGTTTCGTGAGGGGGAAGGCGTTCCCTCGCCCGAGGGCGTGCCCGTCGGGAACAAGTACGTCGGCTACGTGTGGCCGGAGTGGGTGGCGGCGCAGGAGCGCTGGTTCAGCGCGGTGTGGGACCGGGTGAACCCGTACACCGGGCTGCGCTACGCGGAGGACCCCGCGGTGGCGTTCGTGGAGCTCTCCAACGAAGACAGCCTCCTCACCGGCTGGGCGACGGGCGGGCTCGAGAAGCTCCCCATCCCCCACCGCCGCCGCTTTGACGCGGTGTGGAACGCATGGTTGAAGGCCAAGTATGGCACGGATGCCAAGGTGGCCGCGGCGTGGTCCGGCTCGGGCCGCCCGGGCCTGGAACCGGGCGAGACCCTGGACATCGGCACCATCGCCCGCGAACCGTCCACCCGGGCGCGGACCGAGCTGTACCCCGGCCGGCGCTCGGCGGACCTCGTGGACTTCTACGCCGAGCTGGAGCGCGCCTACTACGCCGAGCTCTCGCGGTACGTGCGTTCGCGGGGCTTCACCGCGCCGCTCGTCTGCGGAACCGCGATGGGCGTGCCCCAGGCCGATCGGCAGCTCGCCGCCTGCGACGTCGTCGACGCCCACCTCTACTGGGACCCCATCGGCGAGTCCACGGCGTTCTACGACCGCTCCCTGCTCGGGGACAGCGACCGGTGGTTGGAGCGCGGCGCGGTCTGCCAGGCCGGAAAGCCGTGCACGCTCTCGGAGGTGCAGCATTCGTGGCCGAACCGCTACGCCGCGGAGGCCCCGCTCGCCTGGGCCACGCTCGCCGCGCGCCAGGGCTTCGACGCCGTCTTGTGGTTCGCCTGGAGCCACGACACGATCCGCGACCTCCCCGACGGCCCGAACGGCGCCCTCGACGTGGAGGGGCGCTTCTCGGAGGACGCGCAGATGCCGGCCGCCGGGGCGATCTTCCGCCGCCTCCCCGCCGCTCCGAGCACCTTCACGCGGTGGTGGAGCGACGCGGCCCTTCGGCGCGACCTCGCCGAGCCCTCCTCGCTCTGGCTTCCCGAGACGGTCGGCGTGAAGTCGTGGATCGACCGGCAACTCCGCGTCTCCTACGCGGCCGAGCCGCCGCCGGTCGTGGTGCCGACGACGCCTGTCGCGGAGGTCTCGGCGTCGACCGCGGGGCCGACAACGTCGTCCGGGGTACGCTCGGCCTGCACCACGGGCCTCGGGCCCACGCGGGTGCGGTGGTCACCGGGGCGGCTCACGGTGGAGGGGCCGGACTACGTGGCGGTGGTCGGGGCGCAGGCGCCGACGGAAGAGGCGCCGAACCCGTGCGGACTGCACAGCCGCATCCGGGGAAACGCGGCGGTCTCGCTCGTCGGTTCGCCGGAGGGGGAGGGGACGCGCTGGCTGCTCACGATGGTGGGGCGCACCGACCGCGTCGGGAGCCTGTGGGCGCGGGGCGCGGCGGGCATGCTCACGCTCGGCGGCGGCCCGGCGCTGCTGGAGCGCCTCGACGGGGGCGTGCATCTCCCGCGGCAGTACGGGGCGCTCACGCCGCTTGGTTCGGATGGAAAGCCCGGGGTGGCGGCGAACGGGCAGCCGTCGGATGGGCTCTACGTGCAAGCGGGGGACACCGCGTGGTGGACGTGGCTCGGGGACGGCCCCCGGCGCGCGTCGCCACCGGAACGGTGAAAGACAAGAATTGAACAACGATCTGGGCGATGCGCCGGGCCCGTCCTGGACGTGGGCATCGTCCGCTGCGCATCGCGGCGCCACGAAGGCCCCTCACGCGTCCGGCCGCGCACCCTGGCCAACCCGGATCACGACGCGCTACGTGGCGACCGCCGCTGCCGGCCCCAGGCCAGCGCCGCTGTGCATCCACGGCGCCCCGCCTGCGCGGGGCGCGGACCTCAACCCAGGGAGTCGATCGAGATGGAGCTGAACCTGTTCTACGCCACCAACCGCCGCCATGAGGGACCCGACCGCGATCACCCCACCGGCTACGGGACCAAGTTCAGCGACGACGGGATGGAGAACCTGCGCTTCGGTCGGGTCAAGGTCACGGCGGAGCAGGCGAAGGTGGATGCGTTCCTCAACACGCACGTCCCGGGCTGCGGCATCGGCGACGGCGAGAACCTGGGGAGCTACCTGGCGACGTGCGCCGGCTCGATCGCACCCTATGCGGAGGTGTTGCAGCGGGGCGTCCATGAACACAGCCAGCCGCAGGCCGCCCTCGGCTCCAAGGCGATGTTCGCGGACTTGAAGGCGGCGATGGAGCAGGCCAGCGACGTGCTCATCTACATCCACGGCTTCAACGTGTCGTGGAAGGCGGCCGTCGGGTCCGCGCTCGCGCTCCAATTGATGCTGCGTCGCGCGCCCACGGCAGACCCCAAGCAGAGCGTGCTGGTGGTGCTCTTCTCCTGGCCGTCGGACGGCGCCGCCCTGCCCTTTGTCTCGTACAAGTCCGATCGCGCGGAGGCGGCGGGCTCCGGCGGGGCGGTGGGCCGAGCCTTCCTCAAGGTGCGGGACTTCCTGGCGGACATCCGGGACAAGGCAAGCACGGGCGCCGGTCAGCTGTGCGGGCAGGACATCCACCTGCTCTGCCACTCCATGGGCAACTTCGTCCTCCAGAACGCGCTGGAGCGGGTGGCCGACTTCACGCCCGGCAACATGCTCCCGCGGCTGTTCGAGCACGTCTTCCTCTGCGCGCCCGACGTGGACGACACCGTCCTCGAAAACGGGCATCCGCTCTCAGGAGTCGCGCAGGTCGCCCGACAGGTGACCGTGTACCACAACCGGGAGGACAAGGCGATGGTCGTCTCGGACTACACCAAGGGGAACCCCGAGCGCCTCGGGGGTGCGGGCGCCGCGCGGCCGTCGCTGCTGCACAACAAGATCCACCAGGTGGATTGCACCCCGGTCGTCCAGGGCGTCGTTGAGCACAGCTACTACCAGAACGGGAACGTGAACGCCGACATCCGCGCCAGCATCGACGGATGGCCGCAGAGCGATGCCCGGCGAACGCGCAAGCGCAGCCCGACCCAGGAGAACGTCTGGACGATGGTTCCGCGCGCCTGACGCGGCGCGGGCGCTCGTCCGGGGGCGGGGTCCGTGGAACGGTGAAAGACGAGAATTGAGCCACGATCTGGGCGATGCGCTGGGCCCATCCCCGAAGCGGGCATCGTCCGGCGCGCATCGCGGCGCCGCGGGGGTGATCCGGCCTCGGCGCAGCCGGCGCTGCCGCGGGGGCGCCGACGCCGGTCGTGGCTCGCGAGGGTCGGGGAGGGCCGGGAGGGGGAACCGGCCTTTCTTCCGCACCTCAGTCGCTTGGGTACTCCTCGGGAGGGTCGAGCAGGGGACCGGCGCTCTCCAGGGGGACGGGCTCGTCGGCCGGGATTCCCCAGCGCCAGGCCGTGAGGGTGCCGTCGGGAGCGAGATCGTAGTACCCGAAGGTCCGGAGGTCGCGGCGGTGGCCGTCGGCGCGCAGCGGGCCCCAGGCGGGCGTGGGGCGTGCATCGCCGGCGAAGAGGTCCACGAACGCGTCGCCGGTCCGGATGGTCGGTTCGTCGTCGTCCGGGCTCCAGCAGGTCCACTCTGCCGGATCGCCGACACAGACGGCGCCATCCCAGGTGTGGACCCGATCGGCCTCGGCGTCGATGAGCGGCACCAGCCCTGCGGTGGTGACGCGGGCGACGACCCTCCGTGCCGGCGCGGCGTGGGGGTCCGAGGCGCGAGTCTCGCCGATCACCACGAGTCCGCCGTCGCCGGCGAGGAAGCTGGAGCGCATGCCGATCTCCCCCTGGAGCTGCCCGACCTCGTTGCTGTCCACGAAGACGAGCGCGCCGACGGACCACGCGGGGAGCTGCCCGAGAAACGCGACGTCGTCTGCCCCGTCGATGGGGATGCAGGCGCCATCGTCGAGGCGGACGTGGCCGTCGGTCTGGAAGAACGCGGCGCGCCCGTCGCCCCGCCAGGTGATCCCGACACGCTCCACGTCCGGGCAGGCGTTCGGGCGGCCGTCGGCGAAGCGGAGGAGCGAGCCTTCGGTCTCGGTGAGGCCGAGCGTGAAGGACTTGACCCAGTACGCGCCGTTCGGGCCGGCGTTGCCCCGCCAGACTTGCCCGGCGTGGATCGGCTCGGACAGCCCGTCGCGACGCACCCACGTGGCGCCCGGAAAGCCCTCGCGCCAGCCGGAGAGGAGGAGCGTGCTCCCGTCCTGGCTCACGTCGAGGAGCTCGACGCGGTCGGGTGCGAGGAGGGCGGCGAGGCTGCGGTACCGGGTGCGCGTCCAAGCGTGGAGGTCCGGGCAGGAGGCCACCACGGCGAGCACGAGCAGGAAGACCGTCCGCCAGCGAGCGGCGATGAACCTCGGTAGGAGCATCCCCAGGCACCAGAGCGCGACCAGCGCGCCGGTGAGCAGCGCGCTGTCGTCCGCGAGCTGATCGACGCGGTACGCCTCGTGCAGCCACGCGCGCTCGCCGCAGACGGCAGCGCCGACGAGCAGCGGCACGACCACCGCGGCCCACCACGGACCCAGGCTGCGTCCCACGAGCGCGGCCCCGAGCAGGGCGGCCCAGAGCTGGGCCGGGTGCTCGAGGGCGGCCCACGGGTGGGCGCGGTACTCGAACGGTTGGGGCAGCCCGGCGTTGTAGGCATGCATCCCCGCGATGGCGGCGGTCGTGATGGCCGCCAGCACGGTGACGGCGGCGGCCGCCAGGCGCGCGGTCCGCGTCGCGTCGCGGCCGGGGCTCGCGGCGACGATCGCGACGATCAAGGCCGGCGCGAGCACGGCGAGGGTGAGGGGGTCCCAGGCGGTCGCGGCGGCCGCTGGGAGCAGGGTCCCCACGATGGGCAGCGCGAGGAGCAGCAGCGCGAGGCGGCGGGGGAGCGGCGTGAGCACGTGGGCTTGGACCGCGGCGGCGCGGGGCGGTTCCGAGGGGGGCGTCCGGGGGGAGCAGACTGATCGTGATCATCTTGCGCCAATGCGGCGCCGGCGCGTTTTCCGCCGGCCGTCAGGTCGCTGCCGCGACGATCCCCTCCACCCCCATCCGCACCGCCGCCCCGACCACTCCCGCGAAGATCCAGGTCACCACGCCGCGGGCGACCGCGGACGAACCCGCCGAGGACCGCAGCCACGGGCGCCAGAGCACCGCGAAGGCGGCCGCGCCGGCCACTGCATCGAGCCCGCCCACCGCGAAGTCGCTCGCGCCCATGAAGCCGGTCACCCGCTCCGGCGGCGTTTGGGTCCACAGCGCGTGGCCGATCAAGACCGCTGCCGCGCCCGCGAGCGCGAACGGCCACCCGAGGAGGCCGCGCAAAACCAGCCCGGCCAGCGCTCGTCCGCCCGGGGGCACCGCGGGGCTCCCGGCCCGCCACGCGCCGAGACCTGCGACCGCGCTGATCGCTGAAAACGGCGCCTGCACCCTCGACCACTTCAGCCAGATCGACCCGACGAGCAGGCCGGGCGGCGCGAAAGCGCCCGTCTGCACGTGGAGCCTCCAGAGGTCCGTCGTGGCGCCGAGCCCGCCAGCGGCGAACGCCGCCGCGAGCGCCCAGGTCCACGGGACGCGGGGCGACGAAGCGCGTACGACCTCGTCCGGAAGGGGTGCCCAGTGATCGTCACGCATCCGCCAGCTTATGTCGATTCGCACCAATCCAGTGCTCACGGCGTGGGTACGGCCCGTCATCCGACGGGTGGCGATGCCGTCCAGCCGACGGTACGGTGGGGGCGAGGATCTTCCATGCGCCTGACCCTGATGTTCCCCATGTTCCTGCTCGCCGCGTGCGGCACCGGCTCCACCACGGACACCTCCGGCGGTTCCGACACTTCGGGTGGCGACACCTCGGGCGGGGACACCGGCCCCAACGGCTATGGCGACGGCGCCTGCGTCTCCGGCGAGAAGTGGACCGGCGGCAACCGCGAGTCCGAGGACATGAACCCCGGCCAGGCGTGCATCGAGTGCCACAGCAGCAGCGACGAAGCCCCGTCCTTCGCGATCGCGGGTACGGTCTACACCAACTACGACGAGCCGAAGAACTGCAACGGGCTCGACGGCGCGACCGTCCGCGTCACCGATGCCTCGGGCAACACCTACGAGGACAAGACCAACTCGGTCGGCAACTTCTACATCTCGTCCCGCGACGCGCGGATCAAGACGCCGTACACCGCCGAGGTGGAGTTCGCCGACGGTACGGTGGCGACGATGGCCGGCGAGCAGACCAGCGGCGACTGCAACTCCTGCCACACCCAGGACGGCGCCGAGGGCGCGCCGGGGCGCATCTCGAACTTCGCCGGGCAGTAGCGGGTCGCCGCGCTCCGGCGCGGCTTCGCCCCAACGCGCGGACGGCCGGCGGAGAACCCGCCGGCCGTCTTGTTTTTCTGCCGCCATGGGGAGAGGCAGGGCGCGGCGGTTGGCTCCGCCGGCTCCCGTCCGCGCCGAGCCGCCAGCTACCGAAGCACGTACACCGCGCCCACCTGGGCGGTCATGATGTGCTCGTCGATCCCCGTGCCTTCGTCGCCGCCCAGGGTGGTGGCGGAGAAGTAGTGCCAGTCCCAGGCGAGGCCGAGGCGGATGGCCGCGGGGGCGGAGCCGAGCGGGATGTCCACCAGGGCGCCCGCGTGGGTGGCGGCGGGGGCCCAGGCGAAGGTCTCCGCGAGGTCCACGCTGGCGTGGAGGTCGGAAGGGAGGTCGACGTCGAGCTGACCGGCCACCCGCACGCCGAACCAGCTCCCGACGGCGAGCTCCGCCGCCTGACGGCTCTCGTCGGTGTACTGGAAGTAGGGCGCGCTCAGCGACTGGATGTCGAGGCCGCCGCCAGCGCGGAGGCCATCGGCCACCGGGTGCAGGTACCGGCCGCCCGCCGTGATGTCGCGGAGGATGACCAGGAAGCTCTCGCCGTTGACGTCGTAGATATTGGCGGAGAACCGACCGTTGGCGCCGAAGACGAGCCGGCCATCGCCCACCGGGAGCCCGTAGTGGCCCTGCACCGCGAGACCCCAGAAGCCCGTGCCCGGCGAGTCGAGGCTCGCACCAGCGAGGCCGCCGCCGGTGGTGGTGGAGGCGTAGGGACCGCGGAGGTTCACCAGCCCACCGCCGAAGCGCCCGGCCGCCGGCTCGCCGCCGTTGTTGTTCACCGGCGCGGGTCGCGGCTTGTTCACGGTCGTGCTGCTGCCGCCGCCGGAAGACCCGCCGCCAAAGCCGCCGAACCCACCGCCGCCGCCCGTGGAGCGGCTCTCGGTGCTCGCGCTCGCCGCGGCCTTCCCGCCGGCCTGCTCCAGCGTGCCCAGCTCGAGGCTGGTGATCGCCGTGCCCGCCGCGACCGTGACCTTCAGCGGCCCGTCCTTCCCGGCGGCGAGCTGCGCCGTGAAGGAGTAGGTGCCGTCGCGGCCGTCGGTGATCGGGCCGATGGAGGCCCCGCCCGCGCTGACCTGGAGCTTCTGCCCCGCCACGCCGACGCCGTTGTCGTCGTTGATGCGCACCTGCACGAGGATCGCGGCGCCGGGCGTGGTGTACCCGGGGGTGGTGGAGATCTGCATGTCGGCCGGGGGGCCGCTCGGGGGGATCACGCCTTCTCGGACCACGGTGAGCGTGGGCGAAGCGTGCTGCCAGCGCTCGAGCGCGGCGAGGTGGGCGGCGCCACCGCCGGGGGCCGGCGCGAGGAACTGCTTCTGCCCCACCTGGAAGACGGGGATCTCCGTCCACAACCCGCCGCCTTCGATGTGCAGCGTCTGCAGCCCGGCGGTGGTGCCGGCCTTGTAGGTGGCGTGGGCGATGCCCCGCGCGTCCGCCTTCACGGAGGGGGGCAGCACGCCGTCTCCCTTGGGGACGGAGAGCTTGAATTCCACGTTGGGGACGGGGAGATCGTAGGCGTCGACCGCCACGAGGGTGATGGCGGTGCCGTCGAGGCCGTTGCCGGTGACGGACGGCGAGCCGGCCCAGGCGAGGATGCGCGCCGGAGCGAGCGAGGACACGTCCATCGGGGGGGTCCCGTAGACGCGGATGCGCTCGGTCTTGCTGGTGCCGGAGACGCTGCTCCCGTAGGTGCCGTCCTTGTTGTCGGCCACCTTCCCCGACATCGTGCCGCCGTCGGCGACCAGGGTGGGCGCGCGCCCGGCGAGGGCGGTGCCGCCGGCGTCCTTGAGGCGCGCGACGACCTTCACCGAGCCGCCGCCCTTGGGGAGGTCGGCGGGGTCGGCGGCCAGCGTCATCGTCGGGAGCGGGTTGAGCACCCGCAGCTTCCGGCTGGCGACGAGCCCGTTCCAATTGGCGGTCAGCGTGATGTCCTGCCCGGACGCCGGGGAGGTGAACAACCCGGCCATGACCTTGCCGTCCGGGCCCGGGGCGCCGATGGTGCCCGCCGAGGCAGTGAGCTTGAGGTCGGACGCCGACACGGCCTCGCCGGTGGGCGCCAGGGCGAGCACCCGGACCGGCAGCGGCGCGCTGGGGTTGGCGACGACGCTCGCGGGCATCGGCAGGAAGACCAGCTGCCCCTGCTGGGGCACGTTGGGCATGGGCACGTCCTTCTCGGCCTTGGACGTGTCGGTGTTCACGGTCTGCAGGTGGCCGACCGGCTGACGCGGATCGAGCTCCACCTCGAACGCGACGTGGTTCTTGGTGTCGGCCTTGAAGGGGCCGTACTTCTTGCCGCCGAGGGTGAGCACGTTCACGGAGGCGGAGGGGGCGTCGAACGTGACGGTCTGCTTCACGGTGACCGGCAGGCCGGCCCACCCCTGGATGGCGGGCGCGGCGGCGTCGGCGACGGTGACCGCGACCATCACCGGGCCGGTGAGCTTGGCCGGGGCGGTATACCGCGCGGCGTAGGTGCCATCCCCGAGGGGAACGGGCGGGTCTACTGTGCCGACGCTCGCGGTGAGCGCGAAGCGCCGCTGCTCGACCGCCACCGGCGACGTGCCCGAGGGCTTCACCTTGATCGTGGCCGTGCCGCCCGCGGCGATGACCGGCGGGTCGAAGGTGACCGCGACGTCCCCGGCGAAGGGCGGCACGACGGGCACCTGCACCGTGTACTCCTCGGACTGCGCCTGCACGGTGACCGGGAGGGTCTTCGCGGCGCTCACGCTCGGCGGGGTGTACGAGAACGTGACCACGCAGTCGGCGCCCGTGGTGACGCCCGCGACCTTTCCGGACTCCGCCTTCACCCGGGCGCGCACGCTACCGCCGCACTTCTCCAGGTACACATGGACTTCCGAGGTGGTGGCACCGTCGGCGGGGAGGGGAGCGGTGCCGACGAGGACCGCGCCCGCGTAGGCGGGCGCGACGGCCAGGAGCATCGTGAGCAAGAAGGACACGCCGACCTCGGGGACGGTGGGGATGCGGAATGTACCGCGCGTGCGCGCGCGGGGACGCGAAACGTTCGTCAGGGCCGACGAACTTCCGGTCCGGGGATGCGCTCGACACCGGCGCTCGCCGCCCAGGCCACCGGCACCGGAGCGCAGGCCGTGGGTTGAAGCGCGCCCGTGCGCTCGTTGTCGGTGGATCGGAGCGCGGAGGGTGGGGATGCGCATTCGCACACCGTCCCCACTCCAAAAGGCGAGCCCGGAGCGGGCCGAAGCCCGCTCCGGAAGGCGGACTCAGAGCCGACCGACCGCGGTCTCGACCTGGGTGCCCGAGGCGATGTTGAAGATCTCCACGCCGGGGTCGATGACCACGGTGAAGGGGAGACCCACGCCGCTCATGCCCTCAGCGTACTTGTACATCAAGTCGTCGGAACCGGCGAGCACCGGCATGGTGAGGCCGTAGGTGTCGGCCCATTCGGCCGCTTCATCGACGCTCGGCGCGGCGCTCTCATCGTTCTCAACGATAACTTCCAGGACCATGAATCCCGGGCCCTTGTCCTTGTTGTCCTGGTAGATGGCTTCGAGGCCCCCGGCCTCGGATTGACACGCGCCTCACCAGAACGCTGCGAACACCATGTAGATCTCGCGGGCGCAGAAGCTGTACATGTGTACGTTCTGGCCGTTCTGATCGGGAAGGGAGAAGTCTTCGGAGACGTCCCCGTTGGCGTAGCCTTCGCCCTGGATGTCGGCGTGGCAGCTGTCGATCGCCCAGCCGCCCTTGTAGGGGTACTCCCCGCCATCGAGCGGGTCGGTGTGGGCGGTGAGCTCGGTGCCGTCGTCGGCGCCGTCATCGTCGGAGTCGGGCTTGGCGGGATCGGTGCCCAGATCGGCTTCTTCCGAGCCGAGCAGGCCGTCTCCGTCCGCGTCGACATCCACGCTGACGGACGCGGGGGCGCAGCCGGGGAGCGAGGAGAGGGTGAGGAGGGTCAAAAACAACGTTCACCTCGGGGTGGGACCTGATGATCCTGCGCGCAGTGTACCACGCTTTCGGACATGGGCGACCGCGACTTTCGACACCGACGTCAAGGAACGGATAAGCCCGGGGGCGATGCGAGCGCGAGAGGCCGCCCAGCGGGTGCGACATGACCTCGGAAAGTACGTCCACCTCGAAGCGAGGTGGCTCGGCGAAGATGCGACCGCGGTCGACTACCGTGACGCGCTGCGCACCGATCTGTTGCGCACGCGCCGCGGTCCGCAGGGGGATGAAGACTGCCTCACCCTCTGGTTCCGCCTCCGCCCCACCGTGAGCGACTTCGACCTCCACGAGGTCGACGATCGGGTCACCCGCATCGGCGCCGCGCTGCCCGCGCTGGAGCAGTTGGACCTGCCCGGGCTCCGCGCCCTCGCTCGCGAGGCCCACGAGCTGGGCGAAGCCTGCCGGCGTCTGGTTGAGCAGGCGGAGGATTAGATGGCCACCATCCTGGTGATCGACGACCAGGATCGGTACGTCGGCCTCTGCCGCAAGGCGATCCCCGAGCACGACTACCTGGGTCCGGCGCGCTGCTGGCGCGAAGCCGCGGAGCTCCTGCGTACGCGTCGCCGGGACGTGGACCTGGTGCTGCTCGACGTACACTTCGAGATCCCCGCTGAGGACCTCGTCGGACTGCCCGCCGGCGCCGACGCCAAGACGCTCGCCAAGGTGCGGCGCCGCCAGGGGCTGGAGATCCTCGCCCGCCTCCGTCGCCGGCTCCCCGACCTCCCGGTCGTGCTGATGACCAGCAAGGACGAGGTGGCGTTGGAGCGCGCGGCCGAGCGCCTCGACGCCGAGGAGTACACCTACTTCCTCGACGATGAATACGTGGATGCACGCAGCCTCCGCGTGCAGATCGAGAACGTGCTGTCCGCGCGCCGGGGGCGCGAGGCGGAGGGGCCCGTCTACTGGGGGCGGTCGGCGGAGATGCGGCGCATCCGCGCCCGGCTCCACGTGCTCGCGCGGGGGCGCCTGCCGGTGATCCTCGGCGGGCCCACCGGCACCGGCAAGTCGATGATCGCGCGCCACGTGGTGCATACCCGCTCGGGGCGGCGTGGCCGCTTCGTGTCGGTCGACCTCAGCACCCTCCCGCGGGACCTCGTGGCCGCCCAGCTCTTCGGCAGCGCGCGCGGCGCCTACACCGGCAGCGTCGCGGATCGGAAGGGCGCCTTCGAAGAGGCCGACGGCGGCACCCTCTTCCTCGACGAGATCGGGAATCTCCCGGAAGACGTACAGAAGATGCTCCTGACGGTCCTCCAGGAGGGCGTGGTGACCCGCATCGGGGACACCGCGGAGCGCCGGGTGGACGTGAAGCTGGTGGTCGCCACCCACGAGGACCTCCCGGAGTTGGTGCGCGCCGGTCGCTTCCGCGCCGACCTCTACATGCGGCTGAACCCAGCTTGTACGGTCATCCTGCCCCCGCTGGTGAAGCGTCGCGGCGACTTCCACGGGCTCTTGACCTGGGCGGCGTTGCGGGCCTTGGAGTCGCCACAGCTCCTCGGCCTGGTGCAAGAATACCGCGAGCGCACCGGGCTCGGCGCGGGCACCCCGACGCAGCCCGCCGGGGATGTAGGGGTTCCCCTGAACGGGGAGGTGCCACCGACCGTCCCGAACCGGCTGGTGCTCTTGTTCCCGGAGCGCACCCAGCGCCTGCTCCGTCGTCACCGCTGGCCGGGCAACCTCCGAGAATTCGCGATGGTTTTGGAGAACGCGCTCACGTTCACCTTCGCTGAGCTCGCTGGCTTCGGCGCGGGCGCTCGCGCGGACGTGGTGCAGGTGCGCCCGAAGCTGGTGCGGGATCTCCTCCGCGCGGTGCGCGTCGAGCGCGCCAGCGAAGCGGACGGCTGGAGGTGCGAGGTGGTGATCCGCCCCGACCCCACGCTCAACCACCTCGCGCAGGACGTCGAACGCCAGTACTTTACCCGGCTCTGGGAGCAGGAGGAGGGCGACTTCGCGGCGATGGCCCGCCTTTTGATGGGCGACGAGACCGCCGCCCGGAAGGTGCAGCTCCGCTTCAACCAGCTCGGGTTGAAGGTGAGGGAGATGAAGGGGTAGCGACCCCGGGCGACCGGGAGGGAGCAGACCGGGTGCCCGTCGAGGCTTGCCCGTGCTACAAAATGACGACGCGACGTCGGGAGTCGAGATGCGGACGGGCGGTCAACGCACGATGGCGGCGCCGTCGTTGACGAGGCCCCACCACGCGGGCCAGCGGTCCCGAGGCGCCTCGCCGACGCGGGCGCGGAGCCCGGCGAGGTCGAACCCCGGGGCGGGCGCGGGCGCGGCGGTGAAGGTGCCGGCCTTGATCTCGGCGGCGACGTCCCGGTAGGCCTCGCGGAACGGCTTGTCCCGACGGTAGGCCTCGGCGGCGGCGAAGAGCGGCGCTTCCAGGGGCTTGGGCGTCGGGACCACGTGCGGCGCGAGGTGCGCGGCGACGCGGAGCGCCTGCCGACCCGCGCGGACCCCTCGAAGGAACGGGGCTTTCGTGAGCTGGGCGTCCCGCTGGTAGCCGCCGGGCAACGCCATCACGTCCTCGATCTCGCGCCGGGCGGCGCGCACCCCGACCGCCGTCGCACGCAGCAGCTCCGCGACGTCGGGGTTGCGCTTCTGGGGCATGATGGAGCTGCCGGTGGTGAACGCGTCCGGGAGCTTCACCAAGGTGAATTCGCTGGAGGCGAAGATCACCAGATCCCAGGACCAGCGCGCCACGAGCGCGGTGGCGGCGCCCAGGGCCCCGAGGACCGCCGACTCCACGAGCCCGCGAGTGAGCTGGGGCGTGGTGACGGGCGCTTCCACCGCGGAGAACCCGAGGAGCGAGGCAGCGAGGGCGCGGTCCAAGGGGAGGGGGGTGCCGTAGCCGGCGGCGGAGCCGAGCGGGCAGCGGTCGGCCACCGCGCGCGCCGCGTTCAGCAGCGGGAGGAGATCGAGGAGCGCCGCGGCATACCCGGCGGCCCAGAGCCCGTACGAGCTCGGCATCGCCGGCTGGAGGTGGGTGTAGCCGGGGAGGGGCGTCGCCTCGTGGGCGGCCGCGAATTCCAGCCACGCGGCGGCGAGGGCGCGCCACTCGGCCTCGAGGCCGTCGAGCTCGTCGAGCGTCCAGAGGCGCAGGGCGGTGAGCACCTGGTCGTTGCGACTGCGCCCGGTATGGATCTTCCCGGCGACGGCGCCGAGTCGGGCGGTGAGGCGGGCCTCGATCGCGGTGTGGACGTCCTCCTCCGCGCGGTCGATGACGAAGGTTCCGGCCTCCATCTCGCCGAGGAGCACGGTGAGTCCGCCGCGAAGGGTCTGGCCTTCCTCCGCCGTGAGGAGCCCCGCCGCTTCGAGCACGCGGGTGTGCGCCGCCGAGCCGACCACGTCGTGGCGGGCCCAGGCGAGGTCGACCGTGGGGTCGTCGCCCACCGTGAAGTCAGCGACCGCGGCGTCGAGGGCGCCGCCCTTGTCCCAGAGACGCATCAGCCCTCCTCGGCGTAGAACGCTTCGATCGCGGCGGTATACGCGCCCACCGCGGCCTCCACCATCGAGACCTCGACCCACTCGTCCGCGGTGTGGCTCACCTCGGAACGCCCCGGCCCCCACTTCACCGCCGGAACGCCGTGGAGGTGCGCCCAGTCGGAGAGGGTGGGGGACGCGAATTCCCGAGCTTCGGGGCGCGCCCGCTTCGCTGCGGCGAGGACGCGGCTGTCGGGCGGCGTCGAGACCGCGTGGAACCGGTCGCTCCGCACCTGCACCTCGGAGCGCACCCGCGTACGGATGAGCTCCGTGAGCTCGACAGGGGCGTAGGCGTCGGTCGTGCGCAGATCGATCGTCCAGCGGGCTTCGCCGGGGATCACGTTGTGGCGCTCGCCCGCGTGGGCCATCGTCACCGTGTGGGTCGTGGGCCCGGCCAGCGGATGCACCCGGTCGAGCCGGAGGTCCTCCACCGCCGTGATGTCCCGCGCCATGAGGTACACGGCGTTCTCCGCGAGGTGGGGCCGAGCGGCGTGGCCCGCGCGCCCCTTGGCGACGCAGTCGAGGACCAGGAGGCCGTTCTGTGCCGTCGCGAGGTCGAGCCCGGTGGGCTCGCCCACGATCGCGCCGTCGATACGCGGCAGCTCCGGGAGCACGGTCTCGAAACCGTTGCGCCCGGTCTCCTCCTCGGCGGCCGCGACCAGGATCAGCCTTCCTCGCGGCAGCTCCGCCGCGACAAACGCGCACATCATCGCCGCGAGGCAACCCTTGGCGTCGTTGGCGCCGAGGCCGTAGAGCCGCTCGCCTTCGCGGGTGGGCGTCCACGGGGGGCGCGTCCACTCGGCGGTGGCCGGCACCGTGTCGTAGTGGGAGAGCAGGAGGAGGGTGGGGCCCTCCGCCGGTCCGGTCCGCACGACGATGCGGTTCTGCCCCACGCCGCGCACCGCGACGCCATGCGCCGCGGCCCAGCCTTCGAAGACCGCGACCACCGGCCCCTCCTCTCGGGACGGGCTCCGTGCCGCGACCAGCCGCTCCAGCAGCGGCAGGACCTCGCTCACCGCCCGATCACTCGTCGTCGCGGCGGGCGACGAGCATGGTGCCGCAGCCTTCGTTGGTGAAGACCTCGAGGAGCAGCGCCTGGGGGCGCGTCCCGTCGATGAGGTGAACGCGGGGAACGCCGCCCTGGAGCGCGTCCTTCACCGCGGCGAGCTTCGGGAGCATGCCGCCGGAGACCACGCCCTGGCGGATGAGCTCGTCCACCGTCCCGAGGTCCCCGTACGAGACGAGGCGGCGGGGGTCGTCGCGATCTTCGAGCAACCCCGGCACCGAGGTGCAGAGGATCAGCTTCTCCGCCTTGATCGCGATGGCGAGGCGGGAGGCGATGGTGTCGGCGTTGGTGTTGAGCAGCGCACCGCTCTGATCCGCGATGAGCGAGCAGTAGACCGGGACGATGCCCGAGTCGATGAGCAGGTTGGGCAAGCCGGCGTCGACCGTGTTGATGTCGCCCACAAAACCGTAGTCGACCGACTGTTCGGCGCCGGTGCTGGGGTCGCGGACGGTGCGCGCGGGGCGGCGGGCGCCGACGACGCTCATGCCGTCGCCGCCGGAGAGGCCGACGGCCTTCACGCCGTGGGCAGAGAGCGCGCTGACCAGCTCGCTGTTGAGCTGGCCCCGGAACACCATCCGGGCGAGCTCGAGGGTGCGGGCGTCGGTGACCCGGCGGCCCGCGACGACCTCCTTGGTGATCCCCATCTTTTCGCAGAGCGCGTCGAGCTGCGGGCCGCCGCCGTGGACCAGCGCCACCCGGATGCCGACGTGGTGGAGCAGCGCGATGTCCTCCGCCAGCGCGTCCCGCGCGGCCGGTCGTTCGAGGATCGCCCCGGAGACCTTGATGACGAAGGTGCGGCCCCGGAAGAGGCGGAGGTAAGGATGGGCGTCGCGCAGCGACAGGAGGCGTTCCATGGCGGGCGGCGGCTAACACCCGCGGGCCGTGCGTGCCGCCGGATGTGTGTCGGCGCGCCGTGCGGTTGCCCGGGTGGAGCGGATGTGCGACGCTCGGGTGTGCTCGTCACGCGCCCGTCCCCGCGTCGTTCTCTGCGCTGGTTCCGCCGTTTCCGGTACACGTTCCTCCCCGTCCTCGCGCTCGGCGGGGTGCTGGAGCGCTTCAGCGACGCCAGCTACGACGGAGGCGCGCTCGCGCAGTTCCTCCTCGCGGCGTTGGCGCTGGAGATCCTCGAACGGGCCCTGGTCACCCGCTTCGGCCCGTCGGCCGCGGTCCTCCCGCTTCAGGTGGCGCTCACCTTGGGGCAACTCGCGGGCGGCGCGTGGTTGCTCCGGGCCGCCGACCACCCCGGCCTCGACATGCTGGTGCAGTTCGTGGTGCCGTGCGCGCTCACCCTCTCCCCGCCGATGGCGTGGATGTCCGCCCTGCTGCTCATCGGCGTACACAACGGCCTGGTGCTGTTTGGCCCCCGTGTCGGGCCGGTCGAGCTCGACGTCTTCGGGATGGTGGCGGCGCGACAGCTCCAGCAGCTCCTGGTGTTCGACGCCTCGGTCGTGGCGCTCACGCTCACGGTCATCCGGGTCCGCGACCTGCTCAACGACCGCGAAGCCCGCCTGCACGCCGCCCTCGAAGATCACGCCCGCGACGAACGCTTCGTGTCGCTCGGCATCCTCTCCGCAGGCATCGCGCACGAGCTCGGCACCCCGCTGTCCTCGATCGACCTGCTCGCCTCGGAGGCGTTGGCGGACCCGGAGAGCACGCGCGAGGCGCTCACCACACTGCGGGGGCAGGTGCAACGGTGTCGGGAGATTCTCGACCGGCTGCGTGGCGGCACCGCGTGGACGGTCTCCAACGAAGTCGAAGCGTTCGGGCCGTGCCTGCGGCGGTGGGTGGCGGACTGGCAGAGCGCGGGCCTCGATCGCGGGCAGCTCCGCCTGGAGGTGGCTGCCGGGCTCGAGCTGCTGGCGGTCGCCGGTGACCCAGACACCTGGAGGGGGATCGTCTGGTCGCTCCTCGACAACGCCGCTCGGGCCGGCTTCCCGATCGTCGTGCGGGCGGACGCCGCGGGGGATGTGCTCCTGGAGATCGACGACGGCGGCCAGGGCCCCACGGCCCAGGTGATCGCCCAGGCGGGCGAGGCGTTTCATTCACGGTGGGGCGACGGCGGCCGAGAAGGGCGGGGGTTGGCGCTCTTCGTGGCCACTTCGTTCGCCCGTCGCTGGGGCGGGGACCTGCGGCTCTCCCGTAGGCCCGGTGGGGGTGGTCGGGTCGCGGTTCGCCTTGCTACAATCCCGCGAGAGGCGAGCTGAGCATGCAGACGATCCTGGTGGTGGAGGACGACGAGGTCCATCGGGACGCCCTCGCGCGGGCGCTGCGGCGTTCGGGCTTCGCGGTGCTCGCTGCCGCGGGGGTCGCGCAGGCGGAGGTGGCGGCGCGGGGGCGCAACCCGGCGGGCGCCGTGGTGGACCTTCGCCTCGTGGATGGGAACGGGCTGGACGTGGTGCGGATGCTCTCGCTGCGCGCGCCCCGCTGCCGCACCATCGTGCTCACGGGCTTCGGCTCCATTCCGGCGGCGGTGGAGGCGGTGAAGCTCGGTGCCGTCGACTTCCGCACCAAGCCCACGCCGGCCGAGGACATCGTCGCGGCCCTCCGGCGCGCGCTGGACGAGCCCGGGCCGCCCACGGAGCTCGAGGCCGTAGAGCGGGAGCACATCCGCAAGGCCCTGGAGGGCACGGACGGGAACATCTCGCACGCCGCCCGGCGCCTCGGGCTGCACCGCCGCACCCTCCAGCGGAAGCTCCAGCGCATCGACGGGGGGCCGGGCCTCCTCCCGGATGAGGATGATCCGACGGAAGACGGCGTGAGTTGAGCCCTCGCCACGGGGCAGGGTGGGGGGGCGCCGGTTAGTCCGCACGGGCGAGGTTCCCGTGTTCCTGCTGTTCGCCGCCTTCGCCTTCGCCCAGGAGCGCCCCGCCACGGGCAGCGCCTGCTCCCCGGTCACCTACTCCGACTACCTGGTCACCCTGACCGGCCGGATGACCGACACCAGCGGCAAATTCGTGGATGCCCTCCCGAACGGGTACGACGCCAGCGAGTCCGCGCGCAAGATGCTGGTCGCGGTCGTGGCCAACACCCGCGCCCAGGTGTCGAGCCTGGGCGACTGTCAGGGGGACACCGCGCTGCGCGGCTCGGTGCTGCGCCTCGTCGACTTCTGGGACGGCATGTCCCGCGGCGAGCTCGCCACGCTCACCAGCTTCCTGGCGGACGGGGCGATCAGCGAGAGCGAGTCCACGGAGGTCGAGCGCATCACCAGCGACCTGAGCTCGCGCGGCACCGTCGTGGAGAACGACGTGATCACCGCGCAGCGCACGTTCGCCTCCAACTTCGGCTTCACCATCGCGGGGGACTCTCCGTCCGAGCCTACGCCCGCTCCGGAGCCGGTGTACGCGCCTCCGTCCGAGCCTGTCTACGTGGAACCCCGGCCAGAGCCTCGGCCGCTCTTCTCCAGCGATCCGAAGCTGTTCCTGCGCCTCCACGGCGGACTCGACCTCGACTACATGTTCGCCGCGGGTCGTCGGGAGCACAACTACGCCCTCGGCCTCGACGTGCCCGTCGGAGATGGGCTCTCGCTCGGCGCCGTCTACAAGCACGACACGCTCGGGAGCCGGGAAGCCCAGCGCGTCCACTTCGCCCTGCTCTACGGCTTCGGCTCCAAGGGCAGCGACAAGGTCTACAGCTACTTCCACTTCCTGGTTCAGCCCGGGGTCGCCCTGGTGGACGACGCGGACGCGACCTTCGGCTGCGACTTCGGCGGGGAGTTCGGCATCGGCGCCCGCATCGGCGATCGCCTCCGCCTCGCGCTGTTCTACCGGGTGGACTACGAGCTCTGGTTCGACGACCAGACCACCGCGTTCGAGAGCTTCAACACCTGGGAAGTGCAGCCGGGCCTGTCGATGACGGTGGGGCTGTGAGGGCACAGGGGGGCGCCAGCCACCCTCACCGCGCCCGGAACCCGGCCCAGGCGCAACGATCGGGCGGTGTTTGGTGGGTCGCCTTGCTCGGCGTCGCGGCGTGCACGCCGGTCGGCCCCGGCTCGGCGGGCACCGACAGCGCCGCCGCGGCCGACACCGCCGGCTCCGGCGCCGACACCGCGGACACGGCCGACACCGCCACCGACACGGCAGACTCCGGCGTTGACACCAGCGACACCGGCCACGCCTGCCAGCCGGCCGACGCGACCACCACGACCGTGGTGGTCACCGACATCGACGCCACGCTCACCATCAGCGACACCGAGTTCCTCAAGCAGCTCATCGAGCCGTGGAACATCCCGGAGATGCGCCCCGACGGCGACGCGCTCATGCGCGCCTACGTCGCCCTCGGCTACCGGATCGTCTACGTCACCGCCCGCGGCGAGGACCTCGTCCTGCTCGATGGCACCAGCGTCGAAGACGCCACGATCGGCTGGCTGGAGGACAAGGGTTTCCCCCTATTGGACGACGGCGACGTCTACTTCGCCCCCGGCCTCGGTGAGCCGGGCAGCGGAGCCGAGGCCTACAAAGCCGACCTGCTCGCCTCGCTCCAGGACCAGGGCTACACCCTCGCGTACGGCTACGGCAACGCCGACTCCGACGTGGGCGCGTACCAGTCCGCCGGGATCCCCGACGCGCACGACTTCCTCGTCGGCGACCTCGCCGATCAGGCCGGCGACTACGGGGTGGTGGGCATCTCCACCGACGACGCCTACACCGCGCACCTCGCGGCGTGGATGGGCTCGGTGCCCTGCGCGAACTGAGCGGGGAACGGTCGGCGCCCCGACGGATCGGTCAGCAGCGGAGGAACGGGGTTGGGGCCGCCAGCCGCCACTACAGAACTCGCGGCCCTCCTCGCCGGTGATAAGTAAACCGCTTAGCGGTCGGCGATGCACGTGCTGCAGCTCCTCGTCCAGATCGGCGCCATCCTGCTCGCCGGTCGGCTCCTCGGGTTGGCCTTTCGGCGGGTCGGCCAGCCAGGAGTGATCGCCGAGATCCTCGCGGGCATCCTGCTCGGTCCCTCCCTGCTCGGGCTCCTCGCGCCCACGGCCGAGGCGGCGCTCTTCCCGGAGGCTTCGCTCCCGGTGCTGAGCATGATGAGCCAGATCGGGCTGGTCTTCTTCATGTTCCTGGTCGGGCTCGAGTTCGACCCGTCCCGGCTCGGCGGCAGCGGCCGCGCCTCCGTGGCGATCTCCGCCTCCGGCATCGTGCTCCCCTTCGCGCTGGGCGCCGGGCTGTCCCTGCCGCTCTACGCCACGCTCGCGCCCGAGGGCGTGCCGCAGCTCACCTTCGCGCTGTTCATGGGCGCCGCGATGAGCGTCACCGCGTTCCCGGTCCTCGCCCGCATCCTCGCCGAACGCCGGCTCATCCGCACGCGCATCGGCACCATCGCGCTGGCCGCCGCCGCGGTGGACGACGTCACCGCCTGGTGCCTCATCGCCGCCGTCGTGGCGGTGGCGAGCGCGTCCGGGGCGCTCCCCGCCATCCGCACGGCGCTCCTCGCCGTCGCCTACGTCGCCGTGATGTGGCGCGTCGTCCGCCCGATGCTCGCCCGCGTCGGGCCCCGGGGGGGCGCCGCCGTGTCCTCGGATCTCGTGGCCGCGATCTTCCTGCTGCTGCTCACCTCCGCGGGGATCACCGAGTGGATCGGCATCCACGCGCTGTTCGGAGCCTTCCTCTTCGGGGTCATCGTCCCCCGGAAGCACGGCCTCGCCGACGTGCTGGTGGAGAAGCTCGAGGACCTCGTCACCCTCGTGCTCCTCCCGATGTTCTTCGCGTACAGCGGTCTCCGTACCCAGATCACGCTTTTGAACACGCCGTCCGCCTGGGGGGTCGCCGGGGTGATCCTCGTGGTGGCCACCCTGGGCAAGTTCGGCGGCACCGCCTTGGCGGCCCGGCTCTCGGGGCTCGACGGGCGCACCTCCGCGGCGGTCGGCATCTTGATGAACACCCGCGGGCTGATGGAGCTGGTGGTGCTCAACATCGGCCTCGATCTCGGCGTCATCTCGCCGGAGCTCTTCGCGATGATGGTGGTGATGGCGCTGGTCACCACGATCGCCACCTCGCCGCTGTTGGAACGGATTTTTCCCGCACGGGAGATGCTGGAACAGGAAGCCGCGGCGCCCGCGGCGCCCGGCGCCGGTCCGGGGCTCATGCTCTGCCTCTCGGACCCCGCCTCGGGCCCGGCGATGCTCCAGCTCGCCGAAGCGTGGACCCGCGCCCGTCGCGCCACGGTCTGGGCCGTGCACTTGACCTCGGTCGAGCGGGTGTCCGAGTCGCTCGGCGCGGCGCCGATCGCCGAGGGGCCGGGGCCGCTGGCGGAGCTGGAGGCCCGCGCGGCGTCCGTCGGGGTGGCGGTCTCCGGGTTGTCCTTCCCCAGCGCCGACCCGGGCGAGGACCTCGCGCGCATCGCCCAGATCAAGGGGGTGCCGCTGGTGATCCTCGGCGGACACCGCTCGCCGTTTGAGGACCGGGAGACCCTCGGCGGCTCCGTCCGCAGCGTCCTGCAAGGCGCACCTTGCGACGTCGGCGTGCTCGTCGCGCGGGAGGACGCGCCGATCCGGCGCGTCGGGGTGCTCGGCGACGACGCGGCGGTGCGGAGGGTGGCGGAGCGGCTCGCGGCGGAGGGCGGCGTGGAGCGGGTGGAGGGCGCCACCACTGGCGTGGAGCTGGTCATCGCGCCGGTGTCCTGGCCGGCGAGCCCTGGCGCGGACGGCCCGTCGTGGCTCTACGTGCGCGGGAGGGCGTGATGCACTTCGGCGCTTCCCTCCGGATGTTGCGCGTGCAGGGCGGGTGGAGCCTCCGCGACCTCGCCGCCGCCGTGGGCGTGTCGTCCGCCTACCTCAGCCGCGTGGAGCACGGTCACGACGCCGCGCCGACGCCGGAGCGGCTCGCGGCGCTCGCGCGTAGCCTCGAGCTGCCCGCCGACCTCCTGCCCCGCCTCGCCGGGCGCGTCGCCGCCACCCCGACCGAAGCGTCCCTCGCCGCGGACGCGCTCCACCGCGAGGTGCTCCGCCGCCGCCTCTCTCCCGCCCAGGTGGGGCGCGTCCTTGAGTTCATCGAGCACCACTTCCCCGCGGCGCATCCTCCTCGCCACGCCACGGTCGCGGCGCTGCTCTCCGGGACGCGGGTGGTGCGCGGCGCTCGGGTCGCCTCCTTGGACGACGCGATGGACCTCGCGGCGCTCCGGCTCGGCGCCGGGGGTCAGGCGGCGGTGCTGGCGGAGTCGTTCCGTCGGGGGGGCGCCGCGGCGTTCGCCCTCGGCGGCGGCCTGCTCCTGCCGCACACGCCGGAGGGTGCCCCGGTCGCGGCCCTGGTCCTCCTCGCGACACCGCTTCCGGCGCCCACCCCGGACGACCGCCCGATCCACGGAGTGCTCGCGTTGACCGGCGTTCCCCGCGGTGCGGCCGGCCTCACCCTCCTCGGCCACGCGGCCCAGCTCGCCGACCCCACGCTCCTCCACGCGCTCGCGCACGCCCCGGACGACGAGGCGGTTTTGCGGCTGCTCCGCATGTTCGAAGGCGGCTGATTCCCGCGCCGGTGGGGTCGCCCGCCCCGCCATTCTCGCCGCCGGTGGCTCCTCGACCGCCGACCGGTCCGGGGGGGAAAGCCGGTGGAGCGCCGCGGCCCTTTGGCGTTATTCGCCCCGATCCTCGAACGCCCCCAACTTTCGGAACCGGTCGTACCGATCGGCGGTGAGCTGCTCCGGCGTGAGCGCCGAGAGCTCGTCCAACGCGGCGGCGACCGCATCGCCGAGCGAGCGGATCGCCTCGGCCGGGGAGCGGTGGGCGCCGCCCGCGGGCTCGTCCACGAGGCGGTCGGCGACGCCGAAGCGGAGGCAGTCCTCCGCGGTGAGCTTGAGGGCTTCGGCCGCGCGAGGGGCCTCGGCACGGTCGTGCCAGAGGATCGCCGCGCAGCCTTCGGGAGAGATGACGGAGTAGGTGGCGTTCTCCAACATCAGCACCCGGTTGCCCACGCCGAGCGCGAGCGCGCCGCCGCTGCCCCCTTCGCCGATCACGCAGCAGATGACCGGCACCTTCAGCGTGGCCATCTCCATGATGTTGCGGGCGATGGCCTCGGCCTGGCCGCGCGCTTCGGCGTCGATCCCCGGGTAGGCCCCCGGCGTGTCGATGAGGGTGACGATCGGCAGGTTGAACCGCTCGGCCAGGCGCATCAGCCTCAGGGCCTTCCGGTAGCCGTCGGGCAGGGCCATGCCGAAGTTGCGCTGGACGTTTTCCTTGGTCGTACGCCCCTTCTGGTGGCCGATGAGCAGGATGGTGCGCCCGCGGAAGGTGCCCATCTGGGCGACGATCGCCTGATCGTCGGTGCCGGAGCGGTCGCCGTGGAGCTCGTCGGCATCGGTGAGCCAGTCGGCCGCGTAGTCCAGCGTGTAGGGCCGGGCGGGGTGCCGGCTGAGGAGCGTACGCTGCCAGGGGGAGAGGTTCGCCAGGATCTGGCGCTGCAACGCCTCGGCCTGCCGTTCCAGCTCGCGGATGCTCGCGCCGAGGTCGAGGCTGTTGGCGACCTCGGTTTGGCGGAGGAGATCGATGCGGCGGCGCAGCTCAACGAGGGGGCGTTCGAAGTCGAGGACCAGTTCCATCGCCGCGCCCGGTAACACGGAAGGTGCGAAGGGGGTGGAGAGCGGGTGGCGCCCTGCCCCGGACCGGCGTCGGCGGTCGAGGCGCCGCCGGCGGCGAGAAGGGCGGGACGGGCGCTACCTCCCGAACGCCCGCTCCGCCGCCGCCCAGACGTCGCCCCCGACCACCAGCCCCAACCCCCGCAGGAACGTCCGCTGCTTCCGGGCGAAGCGGCGCGTGTCCTGCTGGGTGAGCCGGACCGCCTCCTCGAGCGCCAGCCCGTCGAGCAGGTGGGCGGTGAGGTGGCGATAGCCGAGGGTGCCCATCGACTTCACCTCCGGGCCGTAGCCGGCGGCGAGGAGCGCCCGGACCTCGTCGAGGTAGCCGGCGGCCATCATCGCCTTCACCCGGGCGTCGATGCGGGCGTCGAGGTCGGGCGCGTCCACCCAGGCCAGCTCCAGGTCGCGCCGAGGCTGGTCATCTCCCGCGTGCAAGGCGGAGAGCGGCGTCCCCGTGAGGGCGTGCACCTCCAAGCCTCTCACGACACGCAGGCGGTCGTTGGGGTGCAGGCGCGCGGCGAGGACGGGGTCCACCTCGGCGAGCGCCGCGTGGGGGTTCTCCAGCGCCTCGAACCGGGCGCGAACCTGGGGATCGGCGGCGGGCGCGGGCACGAGCCCCCGCCACAGCGCGCGGAGGTAGAACGGCGTGCCGCCGCACACCACCACCGGGCGACCCTCGGCGATGACGGTCTCGGCCTCGGCCACAAAGTCAGCGGCGGAGAAGGTGCCGTCCGGCTCGCGGAGATCGAGGCCGCGGTGTGGCACGCGCGCCCGCTCCTCGGGCGACGGCTTGGCGGTGCCGATGTCCATGCCACGGTACACCGTCATCGCGTCCATCGCGAGGATCGTGGCGCCGTATCGCTCGGCCACGGCCAACGCGAGCGCGCTCTTTCCGGCCGCGGTGGGCCCGGTGACGACCAGCGGGCGCATCAGGCGGCGGCGCTCACGGGGTGGCCGGGTCGTCGGGCCGTCCCTGCGTCTGGACGCGGACGCAGGAGATCCGCTTCCGGTAGTCGTCGTAGACGAACTTCGGGCTGTTCGCCGGATCGTGGCAGGCGCGGCAGGTGCTCTCCCCGATCGGCTCGCTGTGCACCGAATTGTGCCCGTCGTGCCCCTTCATCGGCCCGTGACAGGCTTCGCACTGCACGTCGCGGAACGCCTCGAGCTGCGGACCCTCCACCGCCGCGAACCCGCCCGGGCGGCCGAAGCCCGTGCTGTGGCACGACACACACTCGGGGTTGTCGGCGGTCTTGCTCTTCTCCAGGGCCTCCATGGCGCGTGCGTGACCGTCGAAGACCCAGGAGGCGAGGCGGTCCCGGTGGCAGCCGCCGCACGCCGACCCGCTGGCGTAGCCGCCTTCCGTTGCCGCGGCGCTGGCCTTGACGGCGCCCCCGAGGAGCTCGGTGCGGAACTGACCGAGGCGGGCGTCGGCGACAGGGTTGCCGTCGAGATCGGCGCTCAGGGGGAGAACTTCTACGTAGGCGAGGTCTCGTCCGGCGGAGCGCTTGGTGAGCTTCTTGTGGTCCCGGACCATCTCCTGGTCCATGGCGGCCCGGGCGGCGGGGTCCGCCGTGGTCGTCCGGGTGGTGCGCCCGAGCGCGACGTCCTTCCAGATGCCACGCTCGACGAGCTCCAGGGCCCGCGGGTCCGTACCCAGCGACAGGTGGAGCACCGTGGCGTACCGACCGCGGGAGGGCGCCTCGATGATCGGCGCTCCGGACGTCTTCACCGGCTCGTCGAACCGATCGCCCTCGGTGGTGAGCACGGCGCCCAGGCCCGCGACGGACTCCGCGACCATCCGGTTGGTGGCTTCGTCGGCGTTGGAGAGCACGAACCAGGCGTCGGCGGTGCCGGTCATGGCGGCGCGGACGCTGGCCACGGCGTCGACACCCGGCACGTCCTTCGCCGGAGCGGCGAGGCCGATGAAGCCCAGCTTCACCCCGTCACGCTCCACGATGCTCGCCGGCGCGAGACCATCGGGGGCCGGAACGTTCCAGTTCGCGGCGAGGGCGCCGCGCTCGCGGAGGAAGGGGAGGCCGCCGGGGAGGAGGTCCACCGGGGAGGCGGCCCACGCGTCCAGCCCGGCGGTCTTCGCGAGGTCGAGCACGGCCGTGGCGCGGACCTGCCGGTCGGCCTCGTCCCGCCCGGTCAGCCCCTTCACCAGCATCTCCCCGGCGTCTACCGCGAAGAACGGCACCTGGGCGTCCCCGAGGCGACGGTAGAGCTCGGCGCGGCGGGAGAAGCCGCCGTAGGGGGTGGTCGGGCAGCCGCACACCTCCACCTCTCCGCGGTCGGCGGCGGTGAAGGCGACGATCGCCTCTCGCAGCGGGCGGGCCTCACCCGGCTCCGTTGCGGCCACCGACAGGCGCGGGGGGAGGGGAGGAAGCTCGGGCAATTGTCGGCTGCTCCCCTCGGGAGTACAGGCGGCGATGAGGGCGGCGAGGACGAGGGTCATGCAAGAAGGGTGTGACGCCAGCGGCAGGGCGCGCCAGAGTGTATAGAGGTTGCCGCTCGGAGGGGACCGCCATGTCCGGCATTCTCACGCTCGTCCTGACCGCCCATGCGTTCGCCCCTTCGGAAGCCGTGTACACCGGCGCCGAGCCCAACCGGATCTTCCGCGTTCATCGCCCCGACCAGGACCGCCTCCGCCACAGCCCGGGCTGGGAAGAGTTCACGCTCGGCGAGGGCCGCGGCTGGCTCGCGCGGTACGACGAGCGCACGGGCACGGCGCATCGTGCGTGGGGCCCGGGGCTGAACCTCGGTCCGGTGGGTACCGAGGCGCAGGTCCGCGCGGCGATGGACCGTTTCCTCTCCCGCAACGAAGGCGCGGTCGGCGTGCCCCTGGCGGCGCTGCGGTTCAAAAGTGCCCGCTACGTGGCCCGGACGGACACCTGGTACGTCGACTACGACCGCATGTTCGGCGGGGTGCCCGTGTGGCGCGGCGGGGTCACGGCGCGCTTCCGGTTCGGCAAGCTCGTGCTCTTCGGCGCCGACACCTACCCCGCGGCCACGGTGCCGCAGCCGGAGCTGACCGCGGCGGAGGCGATCACCCTCGCCGAGCTCGACGGGCCGGCGTCCATGGCCCCGCACCGCAACGAGTCTGCGGAGCTGGTCGTCCTCCCGCTCGACGTGCCGGGGGGCCTGTCGATGCGCCTCTGCTGGCTGGTTCGCAGCGAGAGCAGCGCGCCGCTCGGCCGCTGGGAAAGCTGGGTGGACGCCGAGACGGGCGATCTCCTCGCGGTGAGCAACGACATCCGCTTCCTCGATGGGACGGTCTACGGAACGCACCCCCGCCGCACCCTCGACGGCGATGACGTCACCACCGCCCTCCCGTTCGTCGAGGTCGAGGGGGATAGCACCGTCTACGCGGACATCAACGGCAGTTTCTCGGTCAGCGGCGACTCGGCGAACACCTACCTCAAGGGCAGCTACCTCACGGTGAAGAACACCGCCGGGGGCGAGGGAAGCCTCGCGGTCTCGGGCAGCGCGCCCACGTGGACCCCCGCCGACGCCACCCTCGCCGAGATCGCCTCGTACGCATTCCTCCACGACGTGCGCGCCTGGGGCCTCGCGGTGGCCCCCGAGGTCGACATGTCGGTCGACCCGCTCACCAGCAACGTCAACGGCTCCGACTACACCTGCAACGCCTACTATGACGGGGCGGTGAACTTCTTCGTCAAGGCGGGGGGCTGCAACAACAGCGGCGAGATCGCCGACGTGAACTACCATGAGTGGGGTCACGGGTTCCACGGATACAGCCTCCTCGCCGGCACCTGGGACGGGTCCCTCGGCGAAGGTGCGGGCGATATCGTGGCGGTGCTCCAGACCCACGACTCGGAGATCGGGCCGGAGTTCATGGTCAACGGCGCCGGAATCCGCGATCTCTCCCCCGATCGGGTGTACCCCGACGACATGGACGGCGAGGTCCACGACGAAGGTCTCATCTTCGGCGGGTCCGTCTGGGACGTCTGGGGCGAGCTGATGAACACCTACGGGGAAACTCGGGGCGAGTCCGGCGAAGCCTGGGACGTGACCCAGCACCTCTTCGCGGACGCCCTGAAGGCCGGCCCGACCATCGAGGCCTCCTACGACGAGTTCGTCGTGGCCGACGACGACGACGGGGACCTCTCCAACGGCACGCCTCACTTCTGCGACATCGCCCAGGGTTTTGCGCTTCACGGCCTGGGCGTGCTCGCCGAGGGCCAGAACGCGCTGAGCGTGGACCACGCCCCCCTGGAGAACCAGACTTCGGGCGCCGGGATCACGGTGAGCGGCGGCGTGGTGAACCTCGCCGCCGCATGCGCGAGCTTCTCGTTGGCCGGCGCCACCGTCAACTACTCGCTCGACGACGGCAAGACGTGGGATTCCGTGGACGCGACGGTCTCGGGCGACTCCTTCTCCGCCACCTTCCCGACCCTGCCGAGCGGCTCCATCGTCTGGTACTACGTGGAGACCGTCGGTTCGGATGGGGTCACGGCGTTCGCCCCCAGCGACGGCGCCTTCGCCCCCTTCAGCTTCTACGTGGGCGAGCTCGAGGAGCTCTACTGCGACGACTTCAACACCAACGACGGCGACTTCACCCACGAGCTGCTCGACGGCGACGACCGCGAAGGCGCCGACGACTGGGACTGGGGGCCGCCCGAGGGCATGTCGACCGACCCCGACGCCGCGTACACCGGCCGGAAGGTCTGGGGCAACGATCTCGGGGGAGGCAACTACAACGGAGACTACCAGCCGTCGATCTCCAACCGCCTCACCACCCCCCCGATCCACGTGGCCGGGCACCCCGACCTCATCGTGCAGTACCGCCGCTGGCTCAACGTCGAGGATGGGTACTACGACCAGGCCACCGTCTACGGCAACGACGAGGTGATCTGGAGCAACCACGCATCCAGCAAGCAGCAGGGCGACGAGAACACCGCCGACGACCAGTGGGTCCTCGCGACGCACCGGGCGAGCGCGCCTGATGGGGCGCTCACCCTCGCCTGGGAGCTGACCAGCGATGAGGGGTTCGAGACTGGAGGCTGGAACTTCGACGAGCTCTGCGTGTATGCGCCGAGCGCCGCTGACTCCCGCCTCGTTGCCGACTTCTCGGCCTCCGACGATGAGGTGGGCAAGGTGACCCTCTCGTGGACGATGCCGACCGCGGGCGGCGCCACCGCGGCCGTCGTGGTGCGTCGGGACGACCGGTACGCCACGGCGGACGCCGACGGCACCGTGGTCTACACCGGAACGGGGCTGGTGCCGGGCGCGCCGGTCACGGCCGACGACCCCTTCGTCGGCCACGGGTACTACACCGTCCTCCTCGCCACCGACAGCGGCTACGCGGAAGGCGCTACGGCGGGCGTGAACGCCGATGAGGGCACCGGCCTCGCGGACGACGGTGTCAAGGACGACGCGGTCGACCTCACTGGCGACACCGGCTGCGGCTGCGACGCCGGCAACGCCGCGTCTGGGCTCCTTGGCCTCGGCCTGGCGGCTGCCGCCCTCGCGCGGCGCCGCCGGTGATCCTCCTGGTCGTGGCGTTGGCGGCGGCCGAGATGGTGCCGCCCGACTACGGCACGACCCTCGTCGAGGGAGCCGGGAAGGAGATCTCCCGCCTCGGCGTGGAGGCTGGCCCGAACGAAGCCGAGGCCTTCGCCAAGCGCTGGATGCGCACGTTCGGCGCCTCGGCCCGGGTCACCTACGAGCTCGGGCTGGTCTGGCGCCTCGCCGGCGACGACGACCACGCCTCCCGCTACCTCGAGGAGGCGGTGAAGCTCGATCCCGACCTCGCGGCCGCCCGCTACGACCGGGGCGAGGTCCGCCTCGCCGCCGGTGACCTCACGGGCGCCGCCGAGGACTTCGCGGCGGTCGCTCGCCTCGAACCGGAAGCCTGGGCGGGGTGGTTCCGCCTCGCCGACCTCGCCGGTCGCCGCGGCGACGCCCGCGCGTTCGAGGCCAACCTCCTCAAGGCGCTCCGTTTCGGCTTCTCCCTGAGCGCGGTCGCCCGCGACCCCACGTGGCACGGGTTCGTGTCCGACCCGACGATCGGGCCGGTGCTCGAGCGGTTGACGAGGGTGTACCAGGGGGAGGAAGTGCTGGAGGAGCTGCGGAAGGGCGGCGGGGAGTGAGCGGGCGCCCCCCGGTCGCCCCTGCGACACGATAACGGGTCCCCATGCTGGCCCTGCTGCTGACCACCGCCGCCTACGCGGGCGACACCGTGATCACCCACAACCCCGAGGGCATCGGCCTCGGCTTGATCCTCGGTGCTCCCACCGGCTTCTCCTTCGGCTGGCGACCCGGCGGCCGCTTCATGGCCGACGCGGGCATCGCGTGGTCGTTCTCCGACTCCTACGACGGCCTCGACAGCTGGGCCCAGGTCCACGCCGACGTCTGCATCGACCTCGCGGACCTCCGCACGGCGGACCTCCCCGACATGCACTTCCCGGTCTGGATCGGAGTGGGCCCGCGCGCCCGGTTCGGGAGCGGCACGGGGTACGAGGCGTTCAACCTCGCCGCGCGCGTCCCGATCGCGATGGGCTTCTGGCACAACGAGGTGCCGATCGAGGGGTTCCTCGAGGTGGCGCCGGGGGTGGGGCTCTTCCCGCGCACCGAGTTCACGTTCGACGCGAGCATCGGCGCGCGGTTCTGGCTGGCGGCGCCGGGCGGGACCGCCCGGTTCACCGCGCCCGAGCCGATGGACGATCGCCCGTACTGAGCCGGAGGACCCTTGCTCGCCCGCCTCGTCGTCGACGCTGACCCGGCCGCGGCCCTCGCCGGGGTGCTGGCACGCCGCCTCCGCTTCGGCACGGACCCGGTGCGGCTCCTGTTGTCGCCAGCGCCCGAGCTGCTCCCCGCCTGGGACCACCTCGCCTCGGCACCGGTGGCGTGGGAGCGGGTCACCGTGTGGCCGACGGACGCCCCGGTCGTCTCCGAAGCGCACCCCGCCTGGGGCTGGTCCCGCCTCTGGGGCCACCTCGCCGTGCCCGCCACGTTCACCGCCATCGCGGTCGATCCGGTCGCCGATCGCGACGGAGAGCGGGCGGCCGCGCGACTAGCCTCGATGATCGCGGAGCCTCCCTGCCGCGGCGTCGTCGACCACGCGGTGCTTCGGCTTGGACCCGCGGGCGAGGTGGCCGCCCTCGTCCCGGATTCGCCCGCCCTTCGGGAGCGCCGCGAAGCGGTCGCCGTGCTCCGTGGCGATGGGCTGGTCCACGTGACCGTGACGCTGCCCACGCTCGCGCGGGCCCGGGCGCTGAGCGTCCTGGCGGTGGGCTCCGCTTGCCGAGCTGCCGTCGCCGCGCTCCTCGCCGGCGACGCGCGCCTGCCGGCCGGCCGCCTCCGCCACCCCGACTTCACGATCTACGCGGATCCTGCGGCGGCGGGGTAGTCGCGGCGAACGGGGAATGTTCGGCATACTCGGCGACGCCCGCCCGAATGGCCTCGCCTTCCCGCGCGCAGAAGTCGGCGACCGCCTCATGCAGCCCCGGGTGGTACAGTCGGTGCACACTGCGGGTGAGGTGGGGCAGGAACCCGCGTTGGAGCTTGTGTTCGCCTTGGGCTCCCGCCTCGACGCGCCGCACCCCGTTCGCCAGCGCCCACTCCACCAGCGCGTGGTAGCACGCCTCGAAGTGCAGGCCGCGCACCTCCTCATCGGCGCCCCAATACCGGCCGTAGAGTGCGTCGCCCTTGGTGAAGTTCAGGGTGCCGGCGATGGGGACTCCGTTCCGGCGCGCGAGCACAGCGACGACGTACGGCGCGAGGCGCGGCAGCTCGTCGCGCCACCACGCCGGGGGGAGGTACCCGGGGTTGCCATGCTCGGCGTGGGTCTGGCGGTAGAAGCGCTCGAACGCGGCCCACTCCGGGGCGCTCAGCTCGTCGCCCCGCTGGGTGCGCACCTCCACGCCGGCCTCCCGAACCTGGCGGCGCTCGCGGAGGAGCTCCTTGCGGCGGCGGCTGGTGAGCCGACCGACAAAGCCGTCGAAGTCGCCGTAGCCGTCGTCAGTCCAGTGGAATTGCAGGCCCACTCGCACGGCGTAGCCTTCGGCGGCGAAGGCCGCTGCCTCGGCTTCGGTCACGAAGAGCACGTGGTGCCCGCTGGCGCTGACCCGCTGGGCGAGCAGCCGCGCCGCCTCGGCCAGGGCGGGGATGGCGGCGGGGTCCCCGATCACCCGACCGGGCGCCGCCGGGGTGAAGGGGATCGCGGAGGTGAGCTTCGGGTAGTAGCGCAGGCCCGCGCGGTGGGCGGCGTTGGCCCAGCCGTGGTCGAAGACGTATTCGCCCCAGCTGTCGCCGCGGAGGTACGTCGGCAGTGCGGCGACCAGCCGCCCCGCCTCCTCTGCCACCAGGTGGCGGCCGACCCAGCCGGCTTCCGCTCCCACCGCGCCGCTGCGCTCCAACCCCGAGAGGAACGCCGGCTCCAGGAAGGGGTTGTCCGACGCCACCAGCGGCGACCAGTCGGGGACCCGCTCGTGGACGGTGATGCGACGGCGCGGGGATCCCGCCTCCTCCGTCATCCGTCCCGCCGGGCCCAGTCGTAGGCGAGCACGCCATGCGGAGCCAGGCGCTCTTCGTCCGGGTGGGCGTGGTCGTAGCGCTCGGTGACGAGGTTCAGGACGATCGCCTCCTTGTCCCCCAGCGCCGTCCAGCCGTGCCACACCCCACGGGGCACGATGACCAGGCGGGGTTTGTAGTCGCCCAGCCAGACCTCTTGCACGGCCCCTCGACTCGGCGACTCCACCCGGTCGTCGATCATCACCAGCTTGAGCATCCCGGAGACCACGCAGAAGTAGTCGTCCTGCCGCTGGTGGCGGTGCCAGGCCTTCACCACCCCCGGGTAGGTCGTGGTGACGTAGGCCTGACCGAACTTCTGGAAGTGGGGGTCGTCGTTGCGGAGCACCTCGAAGAGGCGGCCGCGATCGTCGGGATGCACCACGAGGTCCTTCACCAGGGCGTCGTGGACGGCGCGAGGGGTCATTCCAGGTAGCCTAGCGCGCGCAGCCGCTCTTCGTCTTCTTTGTCGAGCGCCTGGGTCTTCTTGGGCGCGACCACCGGCTTGCCGCTGAGCCAGGCCGCAAAACGTTTGGCGAGCTCCTTCGCGGGTTTCCGCTCCTTTCCGCTGAGCTCGGCGAGCTCATTCGGGTCGGTCGCCACGTTCCAGGCCTGCAAAAGTGCGCCGCGGGGGTCGGTGATCACCTTCAGGCCATCCGCCCCGTGGACTGCGTAGCGCAGGTTCTCACTTCGCCCGACCACGGAGGTGACCCACCCGCGCGGCGGGCTCGGCTTGCCCTCCAGCTCCGCGCGGAGGCTTCGGCCCGCGAACCCCGGCAGGTCCCCGGCGCCCGCGTAGTCGAGCAGCGTGGGCAGCACGTCGAGATGGCTGGTGAGGCCCGTGACGCGGCCGTTTCCGGTGACCACGCCTGGCCCCCACGCGACCATGGGCACGTGGAGATCGTGGTCGTAGAGGCTGCCGTGGCAGAAGTAGCGGTCGTGGTCGGTCATCGACTCACCGTGGTCGGCGGTGATGAGGACCAGGGTGTCGTCGCGGTCGGTGAGGCGGAGGTAGTCCACCAGCCGGCCGATCTCGGAGTCGGTGAACGCGAGGTCGCCGTCGTAGGAGGCGACGTAGTGGCGGCGTTCGACCTTGCCGTTGTCGTAGACGTACTTGGGGATCTCCGCAGCGCCTTCGGCCCGCTCTCCGGGGAGGAGCTTCATCGTGTCCGCCGCCCAGAGCGGGTCCCCGGCGAAGAGCGCCTTGAAGCGTGCCGGGGGACGGTACGGGCCGTGCGGGTCGAAGTAGTGGACCCACAAGAACAGGTTGTCGGCCTGGTGCGAGGTGAGGAAGGGGATCAGCTCGTCGTTGAGCACGTTCGCCGGCGTGTCGTTCGGGTGGTTCCGGTAATAGTGGAAACCCTTATTCAGGCCGTAGCGGTTGCTCAGGACATACTGCACGTTGAACGCTGCGGTGACGTACCCGGCCTGGGCGAGCAGCTCCGCCGCGGTGGGGGCGTTCGCGCCCAGGCTGGGGATGTTGTCCACGAACCCGAGCGTGGTCGGGAACTGCCCGGTGATGAGCGACGCGAGCGAGGGGTGGGTGTACGGCGCTGGCGCGTAGTGTTGGTCGAAGCTCACCCCTTCGCTGATGAGCCCGTCGAGGTTCGGGGTGGTGTTCCGGGGGTAGCCGTACGCGTGCACATGGTCGCGCCGGAACGCCTCCACCGACACCACCACGATCCGGCGGATCGGCAGGGATGCCGTGCGGCTCTCCGCGGTGAGCGCCTCCAAGGTGATCGGCGCGAGGTCGAACGAGCCGGCCGCCTCCGGCCGCTGCATCTGCACCTCGATGCAGACGAAGGCGGAGTTGCCTCCCGCCGGCACCGTGGAGGTGATCTCCACCTCCTCCCAGGGGAACGCGCCCACGTCGATCCGCCGTCGTGCGACGTGGAGCTCCCCCTTGGGACCGCCGATGTGCAGGTGCATCGCGGTGACGTCTTCGAGCGAGGCCGAACCCCGGACGCGGCTGTGCAGCCGGAGGGTGGCGCCGTCGGGCACGGCCACCTGGGGCGAGCAGATGCTGGCGCGGGTGCCGGCCGGCCACTTCACGGTGGTGGAGCCCGCCTCCTTCCCCGCCGTGAAGCTCAGCCCGCCCTTCTCGGCGACGGTAACCCACCCGTCGGGGACCCCGTCTGCCGGCGCCGCGTCCGTGAGCAGGTTGGCGTTGGGGATCGCCACCGGGGCGGTGGTGACGTGGAGCGGCGACTGCGCGAACGCGAAGCTGGCGACGAAGGCGAGCACGGAGAACGTGTAACCACCGGGCCGCGACCGTTCCGGTATTCGGCCCCGCTCGGCCCGCCGTACGCGGCTACCGCCCGAAGTCGCGCGCCATCACCGTCTTGCGGCCTTCGGAGCGTGCGCGGATGATCGCCTCGCGCGTGGCCTCCCGCACGATGTCGCTGAGCGCCTCCATCACGTCGGCCGCCGTGTTGAACTGGGACTCGTCCCGGACGAAGTCCTTGAGGCGGCTGGCGATGATCAGCACGTCCTCGGCCTCCTTCGGGGCCACCCCGCCGGGCCGCACCACCCGGCGCTCGGGCTCGTGGGGCGCCGCGATCCCGCCCGCGGGCGGCTTGGGCGCGAATTCTTCCACCGCCCAGGTGCCCGAGCGGTGGTTCATCGAGGGATTGTGGGCATCCCAGCAAGAGACCGAGCAGAACACCAGCTGAAACCGACCGGAGTTGCAGGTGGACACGCTGCAGCGGTAGTAGCGGGCGCCCCAGGCGATGGCCTTCTTGCAGGTGGAGCAGGTCTTCCAGGGTTCGAGCATACGACGAGTTATCCCGGTGGCGCTCCGATGACCGACTTCGCCGACCCCGCGCTCCTCGCCCGCGCCCGCGAGGGGGACGACGCCGCCGTAGAGGCGCTGCTCGTCCGCCACGCCCCCCGGGTGCTCCGTTTCGCGCGCTCGATCTGCCGCGATTCCGTCCTGGCGGACGACATCGCCCAGGACTCGCTGGTCACCGCGGCACGCGCGCTCAAAGACGTGCGCGCCGACGCGGCGCTCAGCAGCTGGTTCTACGCCGTGGTGCGCAGCCACTGCCGGCGGCGCAATCGGCGCGGCAAACACGCCCCCACCGAGCTGCTGGTGGACGTGCCGCTCGCCGACCACCGCCCCGGCCCCGAGGCCCTCGCCGCCGACCGGGAGCTCGGCGTGTCCCTGCGCGGCGCCATCGCCGTGCTCGATCCGAAGTACCGCGACGTGCTCCTGCTCCGCGACGTGGAGGGGCTCACCGCCCCCGAGGTGGCGGAGGTGCTCGGCCTGCAGGTGGACACGGTGAAGACGCGGCTGCACCGGGCCCGCGCCGCGGTTCGCTCCCGCATCGAGCCGCAGCTCGAACGTTCCCGCGCGCGCACGCCCGCGTGCTTCGACGTGGTGGAGCGGTTTTCTCGGTACCTCGAGGGCGAGATCGGCGCGGTCGAGTGCTCCACCCTGCACGCGCATGTGGAGGGATGTCCCTCCTGTAACGCCGCGTGTGCCTCGCTCCGACGGACGCTCTCCGCCTGCAAGGCGGCCGGCGACGAGATCCCGGAAGACGTCGAGGCTCGCGTGCGTCTTGCGCTCGCGACGGTGGTCGGCCTGGTGAACGACGCGAGCGAAAAACCAGGGACGCGGTGAACCCATCGGCGCGGGCGTGCCTCCTACCCGCGAACCCTGGAGTTTCCATGTGCATGCGTGTTTCGTGTCCCAAGTGCGGCAAGCCCACGTTCTCCGGCTGCGGCGCCCACATCGAGCAGGTCCTCGGCGACGTTCCGAAAGAACAGCGCTGCAAGTGCCGCGAAGAGGCGGTGAAGAAGCCGTCGATCCCCGGCAGCCGCTAGCCCGCTACTTCGCCGCCACCGGAGCGTCGTCGTGCTCGATGGGCACCTCGACGCTCGGTCGCCCCTTCTTCACGTAGCGGTTGAGGATCGGGTAGAGGATCGGTCCGGTCGCGATCGCGCCTGCAGACAGGTACAACGCGCCGATCCCCTCTTCCTGCCACGTGCTGTAGACCGCGAGGGCGAGCACGGCGGTCGGGAACGCGGTGACCACCGCGATCCCGAACCACCCGCCCGGCACGCGCACCGGGCGGCGCATCGTCGGCTCCTTCGCCCGAAGGGCGATGAGCGCCGCGAACTCAAGCAGGAGCGACGCGGAGTAGACGATGACGTCGATCACCACGAGGCTGGAGAACGCGGAGAGGGTGAAGAAGCTGTAGATCGACGCGCACAACGCGATGGCGACCCACGGGGTACCATACTCCGGGTGGCGCTTGGTGATCGCCTGGGGGAGAAAGCCATCCTCCGCGAGGAAGTAGGGCAATCGGCTGATGGAGAGCATCAGCGCGTTGAACAGCGCCGCGGCGGAGACAAGCCCGCCGATCGCCAGCCACACCCCGAGCCACTTGCCGCCCACCATGGCGGCGACCTGGGGGAAGAACCCGGCGGTCCAGCCGGACCACTCGGGGGCGGCCTGCAGCCCCGCGCCCACGGGGAGCAGGTAGGCGAGCGCCACCAGGGGGATGCACAGCGCGAGGCCGCGGGGGAACGTGCGGCGAGGCTCGTGGATCTCGTCCGCTACCGTGGAGAGCCCGTCCCAACCTAGGTAGTTCCACATCACCACGAAGAGCCCCGTGCCGAACGCGCTGAGCACCGGCGTGTCCTCGGGCACAAACGGCATCCAGAACGCGACCGGGTTGCCGATCATCTGGAAGAGGCCGAGCACCGACATCACGCCGAAGGGGATGAGCACGAACAAGCCGAAGTACTTCGAGGCGTTACCCACGCCCTTGCTGCCCCGGATGTTCACGAAGACGAACGTCCAGATGATCACCAGCGTGACGGCCCAGTGGGCGAACGCGTTCTCTTCGAGGATGTGGTTGTCGAAGCTCTGGATGAGCAGCGAGTTGAGGTAGTCGGCGAAGAGCACCGGGTAGATCGCCATGTCCACGAAGGAGGTGATCCAGCTCCACCATCCCTCCTGGAAGCCCCAGAAGGGCCCAAGCGCCCGCTTCACCCAGGCGTAGTACCCGCCGGGCACCGGCATCGCGGTCGACAGCTCCGCGACCATCAGCGCCGTCGGCAAGCTCCAGATCAGCGGGGTGACGACGATGAGCACCAGCGCCATGCCTGGCCCGCTGCTGCCGACGAGGTCCTCCAGCCCGTAGGCGCCGCCGGACACGGTGAAGAACATCACCATGACCAGCGGGAGCAGGGTGAGCTTTCGACCCGGCGAGGCGGGCAGCGCGTTGGCGTGGTCGGTGGCCTGGCTCATGGGGTGGCTCCGCGGGCGGCGAGGACGGTGGACCACGCGGCGGTGACGCGCGCGTCGCCCTCGGCGCCGAGGGACTTCACGGGGACGGTCTTGGCGAGGACGTCGGCCGGCGGCTGGACGGTCGGGTCGCCGGTGTAGGTGGACCATGCCGCCGGGTCCGCGGCGTGCAGCGCGTCGAGCGCGGCTTCGTTGGGAGAGGAGAAGGGGTAGGCGCGAATCACCGCCAGGCCGCTCTCCGCGCGGAGGAGGTAGTCGAGGAGCGCGGCCGCCGCGTCGGGGTTCGGCGCGCCGGCCGGGATGGCGAGGTTGTCGAACCAGATGCCGCCGCCTTCCTCGGGGAGCACGTAGGCGATGTCGGGGTTGGCCCGCTTCGCGAGCGCCGCGTTTCCGGAGAAGACGATGCCGATCACCGCGCGCCCGTCGGCCAGGTAGGCCTCGGGCGTGTTGGCGTCGAGGGCGACGGCTCCCTTGGCCAGGGTCGCGGCGCGCGCCGCGGCCGCCTCCAGGCTCGGTCCGTCGCTGGCGTTCTTGCTCTTTCCGTCGGCCATCAGCGCGGCGCCCAGCAGCTCCCGCGGATCGTCCGGCGCGACCACCTTGCCCGCCCAAGCGGGATTCCAGACGTCAGCCCAGTGGGTCGGGGGCGGCGTCACCACCCGACGGTCGTAGGCGATCCCCGTGGTTCCCCAGAGCCAGGGGAGGCTGTACTTGGCGCTGCGGGCGTGGCCGCGTCCGCCGCCGGCGAGGCCGCCTGCGTCGAACCAGGGCGTCAGGAACTGCGGGGAGATGTTGGCGTAGTTGGGCACGGCGGCGAGGTCGAGCGGGCGCAGCGCGTCACGGGCGACGAGCGCGTCCACCGCGTAGTCGCTGGGCATCACCAGGTCGTACGCGCCGGGGGACTTCTCCAGCGCCGCGAGCAGGTCCTCGTTGGAGTCGTAGGTGTCCACCTGGACGGTGACGCCGGTCTCGGCGTGGAACCCGTCGAACAGCGCGGTGGGGACGGACTCCTCGAACACGAAGACGTGGACGTCGCCGCGGATCGGAGCGGGGCCCGTGGAGCAAGCCAAGGCCAGCAGCGCGGCGCAGGGCGGGACGAAGCGGGGAATTGCCGTCACCGGGAGAGCGGCGATGGTAGGCCGGTTCCCGCGGTCGGTCAAGCGGCCGCCCCGGAGGGCGCCAGCTACTCCTTCTCGATCCGGATCGCGACCACCCGGCCCTTGAGGGCGCCTTCGCGGCCGAACGTCCACCCTTCGCCCTCGGCGAGGCGCTCCACCAGCGGGTAACTCTCTTCCATGTCGGGGTCGGTGCGTCGCGCGTCAGGTTTGTTGAGCAACTCCAGGTCGGGGATGCGCACGGCGTAGCCGCCTTCCTGCGTCTTGAACGACGAGCCCTTCAGCACCCGGACGCAGCGCCAGGGCTGGCGCTCCCAGTCTTCGCTCTCGGAGGTCTGCAAGATGAGGCGGGTGCCGAGCGGGGCGATGAACACCAACGACTTGAGCTCCGCCGTGGGTACGTCGGGCCCCTGTCGCCCGCCGAGGACCTGGATGTCCACGTGGCGGCGCTCGCCCGAGAGGTTGATGCCCGCGTAGCAGACGAGGTCGGCGCGGAGCTTCGGGGGGAGGTCCCACTTCATCACAGGTCCGGGAATGACGCCCTCGTAGCCCGAACCCCCCGGACATGTGGGCGCCGCGACAACTCCTGTCGGGGCGCGGCGGGCCGGACGCGATACGGCGGCGCGGACCTGGAGCCTTGGATGTACCCGATCGTGCTGTTCCTCCACGTGATCGCCGTGATGTCGTTCTTCGGCATGGGCGCGGCCACGGACGCCGCGCTGGTCCACGCGCGGAAGAACCCTGCGGACGCCCCGGCGGTCCTTCGCCTCGTCACCACCCGCAACCTCCGCGCGGAGCTCGCGACGGGGCTCCTGTCGTTGGCCCTCGGGATCGCGCTGCTCTTCGTGAACCCGGTCGGCATGAAGATCATGACCACCGGCGGGTGGATCCACGCGAAGCTCGGCGCGGCGCTCCTCGCGATCATCCTGGTGCTGGCTTCGCAGCGGGGCATCACCCGCGAGGCGGTGGCGAAGTGGGTGGTGCCGGTTCGCGGGGTGGGCTTCCTGCTCGCCGCGATCGCGGTGTTCGCGGTGAAGGTCCTGCGCTGAGCATGCCCTCCTCCCGGCCCGCCTTCGCCCTGGCCGAGGCCCTGGTCGATCAGGTGGCGGCCGACTCCCCGTGCCTCGCCACCTTCATGGGCGTGTCCGGTCACGACGACCGGTGGGACGACTTCAGCCCCGCCGGCGTCGAAGCCCGCGCCGCGACCTGGCGGCGCGCCCTCGCCGAGCTTGGGGCCCTGCCCCCGACGGACGACGTCTGGGAGCAGCTCGCCCGCGACGTGATCGGCGACCACGCCACCGGCGAGCTCGACGTGGTGGAGAGCGGCGACCACCTGCTCGACCTCAACAGCCTCGTGTCGCCCTTCCAGCTCCCCCGGCTGGTGCTCGACTCCATGCCGGTGGACAGTGCGGACGATCGGGAGCGGGTCCGTCGCCGCTTGCTCGCCCTCCCGGAGGCGCTCGAAGGCTACCGGGCGCTCCTCGCCGAAGGGCTGGCGCAGCAGCGGGTGGTGGGACGGCGTCAGGTCGAGGCGGTGCTGGAGCAGGGCGCCGGGCTCGGCGGTGCTGACGCCACGTTCGGGCGCCTCGCCGCGCGCTGTGCGGAAGCCGAGCCCGATCGAGCTGCATCATTTCATGAGGCCGCGGCTGAATCGACCCGTGCGTACGCGGAGCTCTGTCGATGGTTATCGACGGATTACATGCCTCACGCCGGCCCCGATCCGGTGGGCCGCGAACGATACACTCGGGCGGCTCGCCGCCACCTGGGCATGGACCTCGATGTGGAGGACGCCTATGCCTGGGGGTGGGCGGAGGTGGGTCGGCTGGAGCGAGAGATGGCGGCCCTGGCTGGATCGATCCTCCCCGGCACCACCACGCGAGAAGCCCTCGACCACCTGCAGACAGACCCGCAGTTCCGCGACCCCACGGCCGCGGCGTTTCTCGCTCGGATGCGGAGCTGTCAAGAACGGGCGTTGTCCGCGCTGGACGGGGTTCACTTCGTGATTCCAGCGGGCGCGAGGGAGCTCCGCGTCGAGCGGGCGCCGGCCGGGGGTCCACCCGGCGCGTACTACGTACAGCCGGGGGAAGGCTTCAGTCGGCCGGGAACGGTGTGGTACTCGTTGGAGTCGGACACCGACATCCCCTGGTTCGACGAGGTTTCCACCGCGTTCCATGAGGGGTTCCCGGGTCACCACCTGCAGATCGCGACGGTGGTGGCACAATCGGCGAACCTCAGCCGGTTCCAGCGCACGGTGGGCGGCAACACCGGCTACGCTGAGGGTTGGGCGCTATACAGTGAAACCCTGATGGGCGAGCTCGGGTTCCTGGAGAGCCCGGCCGAGCGCATGGGGATGTACGTGGGGCAGCTCGCCCGGGCCTGGCGCGTCGTGGTCGACACTGGCCTTCACCTGGAGCTCCAGATCCCCGACAATACCGGTTTTCACGGCGGGTCGTGGTGGACGCCCGCGCTCGCCGTGGAGGCGATGCACCGGCGAGCCGGGCTGAGCGCGAACACGGCGCAGTCGGAGGTGAACCGCTACCTGGGCTGGCCCGGCCAGGCGATCACCTACAAGCTCGGCCAACGGGTGATGCTCGACCTCCGCGCGGCGTGGCTGCGTCGCCCCGGCGCGGACCTACGTAGTTTCCATGAGCGGGTGTTGTCGGTCGGCTCGGTGGGTCTGGAGCGGCTGCGCGCCTGGGTGGGGTGAGGATCGGTGCCAAGGGGCGGGTGCGGGAGGGCCGGCCAGCCCGTCAGCCAGCGTCGGTGGTCGAGGAGCCGACGGGGGGAGAATGGCGAGACGGGCGGCACCGGCGCCGATACATGTGTCGATACATGTATCAAGCTATGTGTCATGTATCATACGGTCTGCCCCTGACTTCCGCTCGCCCGGCGAGGACGCGGCGCCCGGGGAGGCGGGATTCCCGTCGTCGCAAGTCTCGCCGTTGTAGCCGCGGAAACGGTGAGTGTCGGCGCTGGGTCCTCCTACGCGGCCGGCCGCCGCCATCGACGGGCGGTCGCTCCGCTCCGCCCGCCGCTGGCGACGTCACACGGCTGGCCCACTTTCGGGCTGGCCCACTTTCGGGCTGGCCCAC
>CAIXRH010000250.1 GCA_903921785.1 uncultured Pseudomonadota bacterium
GGGTTGGGCGCGGCGGAGGCCAAGGAACCTCGAGGGTGACCCCGTCACCGGGGCGGTTCCTTGGGCTGGAGCGCGGCGGAGGCCAAGGAACCCTGAGGGTGACCCCGTCACCGGGGCGGTTCCTTGGGCTGGAGCGCGGCGGAGCGCCGCGGAGGCCAAGGAACCCCGAGGGGTTGGTCGGCGCTCCCAGCGCCAGCCCTTCGCCGCCGCCTCCCGCCCCCGCGCCAACCCTTCGCCGCCGCCTACCGCCGCCGCCGCCGGATCGACCCGGCCGCCAGCACCGCCAGCGGCAGCGCCAGCCCGCCGGCGCACGGGCCCCCGCAGCCCGGCTTCGTGGAGGCGCTCCCGGTGTCGCGGAGTCCTGACGGGATGTCGTCGGTATCCGCGCTCGGCGGGTCGTAGTCAGGCTCCGGGCAGGCATCGTCGCCAGCGACTGCGCTCTCGCCACATACGCGGAAGTACGCATCCATGTGGTCGGCCTGCGCGATGTAGTCCTGCTGCCAGTAGGTGTTGACGCCGCTGGCGTAGAGCACGAGGTCCTGGTCGATCTCCGCCGCCGTCCCGCGCAGGTGCAGCCGCGAGAGCGTGGAATTCTCGACGCCCGCGCCGAAGCCGAGGTCGGCGAGGACGGAGCTCTCGATCGGACCCGAGGGCGGGAGCGGGTCGCAGACGCCCTGCTTGGACAAGAACTCCAGCGCCCAGCCGGCGCGACCGCCGCGGTCCGCGGCCGCATAGGCGGCGGTGAACGCCGCGTCGTAGCCGCTGGCGAGGTCGTCGGTGGCGAGCATGCAGTGGCTGTCCACGTCGAAGCGGGGGTAGTTCGCCACCGCGAGCGCGCCCTGGTCATCTCGGGAAATCCCGTATACCAGGATGTCCTGCTCACCCTCCGAAGCGGTCGCGCCGAGGCGGATCGGCAGCGACACCTCCGAGCCCGAGTAGCGCACCTGGATCGGCGAGAGCCAGGTGTCTTCACCGACCTCCGCCTCCGCCGCGACCCGCGCCACGAGCACCGTCGCCCCCGCCGTGACCGCCTCGCCGAGCACCGCCCCTGCGCCCTCCGGGAGGACGAAGCCGTTGTCGTCCAGCCAGCCTTGCAGCGCGCCGGGCTGGTCGGCCGAGACGAGGTCGAGCGCGTACTCGCCGGCGGTGAAGTGTTCGGCGGTGACGCCGCCCGCGTACTCACTGGTGCCCAGGCCGCCGCCCGATTCGTACCCGGCGCTCCCGGAGTCGTACCCCAGCGACGGCGACGAATATCCGCCGCCACATCCTCCCCCAGACCCGTCGGGTGAATAGTCCTCCCAACCCCCGGATTCCCCGGGGACCCAGATCACGTCCGCGCAGGTGTAGCTCACCAGCCGCGGGGCGGTGTACGTGTCGAGCACGTCCAGGGCGTCGCGGGTGGTCACGGTGATGTCGGCCGCGGTGACGCTCCCGTCGAGCGGGATCACCAGCCCGAAGCTGGCGGTGTCGCCGGAGAAGTCGTTGGCGAGCGTGAGCGTGGTGGTGGTGCCGTCGGTGGCGACCACCACCTGGCTCGCGTGATTGACCACCGCGCCGCCCGCGCTCGCCGCGTAGGTGCCGCAGAAAGCGAAGGCGCGCGGGGCGAAGAGCGCGAGGACGAGGGAAAAAAGGGGCACAGGGCCTCCGACGTGGGGGCCCTGACCGGTCCCGAGGGTAGCGCCGGTGCGCTCGGCCCGCGACGGCTTCCGCAGGCCGGCGCGACGGAGCGTTCTCGGGGTGGGATCGGGGCCGATCACGGAGGCGAAGGGCCGGTGGCGCTCCACGGCCTTGCCCCACAGGCGACGCCGTGGTCGAGGTGCCGCCGCGGGGAGAATGGCGAGGCGGCGGCCCCGCGGTGCCGAGTGGCGCGAGCGGCAGCCCCGGATGCACCGCCGCCGCGCAGGGCGCCCCCGACCCCCGTAGGTCGGAGGCAAGTTTCCGCGGCGGGGGCTCATCGCGCTTCGCCATTCTCGCCCCCGCGGCTCCTCGACCGCCGACGCCCCCGGGCGGCAAGCCGGGGTCGGGCCACCCGCCCCTCGACACCCCCTCTTCCCCCTACGGCTGCGCCGCCGTGATCTTCCCCAGCCGGAAGTCCCGGGTGAGCGAGAAACCGACGGCGAAGGTCGCGTCCGGGGCCGGGGCGAGGCGGTCGAGAGCGGTGAGCGCGTAGCTGGAGCCGGCCCAGAGGCCGAAGGTGTGGCCGGAGGTGTGGAAGCGTACGCCGGCGTTCCACTCCGGGGCGAGGTCCGCGAACGTGAGGCGGGCTTCGCCGAAGAACGAGAAGATCGGCCACGGGCGGACGGTGAGGCCGACCCCGCCGCCGCCGCGCGCGACGTCCCCCGCCGACTGCGGCAGCACCGCGAGCCCGGGCGTGAGGTCGACCGTGAGCCAACGCTGCGCGAGGTTCAGCTCCAGCGGGAGCTCGGCGTAGATGCCCATGCCGTCGCCGTCGGGCACGTTGCGGAAGCGGTAGCCGACGCCGGCGTGGAGCCCCGCGCGGAAGAGCCGGGTGCCGTGGCCGGCGGTGACCCCCACGTCCGACTCGCCGTTGATCGTGCCGTGCACCAGCTCCACCGCCACCTTGTCGCTGATGCCGTACGTGAAGCCGATGCGGACGTTGTTGTCCTCCCCGAGCTGGTGGCCGAGGTCGACGCGCAGCACGTGGGCGGACGGCAACGCCGGCGTGGGGACCGACGCGACGGCGCCGCTCGACGCCCGGGCCTCGATCTCCGCGAGGCGCGTGCGGGCGAGCGCGCCCGGGAGGGTGCCGATGCGGAAGGTCGCCAGGGCGGCCTTGGCGGTGTCCGAGTGGTCGGTGCCCATCTCCGGGCGGTTGTGGAAGATCTTCGTGGCGTCCTTCCCGCACTGGGTCTCGATGATCGGGCCGCCGGGGTGGATGCGTACGAAGGTCGTGGCGTTGTAGACGCCGTCGTCCACGGCGAACCAGCAGTCCTCGGGCGTGGCGTGACGGGCGATCTCGTCGAGCGAGATCGGCCGATCGGCGGCGGAGGCCAGCGCGACGAGGAGGAGCATCGGGGTCACCGGGTGTACCCCTCAGGTGCCACAACGGGCGCGGGGCGTCAACGGGGCGGGGTGCCGATGGAGGGTGTCAGAGGGCTTGTCGAAGGAGCGGCGCGGGTGGGCCGGCGTGCCGACCGGCCGGCGTCGGCGGTCGAGGAGCCGCGGGGGCGAGAATGGGGGGGCGGGCGGGGGCGGGGAGGGAGCGGGAGGGCAAGACGCTCCGAGAACCCGGAGAGGTGGGCCTGCGGGGAAGGGCCTCAGCCCGGCGGCGTCGGCATGAAGTTGAACCGCTCGCGGCAGGCGGCGTCGTTGGCGGGCGGGAGGATGGCGGTCCCTGCGGGCGCGGGCGCTGCAGGGCCGGGCGGGGCCCCGCCGGCCGGAGCCTTGGACTCCGGCATCGGGATCGGCCCGTCGGGCTGGTTGTCGAAGTACCCGTGCTTGCGGAGGTCGGCGAGCACCTCCGGGGACACCTGGTCGGGGGCGATGGCGTTGGTGCCGACGCGGATGCTCTTGCGCCAGGCCACCAGCGCGTCGCGCAGCGTCGTGGTCGTGGCGGGGTCGGCGAGGTGGACGTCGGTCTGCTCGCGCGGGTCGGTCGTGAGGTCGTACAGCTCGAAGTGTGGCGAGTCGGGCGGGGTGGCCGCGAGGGTGGCGACGTAGTCCTTCTCCAGGAGCGACGCCTCCTTGTAGACCAGTCGATGCGTGGCGGTGCGCACGGTGATCATGTCCATCACGCCCTCGGCGAAGACGGCCTCCACCGGGGAGGCGCCGGTGCGGACCTCCCGGAGGTCCCGCCCCGCGCTGCCGGCCGGCGGCGTGGCGCCGGCGACGGAGAGGATGGTGTGGGCGACGTCCCGCGCGTCGACGAGGCCGTCCACCGCGCCGCCGCCCTCGAAGCCGGGCCCCCAGGCCACGAGCGGCACGTGGGTGCAGGAGTCGAAGAGGCCGGTGCGGTGGTTCATGTAGCCGTGGTCGAGGAGGTCCTCGCCGTGGTCGCTCAGGAGCAGCACCACCGTGTCCTCGAGCTGCCCCATCGCCTCCAGGCGCTCCAGCGTGAGCCCGAGCATCGTGTCCGCGTAGCGCACGGCGCCGTCGTAGTGATCCTGGATGTGCTGCTTGTCCGCCGCCGTGAGCTGCACCCGAGACGCGTCCTTCCCGGCCGCGGCGAGGCGCTTGTACGTGTCGGGGTCGAGGATCGAGTCGCCGCCGGAGTGGGTGAACCACGTGGGGACGATGTCCGGGAACAGCGAGTCCTTGAGCACCATCTCTGAGATGCACGGGTTCTTGCACATCGTCTCCGCCAGCGGCGACCCGTCGCCCTCGGCGTAGAGGTGGTTCCACGGGCCGGGCCGGGAGTAGGGGCGGTGGGCGTCGTAGCCGTGGAGGAAGACGAACCACGGCTTGCCCTCGGGCACCTTCGAGATCCAGTCCACCGCGCGGGGGCCGGTGTCGAAGAACGAGCCGAAGCCGGGCTCGGCGGACCAGTGGTCCCAGCCCTGGTCGTAGCCGTAGTCGCCGGTGACGTGGCCGCCCGCGGAGAAGGCCCCGGTGGCGTAGCCGTAGGCGCCGAGCGCCTCGGGCAGGAGCGTCACGTCCTTGGGGATGGCGTAGGTGGCGTAGACCGGCGCGGCCAGCTCGGTGGCGTACCGCCCGGTCATCAGCGCGGCGTGCGACCAGGCGCTCTCGTTGGCCTGGCTGAAGGCGTTCTTGAAGGTCGTGCCCTCGGCGGCCATCGCCGCCATCACGGGGGTGGTGTCCCGCGCGTAGCCGCCGGGCGTCGTGTGGTCGGCGCGCAGCGTGTCGATCGAGATGAGCAGCACGTTGGGGTGCGGCGGCTTCGCGCGCGCCGGGGGGGCCGCCTTCGGGGCGGGCTCGGGAGCGCAGGCCAGGAAGAACCAGATGATCATGCGCGCCTCCGCCGCCACCACGCCGCCAGTCCACCCACCCCCGCGAGCCCCAGGGCGCCCGCCACCGGCAGGGCCCAGCGGCGTGCGGGGCTCCCCGCCGCCTTCGCCGCGCCCGCCTTCCCGGCGCCGCCGGTCGCCCCGTTCGAGCCGCCCCCGCCGGCCGCCGCCTTCCCGGCACTGCCGGCGCCATCCGCCGCCTTCCCGGCACTGCCGGCGCCATCCGCCGCCCCGCCGCCCGAAGCGGGGCCCAACGCCGCGAACCCGAGCGTGTCCGGACGCATCCGCTCGCGGGGCCGCGGCTGCGTGACCCGCGCCCAGTTGGCAAGCTCCGCCGCCGAGGCGTAGCCGTCGTGGTCGGCGTCGATCACCGGGAACTCGGAGACATTGTCCACCCGGAGGTACTCGGCCTGGGAGAGGCGACCGTCGTGGTCGGCGTCGAGGTCGGCGAGGAGGGCGCCGAAGAGCGCGGCCTCGTCGGGCACGCCAGCCATCGCGAGCGCGACGAGCCCGATCATCCGCGCGCTTCCCACGCCTGGACCAGCCGAAGCGCCGCGGCCTGCGCGGCTTTCTGCGCGGCGTCCCGGTTGGCGAGCCACTCCCGGTGCGCCTCGGGCCCGACGTGGTTGGTGATGCCGAGGAGCGCCACGAACGGCACGCCGACCTTCGCGCAGGTGTAGGCGACCGCGTACGTCTCCATGTGCTCGACCTCCCACTCCCGGGCGTACAACGCCGCGAGTGGTGGGTCGGTGGTGATCGCGGTGACGGTGAGCACCCGGGCCGGGGGGAGGCCGGAGAGGCCGAGCAGCGCCGCGTCCGCCCGCAGGAGCCCCGGCCCCATCGGGACGTACCCGAGGCCGAGCGCCGCCGCCGTGGACGCCAGCGCCAGCGAATCCGCCGCGACCACCGCCCCGATCGGCGGACCGCCCGCGTAGGTTCCCGCCGTGCCGATGAGCACCACCGCCGCCGGACGCGCCCCCGCCAACCACGTAGCCGCGGCCACCCCGGCGGCCAGCGGACCGACACCGAGCGCGATCCCCGGCACCTCGCCGAGCTCGGCGGGCACCGCGGCGCACACCTGCACCCCCACGGACGGTCGCTCCATCCGACGCGCATAACGCACCGCCCGGGCTACGCTGGAGCGCATGAACGGACGTGACGTCGCGGAGGCGGCCGAGGCCGACGGGAGGTGGGCCGACGCCGGGTTGGCGTGGCGTGAGCTCGCGGAGGAGGAGGCGGCGACCGGCGGCGCGGAGGAGGCGGCGGACCTCGCCGGGCGCGCGGCGGACGCGTTCCGGCGCGACGACCGCCCCGTCGAGTCCGCCCGGATGATCCGCTTCGCCTTGGAGCGGCGCCCCGCCACCGTGCGGGACGGCGTGCTCCTCGCCGGCGCCCTCCTCGACGCGGGCGAGGTCCAGACCGCTGTGGCCATCGCCGCCGCGGCCGCCGACGGCGCCGAAGACGACGCCCCCCGCGCCCTCGCCCTCGACGTGCTCGTCGGCGCGCTCCTCGCCGCCGGCCGCGTCGACATCGCCCGGCAGCCCCTCGCCGAGCTCTCCGCCTCCGAGGCGACGTCCGCGCGCATGGCGTCGCGGTTCCGTCAGGCGCAGATGGCCCGCCTCGACGGCGACCTCCGCCAGGCCGAGGCGCAGTGGCGCTCGCTCGCCGCGCAGCTCATCCCCCACGCGGCGGCCGTCGGGGCCCTCGCGACGACGTGGATGGAGCTCGGGGAGACCGCCGTTCTCCGCGCGGCGCTCCAGGGCATCCCCTGGATCGGCGCCGACGACGACATCGAGGTGGACGAAGCCGAGGCCGACGGGTGTTTCGCGGCGGCCGGCGGCGCCTGGGCCCGCGCCGGACGCCGCGCCGGCTACCTCCGCGCCGAAGCCTGGCGCGAACGCCTCCGCGGCGAGGGGCTCTTCGGCACGATCGACACCGCCATCGCCTACGCCGACGAGCGCGGCCTCGCCGGCATGCGCGTGGAGGCCCGCCTGCTGCGGGCGGTGGCCCGGAAGCGGCCGCTGGACGCGCTCCACGCCGTCGAGCTCGCCCGCCACACGCCGCTCACCCGCGGCCGCGCCCGGGTGATCGCGGCGGAGCTGGGCGGTCCCTTCCGCGCCGACCTCGCGAAGGCGGAGCTCGCGGCGGACGTGCCGTGGCGCGCGCGGGCGGAGCGCGCGGCGGCGGGGGTGGAGGCCTGAGGGTCAGGGCGCGCGGGTCCCCTCCCTCGCCCCCTCGGCGCCGCCGACGCCTGTCCTGGCTCGCGACGGTTGAGCGGGGCCGGGAGGGGGAACCACCTACATGGAAACCCCGATCCGGTCGGTGAACGCGTTGTCGAAGGTTCCCTTCGGGGCGAAGCTACGGCGAACCTCCATCCAGTCGTCGAGGCGCGGGTACATCTTGCGGACCTGATCACGGCCGTGGACGACGTCGAACTCGAGGCCCCAGTGCGGGCGGCTGCCGAGCTTCATCAGGTCCTGGCTCACGCCCTTGAACAGCTCGGTGGCGCCGGCGAGGCCGGACGGGGTGATGACCTCGTAGTAGCAGCTCGGGATGCCGTCCGCGTCGTAGGCGGCGGACAGATGGGCAGGGGCCGCTTTCACAAATCGCATGGCGGTCATGCTGAGGTAACGACGGTTCGCCTTCACCTCCTTCGCGGCGTAGGCGAAGATCGCCTCCATGCCGCGCACGTGGCGGTCGCCGTCCATCTTCACGGCGTTCTCGCAGGCAAAGCCGTTGGGCGGGGTGTCGGAGGAGAGCACGGTGAAGCTCTTGGAGACGAAGCTGTCCACCTGCCAGGACTCCATCGTGCTGTCGAAGAAGCCAGGGATGAGGTGGGGGAACGCGTTCATCACCCCGATCACGCTGCCCTGGATGAGCTTGGAATTGGTGAGGAGCTGCGACACGAAGTCGCGGCTGGTCGCGGAGCCCTTCGGCGCGCTCTTCACCTCGTTGCGCTGCGTCACCAAGACGGTGTGGTCGCCCTTGTTCGGGTGCGGGTTTACCAGTACTTCGAGGTGGCGGTGCGGCTTGCCGGTCTTGGGGTTGGTGAACGCCGCGCCACTCTTGAGCGCCGGGCCGACGACGCTCCACTTCGTGAGCAGGCGCCGCTCTTCGAGCAGGTACGCGCTGCGGACCTTCAAAACCAGCGAATAGATGAGCCCGAAGGCGCCGAGGCCCACGGTCACCGCGTTGAGCACCTTGTCGCTCTGCACCAGCCGGTCCACGCCGCCTTCGTTCCAGGTGTGCGGGTCGGTGGGGCCGTTGTCACCTTCGATCCGCAGGGTCTCCTTCTCGGTGACGATCACCAGGGAGACCACCAGGGAGGCGAACGGCCCGATGTCCAGCCCGGAGCCGTGGGTGCCGGTGGAGATCGCGCCGATGACGCTCTGGCCGGTGAACCCGCCCAGGTTGATCATCGCGCGGCCCTGGCTGTCGAGGAGCGCGTTGAGGTTGCGGAGCTTCATCCCCGCCTGCACGTGGACCAGCTCGGACGTGTCGACGCCGGCGCGGAAGTGGGGGAATTTCAGCTCCGCCTGGAGCTTGGAGGTGTCGACGAAGTAGTCTTCGCAGAGGGCGACGTCGGAGTACGAATGTCCGGTCCCGAACGCTCGAACCTTGCGTCCCTTCGCGACGGCGGTGTGAACGAGCGCCTTCAGGTCGGCCAGCGACTCCGGCACGCAGTACCAGCGGGGCTTGAGCGTGCGCACACACTCGTGGGTGTGCCAGGTGACGCCGCACTCCACGGGGAAGTCGA
>CAIXRH010000251.1 GCA_903921785.1 uncultured Pseudomonadota bacterium
ACCGCGCCGTTGACCGCGCCGTTGACCTTGTTGGCCACGTCGCCGACGGCGCCCTGCGCCGCGCCCGCGAGCGCTCCGCCGAGCGGACCCGCCCCGCCGAGCGCCTGTCCGATCGCCCCGTTCACTGCGCCCGTGGCCTGGCCGACCGCGCCGTTGACCGCGCCCGTGACCTGCCCGGCCACCCCGTTGACCGCGCCGGTGACCTGGTTCGCCACGTCCCCGACCGCGCCCTGCGCGGCGCCGGCGGCGCCGGTGAGGGCGCCTTGTGCCGCCTTCACGCCTTCGGTGACCGGTGCGATGGCGCCGCCGACGACCTCCTGGGCTGTTTCGGCCGCGCCGTTCACGGCGTTCGTAGCCTGACCCAGCGCACCGTTGAGCGCGCCGGTGGCCTGGCCGAGGGCCCCGTTGACCTGACCGACGACGCCATTGACCGCGCCGTTGACCTCGCCGACCGCACCGGTGACCTCGCCGACCGCGCCGTTGACCGCGCCAACCGCCTCGCCCAGGGACCCTGCCGCCCTCTTCGCCAGCTCACCCGCGGCTTTCCCGCCGGGCATCAGTCCGTCGTGTGCGCCCTCGCCGAGGACGGCCGTCACGGCCTGACCGGCGAGCCCGGCGGCGACCTCCTGCGCGAACTGTTGGGCCAAGGCCTCCATCTCGTCGGCGGGACCGCCCTTGGTGTGCTCGCGGCCCCCACGGGGAGCCGGGCCGCCAGGACCGCCGCGGCGCTCGAGGACGGCACGAGCGAGGTCCCGCGCGCTCTCCGCGACGTCGGGGCCGGCGCCGCCGCGGGTCTCCTTCGCGTCCCGCCCGCGCACCTCGTCGTGGGGGCCGGTCTCGGTGGCCGCCGCGATGCCGGCCTTCACCAGGTCGACCCCGGCTTCCGTGAGCGCGCGCTTGAGCGGACGGGGCAGGCCGCCGTCGGGACCCATCGGGAAGCCGCCGGGGACCTGTCCGGGGCGGGGGGCGCCGAACGAGAGGCGGGAGACGGCGCCTTCCGCGGCCGGAGCGGAGCTCTCGATCCCCGATTCGGCGTGTCCGGCCTCGGCGGATGCGGCCTCCGTCGTGCCGAGCCCCCCGCTCACCAGCTCCCCGGCCACCCGCTCCGCCTCGACCTCGTGCGGATCGCTCGGGCTCGACACGTCCATCCCGTCGCCGCCGGCGGAGCGGGTCGGGAGCCGGCCCTCGTCCTTCTGGACGATGTGCTGGAGCTCGTGGGCGAGCAGGTGCTGGCCCTCGTGGGTGTCGGGCGAGAACTCGCCGCCGCCGAAGAAGATGTGGTCGCCGACGGCGAAGGCGTGCGCGTTGAGCGCCTCAGCGGCGCGCGCCTCGGCCCCGCCGACGTGGATGCGCACGTTGCGGAAGTCGTGCCCGAAGGCGGTCTCCATCTTGGACCGCAGCGCGGTCGGGAGCGGGGAGCCGCCGCCCTGCCCGAGGATGCCCAGCCGCGGATCGTTCGCTTCGGGCAACACTTCGCCCTCGGCGCGGCGGGCCACCGACTCGCTGGGCGCGGGCATGCCTTCGGCAGAGGCCTCGCCCATGCCCGCCCCGTCCGCGCCGCCGGCCATGAGCTCGTTGAGAAAGCTGTTCGCCAGGAGCGACGTGACATCTCCCGCCACGTGGACGCCCGCGGCGCCGAGCGCCATCGCGTCGCCGAGGACGCCGGCCACGCCACCGCCGCGCCCGGAGAGCGCACTCTGCACGACGTCGTTGCCGAGCGTGCCCTGCGCGGAGGCGACGAAGGCGGCCTGCGGCGTGGCCTTCGGCTTGTCGACAACCCGGCTCTCAACCTCCTCGGCCTCGACTTCGTGGAAGCCATGGTTGATCGGGCGATCCTGATCCTTCCGGAGGGAGAGGGTCTTGCCGGTGCCTTCCATGCTCGGGACTCCTGGACGCGTAGTGGGATCATCGCACGGCGGCCGGGCTCCGTCGAGGGCGATCCCGATGATCGTGGTCGCCTCGTATCAAGCACCTTTTCGCGCGGATTCGGGGTGCGTCGCCGGGCGCGCGGCTCCGGGTTCCGACGGGAGCGGGTAGAGCCGTGGATCGCGGCCCGGTTTCTGGTGGTCATGGAGGTGTACTCTTGACAGGCTGGTCTCCAGGCGCCCGACCGGTGGGTTTCCCCGCTGGCCGCGCGTCGGGATACACTTTGTCGCCACGGTGGCTGGAGTGGCCATGACCGGTTCGAATCATCGAGTCGTGTTCGTTGCGGCGGTCGCGCGCGCGCTGGCGGCCGGCGTGTGGCTGCGGGCGGCTCCGACGCGCACCCCGTCGGCCGTCAGCGTGGGCCCGCTGACGACGGTGCCCACCGGGGGCCCGGGGGGTGGGCCGGAGGTCACGCGCGACCTGGCCGAGACCGAGGCCGAGACCGAGGCCTGCAACCGGCGCAGCTACGCCTCGCCCTACGCCCCGCTCTGCGCCTCGCCCTGAAGCTTCTCTCCGATGCCCCGACCACGTCCGCCGGTTAGCCACGTTGTATGCTCTTCACAGCCCTTTTCGCCGCGTGCACCTCCGCTGGCGACGGCAGCGGCGGCGTCAACGCGGGCGGCGCCAACTCCGGCGGCACCGAGAGCGGGGACACGGGCTCCTTCGTCCCGGGTCCCGCCACGGACGCCGTCTGGGATGGCGACTACCTGCCCGTGTACCGGGTCACCTTCCCGACCGACGACTGGGCGGCGCAGCTCGAGGCGATCCTCCCGGCGGACCAATGCGCGGATCGCGACTACCTCGAGGCGTCGGTGGCCTACGAGAACCCGGAGTCCGGGGAGACCGAGTCCTACCCCCGCGTGGGCGTCCGGTACCGGGGGCACTCGTCGTTGCGGGAGGGTCAGCGCTTCGGGTTCAAGCTCTCGTTCAACGAGTACGATTCGGCGGAGGAGTTCCACGACCTCCACAACGTGAATCTCATGGGCACCGAGGGCGACTTCTCGCTGATGCGCGAGCGGCTCGCCCAGGACATCGAGCGCGAGCTCGGGGTGCCCGCCCCTCGGGTGAACCACGTACAGCTCTACGTCAATGACGTGTACCAGGGCGTCTTCCCGTTCCCGGAAGAGCAGGACGACGACCCCTACCTCGACCACCACTTCGCGGAGCAGACCGGCGGGCTGTACAAGGTCGACGGATACTGCGGCGGTGTCGCGGACTTCGAAGATCATGGAAGCGATCCCGAGAAGTACGTAGATCGGTATGAGCCGAAGGCCGACACGACCACGGCGCAGCTCCAGGCCGACCTCTTCCCGCTCTTCGCGTGCGCCGCGGGGTCGGATTCGGCGCTGGCGACCTGCCTTCCCACCCTGGTGGACGTGCCAGAGTGGCTCACGGAGATCGCCATCGATGTGGTGCTCCCCGATGTGGACGGCCTGGCTGGTGTCGGCCAGAACTTCATGATGTACCGGAACCCCACCACCGGCCTGCTCGTGGTCTACCCTTGGGACAAGGACCAGTCGTTCTCGGTCTCCAACGCCGCATCGCGGAGCATCTGGGACCTTCACCCGGCGTGGGGGACGCCTCCCGAGCTCACCGCGCGACTGCGCACCGTCTGGAAGGACGACTACTGCGCCGAGGTGCTCCGGGTGGCCGCGCTCACCACCCCCGGCGCGATGGCGTCCCGCGCCGAGGTGCTCCGCACGATCCTCGCGGGGCCGATGGCCGACGACCCGTGGTACCCCGCGAACGATCATACGTGGAAGTACGATGTGAAGGCGCTGGTGGACGACTTCAGCGACCACCACGACGAGGTGGTGGCGGAGGCCACCGCCTGCACGCCCCCTTAGCCGGCCGGAGTTTCTAGTAGCTCCAGACCTCTTCGTCGTAACACTCGCCGTCGGCGATGTTCGAACATTCGGCGTTGTAGACACAAGTGAGCTCGTCGTCGAACGCCTGGCGCTTCACGGTGTCCGTCCAGGTGGCGTAGAGCGTCTGCTGGGCGGTGCAGGACTCGCTGCACTCATCTGCGGACATCCGCTCGGTGCCCTCGTTCTCGCACTCGACGAGCTTGGAACACACTTCGTCGCAGGTCGGCGTACAGCCGAGGAAGGCCAGGAGCAGGATCACGTACTTCCTAGTAATGGGGCTGACAGAAGCCCTTCTTGACGTTGTCGCAGGAAGTGGCCTGGACACAGTCCATCCACAGGGCCGCCTGCTTCTCGTTGGCGATGCCCACCGTGGTGTCGGTGTTCGCGTTCGGGTCGTAGGTGCCGACGGGGCCGGTGTTGGTCATCGCGCCGTCGCATTCCTGCTCGCACTCGATCACCAGCCGGTTCGCGCCTTCCGCCCCCTCGTAGTCGGGGACGTTGATGTTGCACTCGTCCTCGCCGTCCCCGTAGAGTCGCTCGCAAGAGGAGCGGCAGCTGGGGCCACAGCCCATCAGGGAACCGAGGAGAGCAACCACCAGGACGAGCATAGAGCCTCCGAAGGCCCCCCAGGGTAGTCGGGCGGACGGCCCCGGTCAATGCGCGTCCTGCACGTCACCCCCTGCTTCCCGCCCACGTGGGCGTACGGCGGCATCCCGCGGGTGGTGCACGCCCTCGCGCGGAGTCAGGTGGCCTTGGGTGTCGACGTGCGGGTGTGGACAACTGACGCCTTTGACGGGGATCATCGGGCGAACGTGCCGGACGCGCGTGACGAGGCGGGGATCGACGTGCGCGTGAGCCGGCTTGTCAGCAATCGACTCGCCTGGACGCACCAGCTGTACTTGCCGGTTGGGCGTCCGCCGCTCGAAGATGTCGACCTGGTGCACCTCCACAGCCACCGCCACCTCCTGAACTGGTCGGCGTTCCGCGCGGCGAGGGTCCGGAAGATCCCGGTGGTCTTCACCCCCAACGGCACCGCCCCGCGGCTCGAACGCAAGGTGATCGTCAAGCGCGCGTGGGACGCCCTGTTCGATGGCGAGGTACCGGCGCGCGCCGATCGGGTGGTCGCCGTGTCGAAGGCGGAGGTCCGGCAACTGCTCGGGCTGGGCGTCCGGGCGGAGCGCATCGTACGCATCCCGAACCCGCTGCACCTCGAAGAGTTCGCGGAGCTGCCTCCGCGGGGCACGTTCCGCGCCGCCCACGGGCTCGGTGCGGCCCCGATCGTGGCCTACCTCGGGCAAATCACCCCTCGAAAGGGCGTGGAGCGGCTCGTGGCGGCGTTCGCGGGCGGGCTCGACGGCGCGCGGCTCGTCGTCGCGGGCTCCCCCCGCGGGATGGTCCTTCCGCACGCCCCCGAGGTCTACTTTCCGGGGACGCTGGAGGGGCCGGACCGCCTCGCGCTCCTGGTCGATGCCGACGTGCTGGTCTACCCCTCCACGGATGAGATCTTTGGCCTCGTCCCTATGGAAGGCCTCCTCTGCGGCGCCCCTGTCGTCGTGGGCGGCGACTGCGGCTGCGGCGAGCTCATCCACGAGGCGTCGGCGGGGCTGCTCACCCACGGCGCGGACCCGGCGGAGCTCCGCGGGCACATCCGCGCGCTCCTCGCCGATCGCGCCGCCGCGGAGGGGATGGTCGCTCGCGGGCGGCGGTACATCGAGGCCCACCTCCGTCCCGAGCGCGTGGCCGCCGACCACCTCGCGTTGTACGAGGACCTCCTCCGATGAAGCGCGCCGCTCCGTTCCTGCTCGTCCTGGCCGTCGTCCTGGTCTACGCGAACAGCTGGGCCGCGCCGTTCACATACGACGACAAGATCGAGGTGGTCGGCAACCCGGCCATCCGGGACCTCGGCAACCCTCTGGCCATCGTCTTGGCCAACCCCGCCCGGGTCCTGGTCCTGGCCACGTACGCGTTGAACTGGGCGATGGGCGGCTTCGATCCTCGGGGCTACCACGCCTTTTCCATCGCGCTGCACGCGCTCAACGCCACCCTCGCCCTCGGGCTCGCGCGCCGAGTGGTTTCGCCGACGCGCGCGCTCCTTGCGGCTTCGATCTGGGCACTCCACCCGTTGGCGACGGAGGGCGTCAGCTACATCACCGGGCGCTCCGACGCTTTGGTGGCCACGTGGTTCTTCGCCGCCACGATCCTCTGGATCGACGACAGTCGAACCGCCGACCTCCGCAAGCGCCTTGGCGCTTTTGCGTGTGCAGCGCTGGCCCTGGTGACCAAGGAGACGGCGGTAGTGCTCCCGCTGGTGCTCCTGGCGGCGGACGTCTTCCTCGTGGCCGGGGGGCGGTGGAAGCTGGTGGAACCGAAGCGGTATGCGCCGCTGCTGGTGCTCCTGCTCGGGGCGGGCGGGGCGCGCCTCGCGATCGCCGGCTGGCCGGTCCCTGAAGTTCCCCGCCCCCTCGACGTGCACGTGGTGGCGCAGGGCGAAGCGTGGGCTCGTTACCTCCAGCTCTGGCTGGTGCCGTGGGGCCAGTCGATCCTCCAGGCGATGCCCGCGACGATGTCCGTGGTCGGCGCGGTCGCGCTGCTGGCGTTCTTCGGCGCGGCCGTCCTCGCGGTTCGGAAGGGCGGCGTCCCCGCATTTTCGGCGGCGGTGTGGGCGCTGCCGCTGCTGGTCACCAGCGCGTTCGTGCTCAAGGAGACGATGGCGGAGCACCGGGCCTACTTCGCCGGCTTCGGGCTCTGCCTCTTCGTCGCCTCCCGCCTGCCGGAGCGGCGGTGGGTCTTCATGATCCCGCTGGTCCTCGGCGCGCTCACCGTGCGGCGGAACCTCGCTTGGGCAGACGAACCCACGCTCTGGGGTGGCGCCGCTGCCCGCTGGCCGGGCAGCGCAGACGCGGCCTACGGCTACGGAAAGTCGCTCCGCGAAGCCCGGCGGTACCCCGAGGCGGTCGAGGGGCTCAAGCGCGTCCTCGAGCTCGACCCGACGCGCATCGAGGCGCTCGACGAGCTGGGCATCGCGTACGCCGAGCAGCACCAGTTCGACGACGCACGGCATGCCTGGGAGGAGGCCCTGAAGGTCGCGCCCGGCCACTGTGCGGCGCTCAACGACCTCGCGGCACTCCAGCTCACCCAGGGGGACAAGGACGGCGCGATGCGCGGCTTCGAAGGCACGCTCCGCGCCTGTCCGGATGACCCGCTCGCGCACTTCCACCTCGGGGAGTTGCTGACAGGCGCCCACCAGGAGGAGCGCGCCATCCCGCACCTCCAGGCGTACCTCGCCGCCGATCCCACGGGCGCCTACCGCCCGGACGCGGAGGCGCTCCTCCGCAAGATGGGCGCACCGACTACAGCAGTTGGCGGGCCTTGACGTCGAGGTAGTGGCTCAGGAGCGTGGGCGTCACCTCATGCGGGAGCGCGTCGATCACGTGCACGCCGCGGGCGCGGGCGTCGTCGAGGACGCGGCGGCGCCACCCGAGGAATTCGGCGGCGGCGCCGCGGGGCCAGGCGGCGTCCGGATCGCCGTCACTCGGGGTCTCGGCGAGGGCCTCCACCCCAGGGTCGCGCAGGCACACCCAGACCACGAGGTGGCGGGAGACGGTGGGGAGGAGCTGGCGGATCAACGTGGCGGTGCCGTCGTCGACCACCGAGCTGAACAGGACGACGAGGGACCGGGCGCGGACGTACAGGCGGAGCGCCGCGAACGCCTCCCGGAAGTCCGGCTCCTCCATCGAGGGAAACAGCCCGCACGCCGTGCGCAGGAGCGTCGTGCGCGCCCGCGGACCGGACTCGGGGCGCAGGAGCGCCCGCACCCGGCCGCTGAAGGCCACGAGGCCGACCCGGTCCTTTTGGCGGAGCGCGACGTGGCCGGTGAGCAGCAGGGCGTCCAGCGCCCAGTCGGCGGCGGAGCGCCCCTCGAAGCTGGCGGTCATGGTGCGGCCGAGGTCGAGGAGGAAGACGACGTTCTGGTTCGTGGCGTGGCGGAGCTGGCGGACGATCGGAGACCGAGCGCGCGCCGTCGCCTTCCAGTCGACCAGCCGGTACTCGTCGCCACGGGCCCAGGGGCGGAGGCGCTCGAACTCGGCGAGGGTGCCGGGCCGTGGGACCACGTGGAGGAGCAGCGCCTGTCGGCCCGCCCGGGCGAGCAGATCGTACTGGGTGAGCGCCTTGATGTCCGGCCACACCTGCACCGGATCCGCTGCCGACACGTCGAGCTGGCGCATCCACAGCCCCAGGGGGGAGCGGACGCGGAGGTGGTGCGCGCCGAGGGTGTAGGTGCCGCGGGTGCGGGCGGTGAGCCGGTAGCGGAGCTCGCCCCGGCCCCCGAGCCGCGCCGCGAGCGGGAGCCCCTCGGGTTCGGCGCCGTCAAAGAGGGTCTGGTGCAGCTCCACCCGCCTCGTTCGCCGCCACGAGGGGGTGAGCGTGACCACCACCTCTTCGACCCGATTGACCGACCACACCGCGCGGGTCTTCCGGGTTGCGGTGAAGCGCAAGCCGAACAGCCCCAGCGCGTCGACGAGGGCCAACGCCGCGATGCCCCCGTCGACGGCGAGCGCCGTGGCCCGGAGCGGCGCCACGAGCACGCCGAGCAGGGCGACGCCCAGCGGCAGGAGCGTGAGCAGCACCAGGGTCCGGGTGGGGACGAGCTTCACCGCGTGCGGGCCGACGGGGTCGGCGTGTCTCGCACCAGCTCGGCGACCACCTCTTCGGCGGTGGCGCCGTCGATCTCCGCCTCGGGGTGGAGGATGAGGCGGTGGCGCAGCACCGGCGCCGCGAGCTCCTTCACGTCGTCGGGGATCACGAAGTCCCGGCCTTCGGCGACGGCGATCACCTGCGCACCGGAGAGCAGCGCGACGGAGGCGCGAGGGGACGCGCCCACGAGCACCGATCGGTGGCTTCGGGTGCGGCCGACGAGCTCGGCGATGTAGTCCACGACCGGGGGCTCCACGTGCACCCGGCGCAGCGCGTCCTGCGCGCGGACGAGGCTGGCGGCGTCGAGCACCGGGGTGATCGTCGCTTCATCGAGGGAGGCGGCGTCGAACCCGGCGAGGTGGGCCTGGAGGATCGCGATCTCCACCGACTTCGGCGGGGAGGGGACGATCACCTTGAGCATGAACCGGTCGAGCTGTGCTTCCGGCAGCGGCCACGTGCCCTCCGACTCGATGGGGTTCTGGGTGGCGATGGTGAAGAAGGGGCGGGCGAGGCGACGGGTGGCGCCGTCGATGGTCACCTGACGGTCGCCCATCGCCTCCAGGAGCGCGGCCTGGGTGCGTGCCGGGGCGCGGTTGATCTCGTCCGCGAGGAGCACCTCGGTGAAGACCGGGCCGGCCATGAACTCGAAACGGTGCTCCGCCTGGTTGAAGATGTTGCCGCCGGTGACGTCCGCCGGCATCAGGTCAGGCGTGAACTGGATGCGACGGAAGCGGCAGCCGAGCGCGCGGGCGAGGGTGCGGGCCAGGAGCGTCTTGCCCAGGCCTGGCGCGCCTTCGAGCAGGACGTGTCCGCCCGCGAAGAGCGCGACGAGCACCTGCCGGATGACCTCCGGCTGGCCGTGCACCACCGAGCGGATGGTGGCGTTCACCGCCTCGAGGGCGCGAGTCGTTTCGTGAGGGTCCAAAGGGCCTCCGTGAGCCAGGGTTCGTCGGGAGCGGGCGGCCCGCGCGGGTCGGCGGCGGCCGCCTCCGCACGAGCGATGAGGTTGCGGACGTAGTACGGGTCTTCCCCGAGGCGCGAGGCCACGAGATCGGCGAGGGCGTCCCCGCCGCGGTCGCGGGCGCCCACGGCGGTGCGGATGCGGGGGAGGGCGCGGGCAGCCACGGCGGCGAGGCCCACGCGGCTGGCACGGGATGTCCGGTAGAAGTCGGCGACGGCGCGGAGGTGGACCACGAAGTCCCGCGGGGGCGCCTCGGTGACCGGGCGACGGGTGGCGAACGCCCGCCCTTGGGACGCGCCCCAGAGGAGCCACGTGAGCACCAGCTGGGCGAACGCCACGCCGAACCCGGCCTCCACGAGCTCGTGCGCCGCGGAAGGCCGTTCGGCGTCGCGCTGCACGATCGTGACCTTGGACCCGCTGGCGACGCCGAGGAGGGTCACCAACGCGTTGACGTTCTCGTGGCGGTACAGGCTGCCGTCGTCGAGCACGTGATCGTTGGCGACCACGACCAACTGCCCGACGCCGTGCTGCACCGACATCGCCACCGGCTCGTTGTCCACGTCGTACCAGGCGAGCGGGGCGCCGCCGTCGAGGTGGTGGCCGCCCAGCGGCAAGTGCAGGGTGGTGAGCGGGATGGTGTTTCCGTCGGCGTCGACCCCGTCGACGTACAGCGCGCCCGTCCGGGAGGGGCCGCGGTCGTGGAGCCCTAGGGGCTCGACCAGGTCCAGGATGTCCGTGCCGAACACGTAGACGAGGGTGCCCTCCTGGACCACCTGGAGCACGGCGTCCAGCTCCTCCTGCGTCGTCCCCGTCGACGGAATCCAGAGCTGCACGTCGCCGCTCTCCACCTCGGTGGCTTCGTCCACGGTGATCCCCTGCTCCTCCAGCACGTCGCGCAAGAGACTGTGGTCCCCGGGGCCCGCCCAGGCGGGGGCGACGGTGAGCAGGAAGGCCACGGCGAGCCCCGTCAGCCGGGCCGCGGCGCGGAGCGCGCCGTCGACCGCCTCGCGGCCGAGCGGCACCCCGGCGTACCGGGCACGCTCAATTGCAGCGACGAGGACGCGGAGCCCGGTCTGCGCTTCCGGGGCGTCGTATATGGCGCGGACGAGCTCCCGATCCGTGCGCCCCGGGTCGGGGAGGATGCGCCCTTCGCCTTCGAGGTGCGCGACCACCGCCGCCCTCGCGATGAGCAGCGCCTCGACGATCCGCCCCGCGTCGCGAGCGCGGAGCGCGGCGGTCCACCAGCCCGCACCCAGGGTGACCCCCACCTGCACGGGCTCACCCTCGGGATCCAGCGGCACCGCCTCGGAGGACGCCGCGGTGTCGTCGAGATCGCGGTCGAGGTAGCGGCGGAGGAGGGCGACGAGCACACCGACCAGGACCAGACCCAGGATGAGCCAGCCGCCTCCGACCTCAAGCGCGCTCCCCGCGGAGGACGCCGGCCAGGACCAGTGGAACGCGGGCTTGGGCTTCTCCTTGGGCGCGGCTTCGTCCGCCGAGCCACTGCAGCCGCCCTGCGGCGCGGCGAGCCTCGCAGCCCGCTCGTCCGCGCAGGCCTTGGCGAGGCCGGTGCACTCGGCCGGGACCGAATCGCACCACTGTTCGTCCCGGGCGCCGAGCGGAGAAGGGTCGGTGCACCAGTCCGGGAGGTCGGCGAAGGCGAGGGTCACCAGGAGGATCACCGGGTGCCCTCCTCGATGGACGCCGAGTAGACGGCGAACCACGCGTCGAGCCCCTCACGCTGGGTACGCAGTTCGAGGTAGGCGCAGAAGCGCACGATCGACAGCAGGGGTTGCACGGCGAGGGCGCCGAGTACGTAGAACGGGGTGGGGTCCCCGTCGGACCAGCTGCCGAAGGGGTGGCCGAGCTGGAGCACCTCGTGGAGGAGGAGCTCGCCGGCCATGGCGAAGCTGACGAGCGCCCACGCCTCGATCGCCAGCTGCCAGACGCGCGCCGAGATCGCTTCGCCCAGTCCGTGGGTGCTCAGGTCGCCGATGCGCGTCCGCGCGGCCGCCTCTGGCCGCTCCAGCACGAGCACCTCGGGCGCGAAGGTCCAGCGGATCCAGAAGATCGGGGGGCCCACGAAGACGATCGTGGAGAGCGCGGCGAGCACCAGGTTGACCAGGGCGTTGCCGATGACCGAGAGGCTGGCGGACAGTGTGCGGGAGAAAGAGACGTCCGGGGTGCGCCCGGAGACGCGGTCACTCGCTGCGAGCAACGCCGGTACTTGGGCCGGCCGGGCCAGGAGCACGCCGACGAAGACGCCCAACCACGGGTGCAGCCACCACCCGGCCGCCGAGATCGCGGCGGCCAAAGCCCACGCCGGCAGGGTGGCGACGAAGATTCGTCGCCAATCGGCGCGGAGCAGCACCACCGCGAGATCGATCTGCTCCAACGCCGAACGGCGCCGGAGGACGATGCCGCTCTCCCCGATCATCGGCGCCGCCCGGCGAAGCCGCCCAGCCAGACCACCACCAGGACCAACTGCACGACGGCGAAGCCGATCTTCAGCCAGTCCGAGAAGAGGGTGGCGGACCAGAACCCCTCGATCGAGGCGGCGACGAGGAGCATCGCCGCGGCGCCACCCGCCAGCCGCGCCACGTCGGGGCCGGCGCGGCGAAGGCTGCCGGCACGGGTGTCTTCGCCCGGGCGAGGAGGGCGACGCCGAGGCGCATCCCCGCGGTGCCCGAGACCACCACCGCGGTCAGCTCCCAGGCGCTGTGCCCGCAGGTGTACCGCAGGAGGTTCCCCAAGAACCCCTCGCGGGCGGCGAAGCCGAAGCCGGCCCCGAGGCTGATGCCATTGGTCACGAGCACCCAGGCCGTGCCGATGCCGCCGAGCACCCCGGCGCCGGCGGCCCTCAGGGCGATCCCGACGTTGTTGAGCACGTAGAAGCCGGCCATCTCCGTGTTGTCCGACGCCGATCGGGACTCGGGGTGGCGGTACCAGTCGGCGAGCGCGCCGCGCATGGCGGGCGGGAGCATCCGATCACAGAACTCGGGGTCGAGGGCGGCGCCGAACCCCACGCCGAGGAAGGGGAGCCAGAACAGGGCCGAGCAGAGCAGGAACAGGCCGCCGTTCCGGCGGAGCGCCGCCGGAAACTCCTCAAAGAGGAACCGGTGGAGGCCCCGGAGCCAGCCTTGTCCCCGGCGACGGGCAAAACGGCGGTGCAGCAGCGCTTCGGCCTCCCAGGCGAGCTCCTCGGCGGCCCGCGCCCGGCTCGGCGCGACATCGCGGAGGCGCCCGAGCTCGGCCACCACCGCGCGCAGGCGGGACACCAGCTCTGGTGCGTCTTCGGGCGCGACCCGGTTGGCGCTTCGGTTGAGCACCTCGCGCAGCCCCTTCGCCTGATCCTGACCGGCCGCGGCCGCGCGTTCGAGCTCGGGCTGGGCGGCGCGGGCGGCGCCGAGGAGGCGCTGGAGCACCCGGACGGCGCGGCCGCCGCCGAGCCGGTACCGCTTCGCGAAGCCGTCCACCACCCGCGCGGCGACCCACTCGCTCCACACCAGGCCGAAGCGCTCCGAGGTGGCGAGCCACTCCTCCAGGGCGCGGCGGTCCCGCACGGAGACGCGGCGGTGACGGGGGAGTACGAGCTGTTCGCCGGGCGCGAGCGGCGGCTGGATCGCCACCACGGGCTGGGGCGGCTCCAGGCGGAGCTCGCGGACGACGACCGTGCCAGCGACGAGGTCTCCGAGGCGACGAAAGCGGCCGTCGAACACCACCGACAGCACCCCGACCAAGTGAAAACCCGGAAAGACGTCGGCGACGCGGACGAGGTTGCGGAGCATCGCCTCCCGGCCGCCGATGGGCGTGCCGTCGGCGCGAAGCACGCGGAGCCCGAAAACACGCTTGCCGAGGCTGCGGCCGCTGTCGAAGGTCTCCCAGCCGGCGAACCAGACCCAGTCGAGGACGAAGATGAGCAGGTAGAAGCCGCCGAGGCCGAGGCCGCCGAAGTCCGCGCCGATCGTGAGGAACAACAGGCCGAGGAAGAACCCCACGAAGACGCGCACCACGGTGTCGACCAGCCAGGCGGCCCCGCGCGCGCCCACGCCCGCCAGCGACACGGAGAGCGCCACGTGCTCGGGCGTTTCGAGCGCGACACGGTTGTCGAGCGGCTCCGGGGGGCGGGCGACGTTCATGCGACGCCGCAACCGTAGCACGTGGCGCCGAGCGGGCCGGGCTCGGGGGGGCTACGGGCAGGGCAACGGAGAACGATCCAGGGTATAAACCGCCACTCCGTCGCGATCGGCGGCGGGCTCGCCGAGCGCAGGGGCGAGGAGGCGGCGAGCGCGGGGCCAGGCCGAGCCCTTCTGGAGGCCACCGCCCCTTCCGGCCGCGGCGCCTTCGAACCGGGTCTCGTCCACCACCACGTAGCGGAAACCCCGAGCGAGGAGGTCGATTCGCCCCGCGTCGTCGAAGGCAGGATCCCGGGTCACCTGGAGCTCGCCGTAGTCGAGGACGAGGTCGAGGAAGGCGTTGTCCTTGCGGAGTTGGAGCGCACTTCGGCTACCGAACGCCGGTTGTTTCACCAACATCCCGCTGAGGAGGGGCTGGTGGTGGATCGTCTGGAACCACAGGTTGCGCTGGTCGCTGAGGAACGGCAGGTCGATCACCGCGCCGGGGGCCGCGTCCGCGAGGCAGACCAGGGGCGCGGGGGGATGGGCATCCCAGGTGTCCAGGGGGAGCTGAGCGGTTCGCCAGAGCTCCACCACCGAAGCGGCGGCGAAGAGCCACGGGAGCCCCCGGACCCGGCCGAGCCAGGGCACCACCGCGGCGATGGCCAGGAACACCCCGAAGATCGCGCGGCCCGGCCACCACCAGCGCCGGATGAGGTCCACGTGCGCGGCCGCCCAGATCCACGGGCGGTTGGCCAGGAAGGTGTCGCCGACGACGATCGCAGGGCCGGCGGCGGCCAAGAAGGAGAGCGCCGCCAGGGTGAGGGCGAGGACCAGCGCGGCCGGCCGCCGGGCGCGCGCGGCGAGCACGCCGGCGATCACTGCTGCGCCGACCCCCGCGAAAGCCAAGGAAGGCGGCCCGGCCGAGAAGTGCAGCTTCCCGTCCTCCTCGAACAGCGCCCCCGCCACCCCGGCGAGCGGAGCGAGTACGTGCAATCCGGCGGCCTCGCCCTCCTGGGTGCGCATCGCCAGCGGTGCGAGCAAGCCCGTGCCGTCCATCGCGAGGAGCCCCGGCACGGCGCCAGCGCGGAGCTGGTCTTGCATCGCGAGGACCGCGGGGGCGACCGCGACGGCGGCCACGAGCGCCGCGAGGCCCAAAAGCGCGGTGTCTCTCCGCCGTGTCGGGCTCACGACCAGCCGTCCGAGGCCGGTCGCCACGGCCAGGAGCCCGACCACCAGCCCGGCGTACCAGTAGACCCAGCCGGCTGCCGCCACGGCGAGCCCGGTCGCGATGGCCCGCATCGGCGTCTTCGCGCCCCAGACCCCGGCCAGGGCCAACGCCGGGAACGCCAACCACGCCTGGGTCGGGCGGCCGCCGTGGAGCTCTTGGAGCACGAACGGGTTGAGCGCCAGCGCGACGCCGGCCGGCCACCCCCGCTCCCCGGTCACCGTCCTCCCGAGCACGCTGCCCGCCCCGAAGTTCGTGGCCACCACCACCGCGATCCACAGGTTGTACCCCGCGGTGGCGCCGAAGAGCTCCCGCAGCGGCCAGGCGAGAAGCCCGTCGAGGAGGTTGCCCCCGGTGTGCGCGAAGACGTCCTTGCCGGTGGGGTAGAAGAACAGGTCGGTGTGCAGGAGCCCCTGGCGCCCGGCGATCAACTCGCCGACGTACCAGAACCACCAGTGGGTGCCGAAGCCGTCGACGAAGCGGAGGCCGAGGGCCCGGTTCGCGGGGTCGGTCACGACGGGGGCGACGACGAGGAGGGCCGCGAGCGTCGCGAGGACGACGGTGGGGTGAGCACGGAGGCGCGAGATCACAGCGCCCCCACCGCAAAGTGCACCCGGAAAACCTGCTCGTTCCGGTACGCCAGCGGCGCCGGGTTGATGCCGAGGTCGAGCTGCAACGGCCCGATGGGCGTGGAGCGGCGGATGCCCACGCCGACGCTGCCGCGGAGGATCGGGTCGGTGCCCTGCACCGAAGAGTCGGTGGTCACGGCGGGGCTCAGCCACCAGATGTTGCCGAAGTCCGAGAAGACGGCGAGCTGCCACGCCGTCATGCTCGCCAGGCCGAAGACCGGGAAGGGCACGTCCACTTCGGCGGAGCCGATCGCCATGGCATCCCCGCCGGTCGGCACCCAGCGGCCGCCCGCTCCGCGCTGGCCGTGGGAGACGATGGGCTCCAGGGCGTCGGGCCAGTCCACCGGCTCCACGCTGACGTAGTTGGCGGGGCCGATCTGATCGACGTCGAAGCCGCGGAAGGAGCCGCCCCCGCCCGCCCGGAAGCGGTCCTCGATGGGCAGCACGGAGGTGCCATCGGGGACGATCGCCGCGCCCCCCCGCGCCCGAAGCACGAGGCCGAGACGCCCCACCGGCACCAGCTGTGTCCAGCTCCCGTTGGCGCTGAGGAAGGCGATGTCGCTGAGCAGATCGTCGTTGACCTTGAGGCCGAGGCTGCCGATGCCGCCCTTCGTGGGGTTGGTGACGTCGTCGCGGAGATCCAGGGCGAAGTCCGCGTCGATTCCGCTCGCCCAGCGCCCCTTGCTGGGGAGGATGGGGGAGGGGTCGGTGGGGTCGGTGACGCCCAGCTCGTCGGCCCAGGCATCCCCCGCGAGGAGCACGCCGGGGTCGATGTCGAGGAGGGTGCGGAGCTGGGCGCGGTAGCCGAGCTCGGCGCTGAGGCGTTCGCCCAGCTTGAGGCGCACGCCGATGCCCCCGCCGGAGCGCTGGATGCGGAACGCGCGCTCCTGCTGCTGCTCGTTGAACAGCAGGTCCACCGACACCCGCTCCCCGAGGGCGGGGATGTCCGCAGCTTCGTAGCGGGCGGCGGCCTTCCATTCCGGCGCGACGACGTCGAGGTTCCAACCATCACCCACCCAGCCGACGCCGGCCTGGCCATAGAGGGTGAGCCGGTGGGCGAGGCCGAAGAGGTTGCGGTGGCCGGCGCGCGCGAAGACGGCGGCGCCGTTGTCGGTGGCGATGCCCCCGCCCACCTCGAACGCCAGGTTCTTCTTCTCGGTCACCGAGACGACCACGTCCTTCACCCGGTCCTCGTCGCCGACGGCGTCGACGGAGACGCGAGAGAAAACCCCGAGGTCGTACAGCGACCGGCGGAGGGTGGCGAGCTGCCCGGGGGAGACGGGATCGCCAGGATGAACGGTGATCGGTCGCTCGATCGTCTCCCGACGCGTGCGGCTGTGCCCCCGGATGAGCACGGAGCCGACGAGCACCAGAGGCCCCGGCGCCACCTCCACCCGCACGGTGGCCGTGCCGTCCGCGGCGAGCTGGGTGTCGACGTGGGCGTCGGCGTGGAGGTAGCCGAGGTCCTGGTGCGCCTCCACCAGCCGCCGCGTCCGCTCCGCGACGGTGTTCGGGTTCAGGGGCTCCCCGAGGAGGTCGGCGTAGAGTTCCGTCGCGGCGACGTCACGCTCCGCGCCTTCGATGTTCACCGCCTCCAGGATCGACCGCGGGCCCGAGTGTACGTCGTAGGTGATCTCGACGAAACGTTTGTTTCCTTTGGGCGGGCCCGGATCGAACGCCTTGCGGGTCACGGCGACGCCAAGGAAGCCCTGGGAGCGGAAGAACTCCTCGATGGCGTCCGCCGCGCGATCCGTGGTCTCCGGGGTGATGGGCTGGCGCCCGAGGAGCGCCGGGGTGAGCACCTCCCGGGCGGACTCGGCGGTGGCCTGGCAGAGGAAGCGGTCGGCGTGGGTGCGCTCCAACATCTTCTTCCGGCCGCCCTCCCCGATCGGATGCGGCGCGTCTACGCAGCCGTATCCGCCAACCCGAAAGCTGGCGCCGATGGTGTCGGGGTCGACCGCCTCGCCGATCGAGCGGGCGGTGCGGAGGAGGTAGCGGGGGCCGCGGGTGCCCCCGACGGTGAGGGTGACCCCGGCGTCCGATTCAGCGACGGTGACGGTGATGGCGGCGTCGAGGTACCCCTGTCGGCCGACGTCGTCGGTGAGCGTGACGCCCGCCTCGGTGCCGAAATCCCGCCCGAGGCGGGCGCCTTCGTCAAGCCCCATCGCCTCCACCAGCTCGGCGCCGGTCGGGAGCGCCCGGCGATCGGCGCCCGCGGCGTAGTCGATGGTCCAGGGACGGCGCGGCTCGATGAGCACGGAGATCCGGTCCCCGCCGTCGGGGAGCGCGGAGACCTTCAGGTTCACCCTCGCCTCTGGCCACCACTTTGGGCGAGAGCCGAGGAACCCCGGCGGCCAGGCGTGCAGCCGCTTCACCACCGCGTCCTGGGCGGCGCGGAGCGCGGCGTCGGTCCACGGGCGCCCGACCACGAGGCCATTGCGGGCGAGGATCGCCTGGACCTGAGGGGATGTGAGCGCGTCGTTGGGGCGCACCTTCAGCTCGGCCATCCGCTGGGGCGCGCCTTCGTCCACCACGAGGGTGAGCTGGGCATCGCCGTCGTCGTCGAAGCTGCGGGTGAGCGTGGCCTTGACGGCCGGATATCCGCGCTCACGGTACGCGGTGGCGACGGCGGCTTCCCAGCGGGAGGGGTCGTCGCGATCCCAGGCGTCGCCCTGGGCGAGGCCGATGCGACCGAGGAGCTCCTTCGGGCCGATCGCCTTGGCGCCCGTGACCGTGAGCTTCGCCACCCGCGGGGTCGGATAGACCCGGTATTCCACGCGGACGCCGTCGATCTGGTCGCCGTTGGGCAGCTCCGCCGGCCAGGGGTCGATCCAAGCCTCTACCTGGGCGAACTGGCCAGCTCGATAGAGGGTGGCCACGTCCTGGCGGAGGTCGAGGGGGTGGAAGATTCCGTCCTGGCGCACCCGGAGCAGGGGGTCGAGGTTCTCCCGGGGGAGGCCCCCGCGGGGGGCGACGATGGAGACGAACGCGATGAGGCGGCCGGAGTAGGCCAACGCGTCGGCCGGGGTGTCGGTGGTGCCCTCGACGGCCACGCTGGCGCCGGCGTCCAGCGGAACGGGAGGGGGAACGGCCCGGATCGGGTCGACCTCGGGCGCGGCCGTGCCCGCTGCGAAGGCCGCGGCGGCGAGCAGGAAGAACGTCAGCCGAGCTCCGAGGGCGAGGTCATCGCGGGCGGAGCTTAGCCGCCCCGGGGAGCCGGCGCCTAATCGGCAGGTCGGGTGTGCGCCGCCATGAACGCCCAGGCCTCGCGAGACGCCGAGAAGTCGGTGGTGACCGGGCCGATGGTGTCCTCGGCGAGGTACTGCCAACCCCCCGGCCAGGTGTGTCCGCCACCGTCCACGCGGAGGAGCTCGGTGTCGGCTGCGCAGCCGGGCCAGGGGGAGAGCGCGGAGGTGAGCCCGTCGTCGGCGGCGTCGGGGAGCGCCGCGACGGTTGGATCCCCGGTGCAGCCGTTGATCGCGGCCCAGGCGGCCATGCTGGCGTCCACCCCCACGAAGTCGCCGTCGCCCTTGCCGGAGCACACCTCGCCGACGGCGCCGTCGTAGCCCCAGCAGGGGTCGGCGCTGCCGTGGATGTGGAGCACCGGCGTCGGCATATCTGGCGTACAGCCAGGCGAAGCTGTGGCCTCGTTCGCGCCGGCCACGGTGACGATCGCGGCGTACCGCTCCGGACGTTCACACGCGAGGCGGTGGCTCATCGCCGCTCCGTTGGACATCCCGGTGGCGTACACGCGCGTGGGGTCGATCGGGAGAAGCGTACTCAGGAGCTCGAACAAGTCGTCGTCATAGGCGACGTCGTCCACCCCGTCGGCGCAGGCGGGGTCGCCCACACAACGGAAGCCGCCTTCACCCCCCCCGGCGTTCCAACTGCGGCTGAAGCCGAGGAACGTGCCGGTGCCATCGGGGTAGGCGACGGCGAAACCTTCGTCGTCGGCGACGGTGTCCATGCAGTTGGCGGTTCCGCGTTCACCATCTTCGCAGGTGCTCCGGTTGAAGCCGGCGCCGGTGCCGCTGTGGCCGTGTCGTGCGATCACCAGCGGCAACGGCGTCTCCCCGTCCCAGCCGGCGGGGGTGTAGACGACGACCTCGCGGTCGGGCCAGCTGTCCACCCGGCAGCGGGTCTCGCCGGGGGTGGTGAGGCCGCTGCGGTCACAATCACGGGCACAGCCGACGGCGGCGAGGCAGCCGAGGAGGATCAACGCGCCGGAACGGAGGAGGTCGCGCATTCTCTTCCGGTAACCGATGGGGCGCGGCGCGGCGCGGTCTACGCCGGCTTCTTCCCAGGAGGGGAGGGAATTTGTTCCCCCTCCCGTCTCGGCGGCAACGTCGCGAGCCACGACAAGCGTCGGCGCGGCGCGGCGCGACGGGGGCGGGTTGGGCCCGGAAGGTGGCCGACCCCCCGAGTCGCTCGCCCCGGTGCGAGGCCGGCGGCCGACCCGCCGACCTCGCCGAGCCCGGCAAGCACGGGCGACGCAGCCCTCCGGCGGGGCGGGCCCACCGGGCCCCTCCAGGATACCGTTCCGCGATGCGCCGCATCCTGTTCTTCATCGGCCTTTTTTGCCTCGCCTGCGCTGGGGTGGAGCCCGCCGACATCACCGACGCGTCGGTGTCGTGCGAGGACCAGGACGCTGGTGTCAGCAAGATCAGCTTCCAGGGGGCCGCGGTCGGGACCTTCAGCACCATCGAGGCCGTGGTCAAGGACGGAAGCCTTGAGGTGGCACGGGTGGGCCTGTTCGAGGACGAGGCGGGCGCGTGGATCGGCTCGGTCTCCTCCTACCTCCTTGACGTGGCGGACTGCGCCGAGGCCGGCGCGCTGTCCTACTCTTTCCGCGCCACCGCCGCGGACGGCAGCGTGGTGGAGTACACGCCCGGGTGATCGCCCCCCCGGCCCCCCGTCCCGCCGCCGCGATAAGCCGCCCGGCGTGCTGACCCTCCTGCGCATCCGCCAGCTCGCCATCGTGGACGAGCTCGAGGTCCCCTTCGGCGAAGGCCTCAACGTCGTCACCGGGGAGACCGGCGCCGGCAAGTCCATCCTGGTGGACGCGCTGCAATTGGTGATGGGCGCCCGCGCGCGGCCCGAGCTGGTGCGGGCGGGCGCCGAGCGCGCCGAGGTCGAGGCGTTGTTCGACCTTCGCCGCGCTCCTTCCGTGCGTGCGCGCCTCGGTCCCGACGTGGCCCCCGACGGCGAGCTGGTTCTCCGGCGCGTCGTGGAGGCCGAGGGCCGCACCCGCGTGTACATCGACGGGCGCCTCGGCACCGTCTCCGAGCTCGGCCGCCTCGCCGCAGGCCTCTGTGACATCAGCTCCCAGCACGAACACCACAGCCTCGTCGACCCCGTCACCCACCTCGGCTACCTCGACGCCTACGCGGGCCTCGGCGCCGACGCCGACCAGATGCGCGGCCGCTGGGAGGCGCTCACCGAGGCGCTCGCCCGCGTCGAGTCCCTCCGCGCCGCCCTCCGCGAAGACCGGGCGGACTGGCTCCGCTTCCAGCTCGCCGAGCTGGAGAAGGTGCGCGGCCTGGAGGTCGATGAAGCGGAGATCCTCCGCCTCCGCAACGTAGACCAGCTCGCCGCCACCCTCGGTCGCGCCGAGTCCCGCTTGTACGCGGCGGACGGCGCGGTGTGCGGCGCCCTCGGCCGCGTGGAGGTGGACGTCGAGAGCGCCGCCCGGCTCGACCCCGCCCTCGGCCCCCAGGTGGAGCGCCTCGCCGCCGCCCGCGCCGAGCTGGAGGACGTGGCCACCGAGCTCGGCCGCTACCTCCGCAACCTCCGCGCCGACCCGGGCCGCCTCGTTGCCCTGGAGGAGTCCGCCCACGAGGTGCGTCGGCTCCGCCGCAAGTACGGCGACGACCTCGCCGCCGCCCGCGCCACCCTCGAGGCCGAGCTCTCCGGGCTCTCCGGCGCGGTGGACCAGCTCGCCGAGCTCGACGAGCGCATCACCCGCCTCCGCCACGAGGTGGACCGCCAGGTGGCGAGGTTGGCGGCCCGCCGCCGCGCCGAAGCGCAGCGGCTGGGCGCCGCCATCACCGCGGAGCTCGGCTCGCTCGGCATGGGCGAGGCCCGGGTGGCGGTGGACGTCGCGGAGGCCGGCGTCGGGCCCCGCGGCGGGGACAAGGTGGAATTCCTCATCGCCACCAACCGGGGCGAGGAGCCGCGGCCTCTGCGCCGGGTGGCCAGCGGCGGCGAGCTCAGCCGCGCCCTGCTCGCCGTCAAGCGGGTGCTGGCGGCGCTCGGTCCGGTCGGCACCTACGTCTTCGACGAGGTCGACACCGGCGTCGGCGGCGCGGTGGCCGAGGGCATCGGCCGCAAGCTCTGGGACGTCTCCCGCCACCACCAGGTGGTGTGCGTGACGCACCTGCCCCAGATCGCCGCCTGGGGCGACCAGCACTTCCACGTACGCAAGGACGTGGTGGGCGAGCGCACGGTCTCCTCGGTCCGTCGGCTCACCGACGCGGAGCGGGTGGAGGAGCTGGCGCGGATGCTTGGCGGCGCGCGGGTCGGCGAGGCGGCGCGGGCGGCGGCGACGGAGCTCCTCCGAGGCTGCAGGCCCTAGGCGGTAGGCCTTAGTCTCGAGGAACGCCCGATAGTTGGATGCGTGGCCGGCGGGCGGCGACGTGACATGTTTGTGGTTGAGTGTCGCAAATACTACCCTTCTCCCTTCGGGAGAAGGTGGCGCGCAGCGCCGGATGAGGGGACGGGGGTGCTGCGATCCGAGCCTCAGCCGTCGAGCCCCGATTCCAAGGCCTGGTGCCACGCTGCCGCGTCCAGCGGCCACGTCGGCGCGGCGGCCTGGAGCTGCCGGACCAGCGCGAGCGCGGCGTCGACCGCTTCGGCAGGCGTGGCGGCCATCCGCGGTGGGACGGTGATCACCGGGTCGAACCCGCGGCTCGTGTCCACGGTGGCGTGAAGCCGGCACTCGAGCTCTCCGAGGGTGGCAAAGACCGCGTCCAGGGCGGGCGGCTCCAGCGGCCCGAAGAACCGGGCGAGGGCCGGTCGGGCGGAGCGCCACGGGGTGGTCGGCATACAGGTGCCGGTACTGCGCGCGAAGGGGGGCGGCCACCGCGACGGCCATTCTCCCTCCGCGGCCCCGAGCGTCCGCCCCGCCATTTTCGCCGACCGTGGCTCCTCGACCGCCGAGGTTTCCGGGCGGCAAGCCGGTGGGGCACCCCCCGCCCCTCGACATCTTGCGCTCATCCTCCGCCACAGCGCCCGAGCTCGACGTGGGCGGGGTCCCAGCCGAGGGACCAGGCGTTCCACGCGCTGGGGTGGCCGTGCCAGTCGCCGCCCCAGCGCAGGCCGAGGCGGTGGGCCTCCACGCCGAGGGCTCGCAAGAACGGCGCCTCCTCCGCCAGCCGTTCCGAGGCGCCGAGCACCAGCGGAAGGTCCATCGGGCGGCTCCAGAGGTCCACCGCGCGGGACGCGGGCGCCCCAGCGGCGTCTACGTGGTTGTGGCAGCTCTCGCCGGGACCCGCCTTGGTGGCTCGGCCGCCGAGCTGGAGCAGCCCCTGCACCTCGGGTGCGCGCCAGGTGTTGCTTACCGTCGGGGTGAAACCCTGCGCGGTGAGCGCCACGATCAAGGCGTCGATCTTGCGGCGGAGCACCGGGTCGACGTCGGCGAGGGTGGTGGACCACGGCGTGGCGAAGGACAGCGGCACGAAGAGGAGCATCGCGGCCCCTTAGGCCGTGCCCGTTGCGCGCACCGGGCGCGATGGTGCAAGGCTGGTGCAACGTCAAGCCCGGACGATCGGCGCCCCGTACTCGGCGAAAACGGCGTCCCGGGTGACGATCGTGAGGCCCTCGACCCGCGCCTGCGCGAGGAGCAGTCGGTCGAACGGGTCGCCGTGGTGCGGCGGCAGGCGCCCGACCTCCAAGACGTGGGGCAACGCGACGGGGAGGCTGTGGACGCCGAATTCACGCTCCAGCTCGCGGCAGAGGTCGGCGACGGGCCGGTGGAGCACGATCTTCCCGAGCGCGGCCTTGATGACCAATTCCCAGGGGCTGACCACGCTCAGATGGAGCGCTTCCGCGCCGACGATGGCCTCGCGCGCCGCGGTGGACAGCTCCTCGGGCGCGGACACCGCCCAGAGGGCGACGTGGGTGTCGAGCAGCAGCCTCATCGGCGGACGAAGTCCAGCTCGTCCAGGGAGAGCGGTTCGTCGAAGTCCGCGCGGACCGTGGCGACCCCCGGCATCGTGCCGAACCGCCGCCTCGGCGGCGCCTCGGCCCGGACGAGGCGCGCCACCGGGTGTCCGTTGCGGGTGATGACCACCTCCTCGCCGGCCTCCACCGCGTCGAGGAGCCGCGAGAGGTGGGTCTTGGCGTCGTACACGGAGACGGGGTCCATACCCCTACGGTAGACTTGACCAGCAGCTTGGTCAAGCCCCCGCCGCCTACTCCTTGTGTACCCGCTCCTTCCTTCCCTGCAGCCGCGCCACGTCCTGGAAACGATCCAGCGTGTCGGCGCAGCGCGCGAGGATCTCCGCCATCGGCGCCTTCATCAGCAGCTCCACGCCCTCGGACACATGCGTGATCCCCCAGATGCGGAAGCGGCCTTCGGCGCAGGCCTGCACCACCTCGTCGTCCAGACACAGGTCGGGCACGTTGGTGATGGGGATGAGCACCCCCTGCGATCCGGTGAGGCCGACGGCCTTGCAGGTGGCGTAGAACCCCTCGATCTTCTCGTTCACCCCCCCGATGGACTGTACCTCTCCGAACTGGTTCACCGAGCCGGTGACGGCGAGCCCCTGGTCGATCGGGGCGTCGGCGAGCGCGGAGATGAGGGCGTAGAGCTCGGTGGTGGAGGCGCTGTCGCCGTCGATCTTCCCGTAGGACTGCTCGAAGGTGACGGCGGCGGCGAGGGCGAAGGTGCGCGTCTGCCCGAGGTGCGTGCGGAGGAACCCCGTGAGGATCTGCACGCCCTTGTCGTGGCTGCGCCCCGAGAGGCCGACCTCCCGCTCCAGGCTCACGATCCCCGAGCGGCCCACGCCCACCGTGGCGGTGATGCACATCGGCCGCCCGAAGTCGTGACCCCCCGTGTGGTAGACGACCAGCGAGTTGATGCGCCCCACGCTCTCGCCGGAGGTCTTCACCTTCACCACGCCGGCCTGGATGAGCTCCAGCGTGCGCCGTTCGGCGAGCCCGTCGCGGTAGTGGCGCGACTCGAGCGCGGCTTCGACGTGGCGGGAATGGACGAGGTTCGCCTTCTCTTCCTGGGCTTCACAGCCGGCTTCCCTCAGCAGGTCCGCGATGGTGCCCATCTGCGTGGTGATGCGCCCGCCCCGTCCGGACTCGCGCACCGACCAGCGCAGCACCCGCGCCACCGCGTTGCGGCTGAAGTGGGGGAGCTCCTCGGACTTCACGATGCGCGCGCAGAAGCGCCCGTAGTCTTCGATCACCTGGGGGACGATCGCGGCGTCTTCTTCGAACTCGGCCTTGATCTTGAACAGGTTCCGGAAGTCGGGGTCCCCGTAGTAGAGCGCGGCGTAGATGCCGGGCTCTCCGGCCAGGACCACCTTCACGTCCACCGGGATGGGGTCGGGGCGCAGGCCAGTGGGGCCGCCGCCGGGGCCCTCCGGGTTCTGCACATCCACCTCGCCGCTGACGAGCGCTCGCTTGAGCACCTTCCACACCCCGGGCTCCTGAAGGAGGTCCGCGGCGTTGAGGAGGATCCAGCCGCCGTGGGCGTCGAGCAGGGCGCCGGCGCGGATGTTCCGGTGGTCGATCGCGCCGGGTTCGCCCTCCATTCCGCCGAGCACCTGCGCCCAGGTGGGGTTGGTGACGCTGATGATCGGCGCCTTCCGCGAGCGTCGCCCGTGGTGGATCAGGTTGGCGGTGAACGCCGCGAAGAGGGCCTCCGTGGCGGGCTCCACCGCGTCGAACCACTCGGGCGACTCCACCAGCTCGTCGAGCAGCTCGGAGAGCCAGGTGCGCGCCGCGGTCCACCGCCGGGCGAGGTCCTTGAGGATGGGCGCCACGCCCTCCCGCACCGCGGCCGCCTCCGCCTCGCTCACCGAACGCAGGGCGGTGAGCAGGCTGGAGCGCGACACGTCCACCGCGGCGGCGAGCTCGGCCTCCAGCGCGTCCCACTGGGCGACGATCTTCTCGGGGGACACGGGCAGGGTGATGCCCGGGGCGTCGGCGAGCACCTGGAGCTCGGCGCGGGTGAGGAGCTGCGGCTCGTCGTCGTCTTCGAGCTCCTCGTCGTCGTCGACGGGTGGCGGCTTGGGCGCTGCTTTTGCCCCGGCCTTGGGGGCCGGCTTGGGCGGCGCGGGCGGCAGGCGCCAGAGCACGGTGGGCATGCCCGCCTCTTCGTCCTCCAAGGTGGCGAGGGCGAAGCCAAGCTTCTCCGCGTGCTCTTCCAGCGCGCTCATCGCCTTGTGCTGGGCGACCTCGGCCTTCTGGCGGAGCTTGTCCCGCGCGGTGCGCACGTCGTCCCGGTTGAGGATCCGGGGGACCTCCTCGACGAGCAGCGCGGCGATGCGCAGCAGCTCCTTGCGGAACGCGAGGCCGCGCCCGGGGGGGAAGCTCAGCAGCCGCGGCCGGGCGGGATCGAGGAAGTTTCGCACGTACACGAAGTCGCAGGCGGTGCGGCGCTGCGGGTTGAGCTCCGCGAGGATCCTCCCGATGCTGCCGAGCCGCCCGGTGGACCGCGGGCCGGCGACGAAGACGTTGAACCCCGGGCCCCGGATCGCCAGCGCCCGGCGGATCGCGGCCAGCGCCGGGTCCTGCCCGATGAAGGTGTCCAGCGGCTTGACCTCGGCGGTGGAGGCGAAGGGCAAGGCACCCTCGGGCACCCGCCAGGTGAGGGACTCGACAGGCAGGGGGAGCACGGGCATGTTGCGGCGCTTAGTAACGTGACGTGCTCCCCATCCTCTACCAGGACCGACACCTCGTGGTGGTGGACAAGCCGGCGGGCCTGCCCACCGAGCCCCCGCGCGGGGGCGGGCCGAGCGTAGCGAGCGAGACCGGCCTGCGGGTCTGCCACCGCCTGGACACCGACACCACCGGGGTCCTGGTGCTCGCGCGGGACGAGGAGGGGTTACGGGCGGTGAACGCCGCGTTCGCGGACCGCGTGGCCGCCAAGGGCTACCTCGCGCACGTGGTCGGGCCGCTGCCGGAGACGGGGCGTTGTACCCTCCCGCTTGGCGACTGGGCGCGCGGGCGGGTGGCCATCGGTCGCGGGCGCCCTGCGGAGAGCCGCTGGACGGTCCGGGCGCGCCACGACGGGCACGCCCTGGTGGAGGTGGAGCCGCTCACCGGGCGCACGCACCAGGTTCGGGCCCACCTCTCGGCGAGCGGGGCGCCGATCTGGGGAGACGAAGCGTACGGGGGGCCGAACGCCGCGTCTCTCGGGCTCCATGCGTGGTGGTTGGTGCTGCCGTGGCCGTTCCGGGGCGCGCGGCTGGAGGTGCTCGCGCCGCCGCCGGAGGGCTTCGTGGCGGGCTGGGGCGCCGAGCTGGGCGCGCTCGCCCCGGCCGCCAGCGCTTGGACCCAACGGTGACGGTCGTTGCGCCTGAGGCCTCGTATGGGGCACCGTGGGTCGTTGGCGCCCTGGTCAGCGTGGTCGTGGCCGGTTGTGCCTCCACTTCTCCGCCGGAGCCCTCCCGCTGCGAAGCGCTCATCGGTGTCGGGGGAGTGCACAGCCTGCGGCTCGCGGCCGAGGAGGGCACGATCGCGGCGCAGCTGGTGGTGCCGCACGACGCGTTGGAGGAAGCGCCGGTTGTCGTTCAGGTCTTCGGCGCCTGGGACCCGGCGGTCCTGCCCGGGGGGGAGCACACCACCCTCGATCGCGTGGTGACGCTCCGCGTGGCGCTCGCCGACGCCGAATGGGGGGATGGAGGCGACGATCTTCGCGGGCCCCAGGGGCGAGCCGCCGTCGCCGCTGCGCTCCGCTACGCCGCTGGGCAGGACCACGACACCGAGGACTGCGCGGTGGTCGACCGGGCGCCCATCGCCGACCCTTCCACCCGGCTCGTCTTCGCGCAGAGCAACGGGGGAAACCTGGTGATGGCCACGCTGGGGGACACGACGCTCGACGTCCCCGAGCCCGTCGGGGTGGTTCTCTGGGAGACACCCGCGGGCGCGGGTTTTGTGGACATGGAGCACGGCAATTCGGAGGCGCTGTACGCCGAAGGTTCCTGCACCTTCGGCGCGGCTTCGGGGGTGAGCTGCCCCTTCCGCCCCGGGGTGGAGCTGCTCGTGCAGAACGGGCCCTGCTTCGACGTCGACGGCGACCACGCCTGCACCGACGCCGACGTGCACGAACACGCCCCCACCGACCCGTCCACCGGCCTCAACGCCGGCTCCCCGACGCTCGCCGAGGCCTTTGTAGCGGCCGGCCTCCATCCCGACTGGGACGACACCACCCAGTCCGCCGCCTTCTGGGCGGAGCGCGACGCCGCCCGCGCGGCCCCCGCCGCCATCGCCCGCTTCCCGGACCTGCCGTTCCTCCTCCTCGCCAGCGAGACCGACCACGTGCTCTACGGCCTCGGCGACCATCCCCACGTCTACGGCCTCGGCGAGGCGCTCCAGACGGCGGGGGCGCGCTGGGTGCGGCTCAACCCCGGGGAGACGTGGAGCCGGTTGGGATCGGAGAACGTGCCGAACCTCCCGCTGCGTCTCTCCGACCCGACCGCGTGGCTATTGACGGAGCAAGAGGAGAATCCACTCTCCGGCGTTGCTACGCGGGCGGTGAACGAGCTTGTGGAGCGCTCTCGCGACGACAACTGGGAGTGATCGGGCCAAACGGCCGGGCGGGGATCCCGCCTTTGAGCGCGTCGGACGTGAGCGAATTGTGCGTTGCACGATCCGATCTCCAAGAAACGCTTGCGGGTCGCGGGAGTTGATCCTATGCTCCCTTCACGACTCGAATTGGTCCCCCCCGACCCCGCTTCGAACCGGCACGTCAAGCGTCTCCTCCATCTCTTGCGGTCAGGGCCAGGCGGGGGGGACTCTCCGAGCTACTTGTAGGGCCCCGCGCGATGATTCGCGCGGAGGCTCCGCCTTTGTCGAGCGGGGGTCCGGCGCGCTTCGGCGAAGGTTGTTGAGGCGTCGGCGAGCGCGTTCGGCGTGGGAATCGGCTACGGAGGGCGGATGATCCTGCTGCTCGTCGCGGCCGGCCTCGCCCGGCCGGTGGACCCCTCCACCCCCGAAGCCCGCCTCACCGGTCCACTGGCCGAGGCGTGGCACGCATCGGCGGAGGAAGACCGCTTCTCGCGTTTCGTCCAGTCCCACCCCGACTTCGCCCCGGACGTACAGGTGGTGGTCGTGCTGCGCGACGCTGCGACGGGCGACGCCCTGGCCGAACGCCTCGGCCTCGATGTGGAGGCCCGCCACGCCGACCTCCTCCAGGTGCGCATCCCGGTGGCCCGCCTCGGAGAGCTGGCCGCCGCGCCGGAGGTGGCCCACGTCCGCCAGCCCTTCCGACCGTCCGCCAAGGAGACCGTGAGCGAAGGCTACGAAAAGACGATGCTCCAGGACTGGCACCAGACTGGTCCGTACACCGGCACCGACGTCACCGTGGGCATCCTCGACGTGGGGTTCGACGGCTACGACGGGCTCCTCGGCAGCGAGCTCCCCGAGGCGGTGGACTCCGACCTCTCCCGTGGCGCCGCCCAGTCCAGCGACCACGGCACCGCGGTGGCCGAGGTGGTGCACGACTTCGCCCCGGACGCCACCTTGAACCTGGTGAGCTTCGGCACCGACGTGGAGTTCGGCGAGGGGCTCCAGACCCTGCTGGACGCCCAGGTGGACGTGGTGAACGCCTCCGTCGGCTTCGACAACACCTGGTCGTTGGATGGATCGAGCACGCTGAGCCGCTCCGCCGACGCCATGGTGGAGGCGGGGATCATCTACATTGGCGCGGCGGGCAATGAGAACCTCCGGTATCGGGTGGGGGAGCTCGCGAACGTCTCCGGTACTCAGTACATCGAGATCGGCGACCACTACGCGATCCGCGGGAGCGCTCCGAACGGCCGCGTGCGGGTGAGCTTCCGATGGAGCGAACCCTTCGGCGCGGCGGCCACCGACCTCGACCTCGTCGTCTTCGATGCGGACACCGAGCGGGAGTGTGGACGGTCCGAGACCCCCCAGAACGGCGACGACGACCCCTATGAGGAGGTGAGCGTCTCCGACTGCGGCGAGAACATCTACGCCGCGGTCTACGCGGAGCCTGGTACCGATGTCTCGGGGTTGTCCGGTTGGCTCTACAACGCCCACGGGCTCGACACGACAGAGCTCACCAACGTGAGCACGCTGAGCCTCCCCGGCGACTGCCTCTCCTGCCTCGCCATCGGCGCGGTGGTGGACGACACCATCGCCGACTACTCCAGCCGCGGCCCCACCGAAGACGGGCGGGTGAAGCCAGACTTCGTGGGTCCTTCGGACGTGTCGACCGAGACCCTCGGGGAGAAGGCGTTCACCGGAAGCAGCGCGGCTGCGCCCCACGTGGCGGGCCTGGCCGCCCTCTGGGTCGACGCCACCAACATCCACGACGATCCGGCTGGCTTTGAGCTCTGGGAGGCGGATGAGGCCAAGGACCTCGGGGACAACGGCGCCGACAACACCTATGGCGGCGGTGCGGTGCGCGCGGACCAGGCCCCCGGCTGCGGTTGCTCGGGCGCGGGTGCGGCGCCGAGCGTGGCGCTCGCGGCGTTGACGGCGGGGATGTTGGCCCGGCGGCGTCGGCGGTGAGCCTCGGCGGGCGCTCGGCCCTCTTCGGCGCGTGCTTCCTCCCGCTGGGAGGGTGCGTGCCGGCGGGCGTCGAGGGCTTCGTGGTGGCGGCGTCCGGTGCGGTGGCGGGCGCCGACGGGGAGCCGATCGCCGGAGCCGCGGTGACGTTCGTGGACGGCGCCGGGGACCTCATCGGCGAGGTGACGTCGGGGGAGGACGGGCGCTGGGCGTTCCCGGTGTACGCCACGGAGGCGAACGGCAACGTGCTGCGGGCGGCCATCACCGCCGACGGCCTCGCAGACGGCGCCGCGGAGTGGGAGGTGAACCTGCTCAACCCAGAGACGGCCACGCTCCGCGGCGGGCCGGGGCAGGACTGGGAGTCGGTGGACCGCCCGCTGGCGTGCGTGCGTCTGGATGAGAGCGCGTCGGCGGGCTCGCTCCACGGCACCGTGGTGGACCCGTCGGGGGCGCCGGTGGGCGGGCTGGCGGGGGTGGTGCAGCGGGGGTGGAACGCGTCGATCGGCGCGGCGTCCGTGTCGAGCTTCACCACCGCCAGCGACGGCTCCTTCGGGGTTTTGGTGGATGAGCCCGGCGTCTACACCGTGTACGTGTCCCCGAGCGCGGGGTGGGCGGGGACCCGCTTCCCGGTGTTCACGGGCACGTCGGGCGCGGGCGTCACCGCCACGATCGCCCCGCTCCAGGAGCCCGGCCGCTTCCTGGCGTCCCTCACCTGGACCAGCGGCGCGGACCTCGACCTCCACCTCACCGGCCCCGAGGCGGCCTCCACCACCAAGGTTGGGCGTTTCCACGTATGGGCGGACGCGCCGACCCACCCGGAACGCCCTCCGGAAGACGACGCGTACATCGCGCAGCTCACCCGCGCGGCGACGAGCGGTCCGGGCCCGGAGGTCGTCGTCGTGAACCAGCTGCTGGACGCGGGGCAGGTGCACCTCTCCGTGATGAACCGCAGCGGCGCCGACGAGACCGAGTCGGTGGGGCTCGCGGAGTCCGACGCGCTCGTGCAGTGGTGGGCCGGGGAAGACGTCCCCCGCTACGCCTGGGTTTCCCCCCTGGCCCGCGACACGGTGTGGCGTCCGGCCGAGATCGACAGCCGGGAGGCCACCGTGTACGCCGTCGAGACGTACGCCAGCGGCGTCGATCCCGCGGATGATGACGCATTCTGACCGGTGGAGGGGCGGCTACGGCGTTCGACCGGCTTGTCGGAAGCCCGGTTTTTGATTAGACGCCGCCGCCTTTTGAGGGAACCGCCTGGAATGCCGATTTGGTCCGAGCGCCTGGTTCGAGACATGACCCGGATGCCCGGCGCCGATCACAGCTACCTCAAGCAGGTTTGCGCTCCCGACGGGGATGAGGTGCGTTCCGCGCTGCGTGCGGCGGTGGAGCGGATCGGGCCGGTCTACGCCGGCCGCGCTCGCGACCTGCTGTCCTCGTTGGACAATCGGCGGTTTTTCCAAGGGTACGCCGAGGTGGTCACCCTGGGGATGTTGGCCGGCCAGGGATGGAAGCTGCGGGGGCTCGTGGGCGCCGGGCCGCGCATCGAGATGGAGCGGCCCGACGGGCGGCTCTCGGTGGTGTCGGTGGTGTCGTTCCTCCACCAGACCCGCCCCGGTGGCGACGAGCAGACGCGGCAGCGGCTCGTGGAAGCGCTCTCCCGGGTGGCCTCGCGCCACCGGTTCGTGGTGCTCATCCGGCGCTGGCTCCCCCACGATCTCGACCCGGAGCCCGTGCGTCGCGCGCTGGAGATGTGGCTCGGCCAGGTCGGCAGCGGCGCGTGGGAAGGCCGCTACGCCGCCTACGAAGATGAGCGGGTGGCCCTGGAGTTCTGCCTCACCGGGGAGAAGGCCAAGGGCCGCCAGTCGCCGCTGGCGTTCGCGCTCGGGCCCTTCGTGGCCCACCGGGCGATGGAGGTCCTGGAGCCGCGGGTGGTCAACGAGTTGGACCGCCACGTGGCCGGCCCCGCGCGCGAGATGCCGCTCCTTGTGGCGTGCGTCTCCGACCAGCCGTGGAGCATCAACCATGGATATCTCCGGGACTTCCTCTACGGCCGCCCGTCCTGCACGATGACCGCCGACGGCGTCACCGAGTACGAGTTCGGCGAGCAGGGCGGCCCCTGTGCCTTCCAGGACCCGCTGTACCGCACCTTCAGCGGCCTCGCCCTGGTGGACCGCGATCCCGCCTCGCCCCTGGAGGCGCGCGTGCAGGCGCTCCTCAACCCCTGGGCGGGGGCGCCGCTTCGCCCCGGCGATCTCGGCGTTCGTTCGTTCGCATCCGCGGGGGGGGCTGCGCCGCCCGTGCTGCGCTGGTACGTTGAGGGCGGCGAGGCCCTACCGCTCGGATGACCCCCTCTCTTCAGCCAGTCGGCGTCGGTTGGATCGAAGTCATCACCGGATGCATGTTCTCGGGAAAAACCGAGGAGCTCATCCGTCGCCTGCGGCGCGCGCAGTTCGCGCGGCAGCGGGTCGTGGTGTTCAAACCAGGGATCGACAACCGTTATGCGGAGGACAGCGTCGGCTCCCACTCCGGGCAGCGGATGCGGTCGTTCCAGGTGGAGCGCGCCACCGACATCCCGGGGCTCGTGGGGGAGGCGCAGGTCGTCGGGGTGGACGAAGCGCAGTTCCTCGGCCCCGAGCTGGTGGAGATCGTGGAGCGCCTCGCCAACGAGGGCCGGCGGGTGATCGTCGCCGGCCTGGACATGGACTACCGCGGCGTGCCCTTCGAGCCGCTGCCGCAGCTCTTGGCGGTCTCTGAGTACATCACCAAGAACCTCGCGATCTGCATGGTCTGCGGCAACCCGGCGGATCGCAGCCAGCGCGTGGTCAACCGGGACGCCCGCTTCCTCGTCGGCGAATCCGACGCGTACGAAGCCCGCTGTCGCCGCTGCTGGGACCCCAACAACTTCGAGCCCCGGCAAGAGCAGCTCGGTCTCGGCCAGAACCTCTCGGAGACGTGAGCATGGAAGGGACCTACGAGCGCCTCCCCAGCGAGGCGATGGGCCGGGACGTTCACGTCTGGCGGTATGGCTGGTGGGGCGTGCCGGTGCTGGTCTTCCCGAGCGCCGCCGGCTTCGCGCATGAGTGGCAGAAGGAGGGGATGATCGACGCGCTCGAGCCCTTCCTCCGCGCGGGGAAGGTGAAGCTCTACTGCCCGGAGTCCAACGTCTCCGAGGCGTTCACCAAGGCGGGTTCGGGCGCCGAGAAGATCGCGAAGCACCACCAGTACGAGCGGTTCATCCTCCAGACGATGGTCCCCGCCATCCGTCGGGACTGCAACCTGCCCAACGTCCGCATCGCCACGGTCGGCTGCTCCCTCGGCGGCCTCTACGCCGCGCTCTTCGCGCTCAAGCACCCCGAGACCTTCGACCGGGCGCTCTGCATGAGCGGCCGCTACGAGATCAGCCAGTTCCTCGGCGGCTACAACGGCCCTGAGGTCTACTTCGACAACCCGCTGCACTTCGTGCCGAACCTCACCGGGGAGGCCCTGGCGCGGGTCCGGCAGACGCACCTCACGATGGTCTGCGGCACCGGGAAGTGGGAAGAAGGTTGCATCGAAGAGACGATCGCGCTGTGCGACGTCTTCCGCGAGAAGGGCATCCCCCACATCCGCGACATCTGGGGCAGCGAGAGCGCGCACCACTGGTCGTGGTGGAAGAAGCAGACCACCTTCCACTTCGCCCGGATGTTCGGGGGGTGAAGGGGGTGGTGGTCGAGCCGACGCCTTGCCGGCCGGCCACGCCGAGGTCGAGCGGCCGTCGTCGGCGAGAATGGCTCCGCGGGCGTTCGGGCCGCTCGGAGCGGATCGGCGTGCGGCTCAGAGCGTGTAGATGAACGGCAGGACGGGCGCGGCCTCGGCGAAGAGGATGAACGCCACCATCAGCACGAGCACGACCACGATCGGCGTCATCCACCACACCTTCTCGTGGAGGAGGAAGTGCCAGAACTCCGCGAGGATCCCACGGGACGAGGACGGAAGTTGGGGCTCGGATTCCATCCGGGGACTGTACCACAGGCGCCGCGTGCGTCAACCGGGGGCGGCGCCGCGGCCGCAGCGGTGACGCGCCTTGACGCGCGGGACCCGGGCGCATAGATGTGCGGGCCGATCGGGGTGTAGCTCAGCCTGGCTAGAGCGCTTGGTTCGGGACCAAGAGGTCGCAGGTTCGAATCCTGTCACCCCGACCAACCATGTGAAGGCCCGTCAGAATCGCGAGATTCGGCGGGCCTTCCTGGTTTTTGGGGGTTCGATGGGGCGAGATGCTCGACAGCACGGCTGCGCTGATCGAGGTTCAACCTGTGTTTCGCGGTTCGAGTCCCGTCAGGGTTCCGCGCCGCCCGGGGCCGATCAACCTGCCTCCTCCCGCGGCGAAGGGGACCACGCCTCGGGGCGCGCGTCATCGACGAGCCGTTCACAGCCACGGCCGGAGGGTCGCCTCCGTCCAGGACCACAGTTCGGCGCCGTCCTCGGGCTTCGAGCGCAGGTCACGCGGCGGCTTGAGCACTGTGCGTGAGAAGTACCCGTCCCGGATGCCGGCGGTCGCCACGCGCTCGAGTACGGAGCTCAGCTCTTCGGCGGAACGTTCGACCGGGATGCCGAAGAACAGATTCGCGACCTGCACCAGGGCTCGCATCGGCTGTGGTTCGTTGGCGAGGATCTTCGTCTTCACGAGGCCGGGCATGAACACGTTGACGGGACATGCGCCGCGACGGTTCGACTCCCGCGCGAGCATCTGGACCGCCCATTGCCACCGCATCAGCGCCTTCCGAGCCGTGAACTGGCGGGCCAACTGGGGGTCGGTGAGGTCCATCCGGACGTGATCCAGGCCGACCACGGTCAGCACCTGCGAGCCGGGCGTTTCCGCGAGCAGCGCCTCCAGGCGCCATTGCAGGAGCGCTCGGCCGAGGTACCCCACGGCGAGGTTCGCCTCGAACCCCTCGGAGGTGAGTCGGCGCTCCTGGGTGATCGCGTTGGCGTTGAGCACGAGCGCGTCGAGGCGAGCGTGCCTGGCGCGCACAGCGTCCGCGACACGCCGAACGTCGGCCATCACGGCGAGATCGGCGACCGCAGCCTCCGCGGAGCCGCCCGAGGCGGTGATGCTGCGCACGGCGTCCGCGCAGCGCTCCTGGTTCCGCCCGACGACCACGACATGCCAGCCGCCGCGCGCGAGCCGGACCGCCGCCGCGCGTCCGATCCCGTCGGTAGCGCCGGTGACCACCGCGGTCTTCGGGGTGGCGCTCACGAGCGGGCCTCCGTGATGATCGGCGTTCGCGCTTGGCTGAAATCGGTCTCCAGATGGTCCACCATCCACTTCGCCACGTCCGCTCTGGAAATCCAGGCGTTGAACGGAAAGTCCGGGATGGAGGCCACGGAGCCTGTGGCCGGGCCGTCTTTGAGCCCGGTCGGACGGACGCAACACCAGTCCAGACCGCTCTCCCGGTACACCGCCTCCATCCCGTCGAGGTCCCGGTAGTTCGCCCCCACGTTCGTGAACCGGATCATGAACCGCATCATCAGGTTGAGCCCGATGGCGGAATCGCCTACGCCGGCCGCGCTCACGGCGATCACCCGCGGCACGCCGTGTTCGCGCATGGCGGACACGAGGCTTCGTGCCGTCGCCTCGGTGAAGTCTGCCGGAGACGCGAGCGGACTCCACGGGTTCTGATGATTCTTCCTTCGGATGCCGAGCGCGCACAGCACCACGTCCTGGCCGCGTACGGCGCGGTCGATGACGTCGGGCTGCGTCACGTCGCCGCGCAGGAGCGACACTCCCGGGGGGACCGCGAGATCGCCGCGTGCGACCGCCGTGACCTGGTGCCCCCGCTCGGCGGCGAAACGGACTGCGAACCCGCCGACCCCACCCGAAGCGCCGAGGACGAGGACGCGCTTCGGGAGGATATTTAGTTGCGTGTGCATGCAACTACATTGACGTGCTGCCCCCGCCTTGTCAAGTAGAGGCGGTGCCAGACTTCTTCACCAAGCGCGAGAGGGATGCCTGGGGCGGGTTCATCGCCACCCAGGCCCGACTCTTCCGCCTCATCGACGACGACCTGCGCCGTCGCTTCGGAGTGACGCACGCCGAGTTCGAGGTTCTGTTGCGGCTGTACCTCGCGCCCGAGAGTCGGCTCAGGCTGCAGGAGCTCGCCGCGCGCAATCTGCTCTCTCCCAGCGGAGTGAGCCGCGCGGTCGACCGTTTGGTCCAAGCGGGGCACGTCGCTCGCGAGGGAGCGCCGGAGGACGCGCGTGGGGCCTACGCGGTGCTCACGACCGGAGGCCGGGCGCACTTCGAGGCCGCGGCCGAAGCACACGTCGCGCTGGTCCGTCGCGAGTTCCTCGGCCATCTCAGCGAGGCGGAGCAAGCCCAACTCGCCGCCGTGTGGACGCGGCTGGCCCCCACACCGTGAAGAGCGGTGCCCCCCGCGGCCGGGTCCGGGACCCCCTACCGCGGAGGGAGAGAGCAGAATCCGTCGAGCGCCAACCGCGCGTCGACAAGGTCGGTCCGACACGGGTTCGCCGGTCGCCGGTCTTCGTTCCGCGCCGGGCCGCCGGTTGGCTCATGTCGTGCCGGCTCCCTGCAACGCGAGCATCTTCTCGCCCCCCCACCCCTGCGGATCCAGCCACCAAGTTCGATACGCATTCGGCCACCCCGACCACACCGAATAGACCCGTAGTGATCGCCAGATCCTACGGGTCTTCCTCGTTTTTCTGGGTTCGTTCCAGCCAGTAGCCCGGGCGCCGGCTCGAGTGGGCAACCGCCACTACGACGGGTTCGTCGCCGACAATGTGGAAGAACAGCACGTAGGGGAAGCGGACGGCCACGGCCCGCCGAAAGTGAGGATTGTCCGCCCACACGGGAAACCGCTCGGGCGCCTCGCCGATCCGGACCATGACGCCGTGAACACTACCGAGGAACTCGGCGCCAAGGCCTGGGCGCTTCGACTCGTACCAGCGCATCGCCGTTCGTAGTTCGCGTTCGGCTGGTGCGAGGAGGCGTGGAGCGCTCACCGCCGGGCGAGGTCACGGAGGAGGTCGGCGCGAACGTCGTCCCACGGACGGCCCTCGTCCCCGGTTCGCTCTGCCTCGGCAACCCGCAGGTCGAGCTCCGCGGACCACGCCGTGGCCCAACCAGCGTCCGCGGGCTCTTCGACGCTGTCGAGCAGTTCGGCCGCGAGGCGGAGCCGGTCGGCGGGATCGAGCGCCATGGCCTCGGTGGTGACGACGTGGAGCGGGAGGGACATGGAGGAAGTGTAGCGCCGATCCGGCGGAGGGGCGACGACGCCGCGAGCCTCCGCTGCGGACGGTGAGCCGGCTGGTCGTTCACCCCGACCTCAACTCGAACACCTGCAGGTTCACCACCGCCACGCACTCCACCGGCTCCGACCCGGCCACGATCGCGCGGAGGTCGTTGAAGTAGGCGGCGTGCAGCGCCTCGATGCGCGCCAGGTCGGCCCGGGAGACGCCGATGACGTTGTACGAGTAGAGCCCCGGGCTCCCTGCCGCGAGGTGCTCCACCCCAACCTGCGCCCAGTGCCGCTTCACCGCGCGCCGCGCGAGCTCGGGGCCCGGGCGGGTGTCGACCGTGACCGCGAGGCCAACGAAGTGCCCTCCCTCGCGCCGGATCAGCCCGGCGTCGACGAGTGCGTCGAGACACCGCACCTCCTCCGCCAGCGGGATTCCGAGCCGGGCGGCGATCCACCCCGTGACGTGCTCGGGAAGGGCACGGTACTCCGTCAGCTCCAGCGCCCGCAGCACCGCTGGCGACCACGGGTGGTCAAACGTGATCGTGCGGCGGGCGGTCAGGACGCGCCATGGTTCGCTCGTCGACGGGAGCGCGGCGGGGTCCACGAAGCAGGCGACGAAGTCGAGCCCGCGGTGTGTCGCCGCCTCGATGAAGGCGAGCGCCTGGCCGAGCGTGGGAGCAGCGCGGCCACTGAGCCATCGGGAGAGGGCGTGCCGGCTGAAGCCCGTCGCCTCCGAGAGCGCCAGGAGGGGCTGCTCGCCGCGCAGCTCGCGGAGGAACGCGGCGCAGCCGGCGTCCGTTTCGATGGTCTCCGCGGAGAGCGACGAGGGGACCACGGTCAGGAAGCGGGCGAGCACCTCGTCGAGCCCGACGCCCACCCTTCCGGCGACCCGCCACAACGCGCTGAACGGCGCCGAGCGACGCCCCGCCTCCCAGGTGTAGACGACGTTGGTCTTGAACCCGAGGCGGCGGCTCAACGCGAGCTGGGAGCGCTCGCCACGCAGCGCCCGAAGCAGCTCTCGTCCGGTGGTGTCGAAGTCCATGCTGCGAACTCGCGCGCGGTGGGCCCGATCTGCCGGACGGTATCTGCGCGTTCGCAGCATAGCTCGATGGCCGCCCCGCCGAAGCGCTGGTACGCTGACCACAGATTCGGAGTCCTCGATGCGCGGTGTCCTGCTTCTCGTCCTCGCCGGTGGATGTGGAGGGCAGACGGGGGAGATGGACTTCGTGGGCAACCGGGAGGTCGTCGAGACGCCGCTCGCGCTCGACGAGGTGAGCCCGCTGGGTTTCACGCCACAGGAGGTGCTCGATCAGGCGCCGACGACCGCCTACGACGCCGCGCTCACCGCGGCGGACGGCGACTTCGGACCGGGTTCGTGGTCGGATCAGCTCGCCCAGTCGGGCCCGTTCACGATCTCGGCGCTGATGGAGCCGGAGGCGGTGTTCCGCCAAGAATACCTCAACGGGACGCTCTTGCGGGATTCCGTCGCGGTGAACGGGCAGATCACCGTCGTGTCGGCGGACGGCGCGTTCGTGGTGGCGGGCGCGGTGGAGCTGGTGGCGGTCGACCCCGCGCTGGTCGTGGTCGGCTGGGGCGACACTGAAGGGCTCACCGGCACGATGCCGACCTGGGTGGACGACGCGCTGGCCGAGGCGGCCGTCGCCATGGACTGCACCCGGCCCCCTGAGGACCCGGAGCCGGTGATCCAGCCGTTGGGGGAGCTCGCGTCGTTGGAGCTGATCCTCAACTTCGTGCTGGAGCCTTGCGGCAGCGGGAACTACGCTGCGATCGACCTCACACCCGTGGAGTGACCAGCGGGTTGCAATCAAGGCGCCGCAGCCGCCTCAAACGCCAGCATCTTCTCGGTGCCCCACCCCCTCGGATCCAGCCACCAGGTTCGATAAGCATTCGGCCATCCCGACCACTGCTGCGAAGGCCCGCCGGAATCGCAAGATTCGGGCGGGCCTTCTTGGTTTTTGGCGGTTCGGCAGGGCGACGGGCGCCGCGAACCCGAGCAGCGTGAACGAGGTTGAACCGGCGTTTCGTGGTTCGAATCCCGTCAGGGCTCATCGTCCATCCACCGCCACGCGGCGGGCTCCCAGACGCCACCCGCCCCCGCGAGCACCGGGTCCAGGAACGCGCGCACGGCGTCGCCAAGGCGCGTGAGGTCGGCCCACGGCAGGTCCTCCTCCTCGGCCATCCGCGCGTACACGGGCGCCCAAGCCTCCGGCAGGTCCGGGAGCCGCGCCGGAACGGGATGCGTCGCCCGGTGCGCGAACGTCTCGGCGATGGCCTGGGCGAGGTTGGATGCGTCGAGCGCGCCGGCCTCGGCGAGCAAGGCGATGTCCGGCAGGTCCTTCACCCGCGAGTTCGGGCGCGGGCGGGGTACCGTGTAGGCGTGGAGCTTCTCGGCGATGTGCGTCGCCACCGGGTAGACGCGGAAGCGCGGCGGGGACACCCCTACGAACGCGAGGGTGTCGCTCCCCTCGAGTTCCTGAGGCGTTCCCACGACCGGCTCGCCCAGGGCGATGTCGACCCCGAAGGCCGACCCGTACGGTCGCCCGGCGAGGCGCGCCTCCGCCCGGAACCGCTGCCCGTCGTAGCGGAGGCCGTCGGCCTCGATGACGGGGTGCGTCGCGTCGGTTCGGACCTCGAACACCAGGAAGTCCCCGAGGTCGAGGCGGCCGACAGCCTGGAGACGGTCGAGGAGTTCGTCCGCTCGGACGGAGACGCGGAGGTCTACATCCTTCGTGGCGCGCGCCCGGTCGAGGCGGAGCTCCATCACCAACCCGCCCTTCAGCACCGCCGACCCGATGGCAGGGAAAACGCGGGCGAGGAAGCGCTCCATGACCAGAAGCTGGCGAACGCGGTTGAGCGACCTGCCCTGGCGCGCGGCGCGCTCGTGCAGGCGAGCCTCCAGCGCAGCCTTGAAGGCCAACGGGGTGGCGTAGGAACGGGTCATGCGTCGAAACCCGCGACGTCACCCCGCGAGAACAGCCCACGCGCGAGGCCGTCGCGGACGGCCTGGGCCACGAGGTCTGGCGGGAGGTGGGCCGCCTGACAGTCGCGGACGGTCCGGATCGGGGTGGTAACCGGGACAGGGCCCACCCATGCTCGCTGGGCATCGGCGACATCGGCGAAGTGGAGGCGAAGCCCCTCTGGAACCACGAGCCGTCGCCGCGCCCACGAGGCGGGGAGAGTCAGGTGCAGGTGGGCGGGCAGCGCGTCGGAGAGCTGGTGGAGGGCGAGCGCGGTCTCGTGACTGAACACGCCGATCTGCTTGCTCCACAGCCACGCGACGACGAGGTCTTCGTGCTCGCCGGCCGGGTACTCCACGAGGCGGTACACGCTTCGCCGGATGCGGACAATTCGCCCGGCATGCAGGTGATGGGCGAGTAGCGGTCGGGAGTAGCCGGCTTCCGCGGCCTGGTCCGTGGTGAAGTAGCCCACCTGGGCGGAGGCTACGGTGAAGAGGGCGGCACGGTCGGGCTGCACTCAGATATGTTAAGTATTCTTGAACATACCTGCAAGTAGGGGCCCTCAGCGCCCCCGCGGTGGCCACTCCCAGCCCATTCGACGCCCGACGTAGTCCTGGTGAAGCCCGCCTTCGTAGCCGACGCACAGCTGCTTTCCCTGGTAGGACCGGCCCAGTCCGCCATCGCTCCACTCCGTGAACGCCGCCAGCACATCATGGAAGGCACCTGCCCGCTCGCGTTCCAGGAACGCTGCCAACGCCTCTCTTTCCTCCTCGCTGAGCCGGGCGACGATCGCGTTGACCGCACGATCCTCCTCGGGCATGCCCACGACGGAGCGCTCCCGCAGGAGGCGCGCGCTGAGCGCCGGCGTTCGCGAGACAAGGTCGTCGATGAGCGCCTCATAGGCGGCCTGGGGATCGTCGGCGGGGACATCGCCCATGCGTGGTACCCTATCCGGCCGAAAGACAGGACGGCTCATCCGCCTACCGCCGCCTCGAACGCCAGCATCCGCTCAATGGACCACCCCCGGGAGTTCAGGAAGAAAGTTCGATCACCATTCGGCCATCCCGACCATCCTGTGAAGGCCCGTTCGGATCGCGAGATTCGGGCGGGCCTTCCTAGTTTTTCTGGGCCCGCAACCCGTGATTGCCGCCCGCCTGATGCCCCCACGCGCGCGCCGATCGGTGCACCCCAACCCGTCTGGTCAGGCGAACCGTGTCCGTGCGCCATCGACGACCGCCGTGACCGCCGGATGCCGGATCCGCCGCTCTGCGCTGATCGCCCAGAAGCGCTCGCGCACGTCCAAGGTCGCGCCGAACGGGACGACGGCGTACTGCCGACCGACCTCCTCGGCGACCGCGGTCGGCGCCACGAAGGCGCCGACGCCGGCATGGCCAAAGGTCTTCATCAAGCCGCTGTCTCCGATCTCTCCGACGATCTCGGGCGTGAGGTGGAGCCGGTCGAACCATTCGTCGAGGCCCCGGCGCAGCGCGGTGCCTTGGGCCGGCAGGAGCATGCGCGCGCGGTCGAGGCTGCGGGGGAACGTGGCCTGGAGCCGCGCGGCCACGTCGGGCTGCGCAAAGAACGTGACCCCGCACTCCCCAAGGGCGTGGCTGTAGGCACGGATTCCGCTCCCCGAGGGGAGCGCCGCGTCGCTGAGGACCAGATCGAGCCGGTGCGCGGCGAGCTCGGGGAGGAGCGAAGCCACGTCGCCGTCCCGGATGTCCAGGCGGGCACCCCCTTCGAGGTGCATCACCGGCTCCAGGAGTCGATAGACGAGGAGCTTCGGGAGCGTGTCGGCCACGCCGACGGCGAAGCGGAGAGGCCGACCCGCGGGCCTCCCGTGAACCGCCTGGATCAGCTCCTGACCCAGCCCGAAGATCTCATCGGCGTATTGGTAGACCGTTCGCCCCGCCTCCGTGAGCTCGAGGCGCCGCCCCCGCCGGGTGAACAGGGGCTCCCCGAGCATGTCCTCGAGCTGCTTGATCTGCCCGGACAACGTGGGCTGGGCGAGCCGCAGCTTCTTCGCGGCGGCGGTCATGCTGCCGTCGCGGGCCGTCGCGTGGAAGTACTGCAGGTGGTGGTAGTTCAACCAGACCGGGATCGACATAGGCTCAGTCTATCTGGGGATGAGATCAATCGATCACGTCCCCGAAGGGGGCGGCCCGAGTCGGCGGGCGCTGAGCCGGGACAGGCGCCGCGCCACGCTGTGCGCCATGCGAGCGCATCCCTGGTGGATCACCGCGAACGCGTCGCTGCCCACCGCCTCGACGCTCAGCACGTCCCCCGTCCGAAGGACGACCTGGACGCGACACCGCTGATCCACGCCGCCGCGCGGACCGTTCTCGTCCACGAGGCGCAGACGGACCGCGGAGATCGCACCCGTGAACCGGGTGAGCGCGAAGCGGACGACGCGGTCCGCATGGTCGCGGGCGGTGGTGGCATCGGCGGCATGGGGCAGTTGAATGGTGAGGTTCATTTTGGACTCCAGGTGATGGGTCGGGGCAGGAACGGGAAGGTATGGATTGTTCTGTCTTACGACGTGCGTGGCGCCGCAATCGGGCAGCTCCGCCGTCGGTCGAGAGGTGGGTGCCGAACCGCGAGTCAGACGGCAACGGCCCGTCCGCGGGGCGGCGATGAGTCGGCTGGCGGCGGCGGGACGCAGGACGACGGGCCCCTGGAGGGCGACGCGCAACGAACGATCATGCGGTGGGGGAAAACGGTCTTCCGAGTTTTGAACATGGGTTGCTCCGCGAGTGCGGGGGGTGATGGCACCCGCCGCGTGGAGGGAACATGGACGCCGGAGGCCCCACCGACCAATGTGAAGATCCGTTGCATGACCATGGGAAAACCAATGATTGTTTTTCTAGATGAACGGCAGCGATTTTATCTGTATTTACGTGGCACGTTCCGTGGATATCGTGAGGCATCAACCGGACGGTTCGTCGTGGACGTCTCCCTCTCCCCGTTCCCTACGCCTACGTGGCGCTCCAGCCCTGCCGGCTGTGCGTCCGTCTCGCGAGCGAAGGGTTCCCCATGCTGAAGTTCGGCCTCCCGCGGACGCTCGCGTTCGTTGGGCTCGCGATGGCGTGCCTCGCCGATGCATCCGGCGGGAGGTTCCCGATCGGCCGGTCGCTCGGCATGCTCGTCGGGGTCCAGCCGGTGTCGAACGTCGGGTGCTGGCGTCCCGCGCCCGGCCCCACGCCCGCCGGCGAGGTGTAGCCTTGTCGCCTGAGCTGTGGCTTCTGGTTGCGAACCCGTCCGCCCAATCCGGGCAGGCGGCCGGCCGAGCGGGCGCGGCCGTCGCAGCGTTGGCGGGCAACGGGATCTCCGTTGAGGTGCTGTCCACGCTGGCGGACGGCGGCACCGTGGACGCGGTCGAGCGCACGCTCCGCGCGGGCTCGTTCGCGGGCGTCATCGCCATGGGCGGAGATGGCACCTTTCACGAGGTCGCCAACGGCCTCCTCCAGTCCGGGACCGGGTTGCCGCTGGGCCTGATCCCCGCCGGCACCGGCAACAACCAGGCCCGATCGGTGGGCCTCCCGCTGGAGGATCTCCGCGCGGCCGCGGCCTGCATCGCCGCCGGTCGAACGACGCGGATGGACGGCGCCAGACTCACCGCGTGGGACACCGACGGAGTCCCGTTGAAGGAGGTCTGGGCGTTCGACTCGATCGG